>DYET01000161.1 GCA_020725625.1 Desulfovirgula sp. | reverse complement strand
GTTGGGGCGATCCTGATTTGTCAAGCCAACATGTGTTCTATTTAAAACTTTTTTCCTCAAATTTTGGAGGAAAAAGCAAAAATGGCCCAAGGCTTCATGCCTTGAACCATATATACTTTCGGATTTCCGAGAGACTACATTTTATGATAGGAGGGTAGTTTAATAATGTTGGAAAAGACCCTATTCTCATATGATCAGGTTAAAAAATCCAAAGAATTGGGTGGACGTCACTTCGATTGGGTGCAATGGGATTTGGTAAAAAGGAATGCCCAACTATACGGAAACAGAGAAGCCTTGGCAGATACTTTTTTCGGGACTGACCCGCAGCAAATCAGGAGAAAAACCTGGATACAGGTCTTTAATGAGATTAATGTTGTCATTCTGAACCTTTTAAGGCTGGGCCTCAGAAAAGGAGGGCTGGTTCTTTCACACTTGCCCAATTGTATTGAAAGCGCTTATCTGGATTATGTTACTTCCAAGATGGGCTGCTGGCATTGCGGGTTGAACGTCGATCTGGGAAAGGCGGAAACACTGGGCCTGTTAAAGAAACTTGAACCCGACATGGTTGTAATTGTCCCTTCCTGGCGCAACAGGGATTTCCTTGCCTGGTACCGGGAAGGGCAAAGCAATCTCCCCCAGATGAAGATTTTTGTTTTAACCGTACCTGGTGAAGATGTTCCGGACGGCTTTCATAAGTTTTCAGAGCTTTTAAATGCTGAAGTGCTGGAGTATTTTCCCCAAAATTTTGTTGAAGTTTTAAAAACTGATCCCCTGGATATTCATGAATTACTGCCTACTGCAGGAACAACGGGCATCCCGAAGATATCCCTGCGCACCACAATGGACTGGTTTCATGTACACAGCGTCTGTATCGTCGAGAGAAGTGGCCAGACAGTCTACGATTCGCGTATTGTGATTGGTCCAATGAGCGGCGGGGCGGGAAGGCTCTGGGGCGTACACACGCCTCTATACACCGGGGGGAAGACAATATACCTTACTGAATTTAACGAGGAGGATGTTTTCAGGCTTACTGAAGAGGAAAAACTCACCATCTGGACCTGGAACCCGGCCTTAATAACCAGACTGGTTTCAAGTTCTTTATTTGAAAAATATGACCTCAGTACCCTGAGGCTGGTACTTTATTCAGGCGCACCGATGGCGGCGGAGGTGATCTCCAAGATTGTGGACAGGGGGATTACCCCTTATGTCGTGTATGGTACGTCCGAAGTGGGAGGCTGTATGGGGCCAGTATTGCCCGGCATAACAAGGGAACACATTCTTTCCGCAGCCGGCGTCCCTTTTGAAGGATTTGACGTGCCTATAGTCGATGCCGATGGGAACAGGTTGCCTCCGGGAGAAGTCGGCGAAATTCTGATCTGGAATATTCATCACGGATATTTTAAAGCTCCTGAAGATAACAGGGCGACATACGGCGACGAGGAATATGGAGGCCGTTGGGAAGGGTACCAGCACACCGGTGATTTGGGAATCTATGATGAAAAAGGTTATTTAAGGGTAGTAGGAAGAAAAAAAGACATGATTTTAAGAGGCGGCCAGAATATTTTCCCTAAAGAAGTAGAAGATGTCTTATCGAAGCATCCCAAGGTTAGAGATATAGCCATTGTGGCCATGCCGGACAAAATTCTGGGCGAAAGAGCCTGTGCGGTTGTCGTGCCTAAAGAAGGTGAAAAACCGGTACTGGAGGATTTTACCACCTTTCTCGCAGGGCTGAATATCGCAAAATTTAAATGGCCGGAAAGGGTGGAGCTTATCGATGAAATGCCCCTGGGGCCGGGAGGAAAGATACAGAAGGGAAAATTAAAACAAATGGTGGAGGAGCGCATGGATCGGGACGGCAAAGCTTAAAAAACGGAAAACAAAGACGTTTCCGGAGGCAAAAACTTAATAAGCGGGAGGGGAAACCAAATCCTCAAGCCCATTACAGCCCAATCTCACGATTGGCTTTTTTGTTGTTTAAAAAAAGGTGTTAGTAACGTGACCTTTAGTACCTTCGCAGCAGTCCCACTACCTTGCCCAGAACCGAGATGTCCCTGGTAATTATGGGAACCATCGCCCGGTTCTCGGGCTGGAGCCTGACGTGGGAGTTTTCCCTGTAAAACCGCTTTACGGTGGCCTCGTCCCCGATCATGGCCACCACTATATCCCCGTTGTTGGCCGTAGGCTGCTGCCTGACCACCACCAGGTCCCCCTCGAAAATACCGGCCTCGACCATGCTGTCGCCGCGCACCTTGAGCATGAAAAATTCACCGTCGCCGAAGTAGGAGGCCGGCAGGGGGATAGTAAAATCACGGTTTTCGGTGGCCAGAACGGGCCGGCCGGCTTCCACCCGCCCCAGGACGGGAACCAGGCTGACCTCGTCGGCGGCGGGCCGCCTGAAACTTCCGGTCAGTTCCAGGGCCCTGGGCTTGGTCGGGTCTCGCTTAAGAAATCCCTTGTCTTCCAACCTCTTGAGATAGCCGTGAACCGTTGAGCTTGACTTCAGACCCACGGCCAGGCCTATTTCCCGCACCGAGGGGGGATACCCCCTGGTCCTGACGTTATGCCTGATAAAGTCAAGAATGGCCGCTTCCCTGAAGGTAAGCTGATCTCTCATGATTACACCAGCCTTTCCCAGTGGTTACATGAATTATAACACAAATCCCCGAACGGAGAAAACACCTGTTCGAAGGATTAAAACATTTTTAAATATTTTAGAAGGAATAGGTTGGCCCAGGTCGAATTATCTGTTGCATAAGAATCCCAGGGCCGACTTTCCTTGCTGCAACCGGCAGCGCGGCCGGCGACAATAAAGCAGGCCGGCAGTGCGACCGCACTTTAGGGGACGGAGGCCCCGGATAGACAATGCCTGGAACTGAACCCAAACACTTTTCAGGGCAGGGAAGAACATGCCGAAGATAAGGGTTGCCATTGTCGGGGCCGGGGAGGAAGGTTCCTCGATCTACAAGATGATCCGGGCCGTTCAGGAAGTTGAAGTCGCCGGGGTATACTGCCCCCGGCCGGGCGACCGGCTGGCCGCCGACGTTCTCAGGGACGGCGTGCCCGTTTCCGACAGCATCGAGGACGCGTTGGCAAAAGAAAACCTGGACATGGTCATCCTGCCCCGGGAAGCCGGTAAGCTGAAGGAAAGGATACTGGACCTGATCAGGCCGGGCACTTCACTGGTGGACGCCGCTGCGGTGGACCTGATTGTTTCGCTGCTCAAGGAAAAGGAAAAACTCCTGGAGTTCAAAAGGATCCAGAGCGAGCTCACGATTATCCTGAACTCGGTTCACGAGGCCATCGAGGTGGCGGACACCGACGGCGTAATCAAGTACGTCAACCCGGCCTTCACCCGCATCACCGGGATACCTGAGCAGGACCGGATCGGCAGGAATATTTTCGAGGTCTCCCCCAACGGCGCCCTGGCCATGGTGCTGAAAACCGGAAGAAACATTTTCGGCCACAGGACGCGGGTGGGCGGAAGCAACTCCGAGGTTATTTCCAACGCCGCCCCAATCTGCGTCGACGGCAGCATAATCGGGGGGGTGGTGGTTTTCCAGCACCTCACGGACGTCATGAAGCTGATGGACGAGCTGCGCCAGAGCGCCTCACTGATTGAGAACCTTTCCGAAAAGCTGGGGCAGGTCACCACCAGCAAGTACACCTTCGGCGACATCCTGGGCAACAGCCCGGATCTAAAAAAATGCATCCAGGTGGCCGAAAGGGCCGCCAGGTCCAACTCCACCGTCCTCCTGCTGGGGGAAAGCGGCACCGGAAAGGAACTCTTCGCCCACGCCATACACCACGCCAGCCCCCGCCGGGAAAAGCCCTTCATCAAGGTGAACTGCGCCGCCATTCCCGAAAACCTCCTGGAAAGCGAGTTCTTCGGTTACACCAAGGGCGCCTTCACCGGGGCCGTCAAATCGAAAATAGGAAAGTTCGAGCTGGCCAACGGCGGAACCATCTTTCTGGACGAAATAGGCGACATGAGCCTGAACCTGCAGGGAAAGCTCCTTCGGGTCCTGCAGGAAATGGAATTCGAAAGGGTGGGCGGGAACCAGACCATAAAGGTGGACGTCCGGGTCATCGCGGCCACCAACCGGAACCTGCGGGAACTGATCCGCCAGGGCAGGTTCCGGGAAGATTTGTATTACAGGCTCAACGTGGTAGAAATAACCCTGCCACCGGTGCGCAACCACAAGGAAGACCTGCCCCTGCTTTGCAACAACCTGATCATCAAGCTGAACCGGAAGCTGGGCAAGAAAGTCAAGGGGCTGTCCCGGGACGCCGAGGAGGCGCTTTACGGCTACGACTGGCCCGGCAACGTCAGGGAGCTGGAAAACGTCATCGAAAGGGTGATGGTTACCGCCGACGACGATGTGATCACCAAAAAAAATCTGATCCAGCACGTCAGCCAGTTTAAAAACGCCCCCGAAAAGGATTTCGACCTGATCCCCATCGACCAGATGGAGCAAATTCTGATCAAAAAAGCCCTCATGAAGTTCGGCAGCACGGTGGAAGGAAAAAGAAAGGCCGCCCAGGCCCTCAACATCTCCTTGGCCACCCTGTACAACAAGATAAAGAAAAACCGTTCAGACAAATAGCAAATATTATAAAATTTAGACGGCTTCTATTGTTTAGAAAAAGTTCAACCATCAGGACCCCGTTAATTTTAGCGGGGTCCTGCAACTGTTGTTTCTAAAATATATAATACTGTAGTGTACCCTTGTCATTTATAAAGTTTTTAAATATGATTGACTCATAGCCCCCGCCTGCGCCGCAGCCTCCGGGCAGCCGGAGAAATATGGTACATTTTTTGCAAATTTAACTTAATGGTTGGCCATTGACTGGAGGTGTGAGCCATCAAAACGATATCCACCGGAGAGATCGTTGAAACCGTGGCCCGTTTGTGCATTGAGGCCAATTACTATCTCGGCAGCGACGTAATCAGGGCCTTTGAAAGAAGCCGGGAAGAAGAGTCTTCGCTCACCGGCAGGGATATTCTGAAGCAGCTTCTGCTGAACGCCAAGATAGCCGCCGACGACCGGGTTCCCATGTGCCAGGACACCGGCTTTGCCGTGGTCTTCCTGGACCTGGGGCAGGGGGTGAGGATCGAGGGCGGCAGCCTGTACGACGCGGTAAACGAGGGGGTAAGGAAGGGCTACACCGAGGGTTTCCTGCGCAAGTCCATCGTCGGCCACCCCTTGAAAAGGATCAACACGGGAGACAATACTCCCGCCGTAATCCATACCAGAGTGGTTCCCGGGGACAGTCTTAAGATAACGGTGGCCCCGAAGGGCGGCGGCAGCGAGAACATGAGCGCCATCAGGATGCTCAAGCCGGCCGAGGGGCTCGACGGGGTGAAAAAGTTCGTCCTCGAGACCGTGAAGACAGCCGGCCCCAACCCCTGCCCGCCCATTGTGGTGGGAGTGGGGATAGGGGGCACCTTTGAAAAGTGCGCCCTGCTGGCCAAGGAGGCACTGATCAGGGAACTGGGCAGGCCCAGCCCGCTGCCCGAGATAGCGGCCCTGGAAAAAGACCTCCTGGACGAAATAAACTCCCTGGGCATAGGCCCCCAGGGCCTCGGCGGAAGAACCACGGCCCTGGCCGTACACATAGAAATATACCCGTGCCACATAGCCAGCCTGCCGGTGGCGGTGAACATCAACTGTCACGCCGCCCGGCACAAAGAGGCTGTCCTGTAAGCCGGAGGTGAAGCCGACATGCCCAAGATTAAACTGACCACCCCCCTGAACGACGAAACGGTGGAGAACCTGAGGATCGGCCAGAAGGTCCTGCTCAACGGCGTGCTGTACACCGGCAGGGACGCGGCCCACAAAAAAATGATCGAACTCCTGGACCAGGGAAAGCCGCTGCCCTTTGAGATCAAGGGCCAGGTAATTTACTACGTCGGCCCGTCACCGGCCAAGCCGGGGCAGATTATCGGATCCGCCGGGCCGACCACCTCGGGCAGGATGGACGCCTATGCGCCGAGGCTGATTGCCCTGGGGCTAAAGGGGATGATCGGCAAGGGCAAGCGGTCCCCCGATGTGGTCAGGGCCATCCGGCAATACAAGTCCGTGTATTTCGCCGCCGTCGGCGGGGCGGCCGCCCTGATTTCCAGGAGCATTAAAAAGTGCCGGGTGATCGCCTACCCCGAACTGGGGCCCGAGGCCGTCTACGAGCTTTGCGTCGAAAATTTCCCGGTCATCGTGGCCAACGACACCCTGGGCGGGGACCTGTACGAGGAAGGGGTTAAAATTTACGCCACAAAATAAATCTTTATCCGGATAAGGGAAGGAGAGGCTGGAATTGAAACTTTATGAATACATGGGCAAGGATCTTTTCTCCAGTTACGGCATTGCGGTGCCTAGGGGAAGGATGGCCTCCACCCCCGGTGAGGCCGCTGCCGTTGCCGCTGAAATCGGCGGCGAGGTAGTGGTCAAGTCCCAGATCCTGTCCGGGAAGAGGGGGAAGGGCGGGGGCATCCTGTTCGCCTCCAGCCCGGGCGAGGCCGGGGAGGCGGCAGCCAAAATCCTCGGCGGCACCGTCCAGGGCCTGAAAGTGGAGTCCGTCCTGGTGGAGGAAAAGATTAAAATCGACCGCGAGCTTTACCTGTCCATAACGGTGGACGGGTCGGCCAAAAAGCCGGTCCTGATCGCTTCGGCCAGCGGGGGCATGGACATTGAAGACGTGCCCGACGAGGAAATCATCAAATACCACATCGATCCCTTTGTGGGGCTGCAGCCATATGCCGCCAGGGAAATAACCAGGAGAATCGGGCTGGCCGGCCCCCCGGCCGGGGAGATGAACCGCCTTTTGCCCGTCCTGTACAAGGTCTTCAGGGAAAAGGACGCCGAGCTGGTGGAAATAAACCCCCTGGTAATCAGCGGCGACAGGCTCATCGCCGCCGACGCCAAGGTGACCATAGACGACGACGGCCTGTACCGCCAGAAGGGCTTCCCCCGGGTGGAGGAAAGAACCGAGGCCGAGCAAAAGGCCCACGCCCTCGGACTTTCTTACGTCCAACTGGAGGGCAACATCGCGGTGATGGCCAACGGCGCCGGCATCACCATGGGCACCCTGGACACCCTCCAGCATTACGGCGGCAGCCCGGCCAACTTCCTTGACGCCGGCGGCGGAACCGGGATGGAGGAAACGGCCAAAGCCCTTGAAATTCTTCTGGAGACCAATCCCAGGGTAATCCTGATCAACATTTTCGGCGGCATCACCCGCTGCGACGATGTTGCCAACGCCCTGGTGAAGGTGAAAAAGGAGAGGGAGATACCCGTCCCGGTGGTTATCCGCCTGGTGGGCACCAACGAGGAAATAGGCGTGGGAATACTCAAAGAAAACGGCTTTGAGGCATACAGGAAGATGGACGAGGCCGCGGCCAAGGCCGTCGAACTGGCGAACCGGCATTAAAAGACGTGCGGGAAGCGGGGAACACGGGAAATAAACAGGGAAAGGACGGAAGGTTATCGATGGCCATTATCATTGATGAAAATACAAATGTCATAGTCCAGGGCGCCACCGGCAACCAGGGCCGCTTTCACACCAGGCAGATGCTGGCCTACGGCACCAGAATAGTGGGGGGCACCTCGCCGGGCAAGGGCGGCCAGGAGGTTGAAGGAATAAGGATCTACGAAAACGTCTTTGCCGCCATGGAGGACCACCGGGTCGATGCCTCGTGCCTCTTCATTCCGGCTCCCTTCGCCAGGGACGCCGCCTTTGAGGCCATCGAGGCCGGGGTCAAGGTGGTGGTAATCATCACCGAGCACATACCGGTGCACGACGAAATGGACATCGTCAATTTCGCCAGGCAAAAGGGGGCCACAATCATCGGCCCCAACACCTTCGGCATTGTTTCGTCCGGCAAGTGCAAGATCGGCATCCCGTCGAACCGGTTTTTTGTGCCGGGACCGGTGGGGGTGGTGGCCCGCAGCGGCACCCTGACCTACGAAATCGTGGCCAACCTCACCGCCTGCGGCATCGGGCAGACCACGGTGGTGGGCCTGGGCGGGGACAGGGTAGTGGGGCTTTCCTTCGTGGACGTACTGCAAAAATTCGAAAAGGACCCCGAGACCAAGGCGGTGGTCATGGTCGGGGAAATAGGAGGAAACCAGGAGGAGGAAGCCTCCCTGTTCATCAAAAAGATGTCCAAACCCGTAGTGGCCTACATCGCCGGCAAGAGCGCCCCCCCGGGCAAGAGAATGGGCCATGCCGGAGCCATCATCGAGCGCGGCAGGGGAACCTACGAAGGAAAAGTGAAGGCGCTGAAGGAGGCCGGAGCCTCCGTGGCCGCGCTGCCCTTCGAGGTGCCGGACCTGGTCAGGGAAAGGATCGGGATCTGAGCCTGACGGCCAAAACCGAAATATTAACCGGGAGGAGGAGAATTCTTGTACGACAGGGCCAAACTGCAAGAAATCAAGGATAAAAAGGACCAGTGGCAGAAAAAGATAGACGAACAGGCTAAAAAACGCCCGGAAAGACAGCCGGAATTCGTCACCGACTCCGGGATCAACATCGGGACGGTGTACACCCCCGCCGATCTCGACACCGAAAACCCCGACCTGAGCCTGCCCGGGGAATACCCCTTTACCAGGGGGGTACAGCCCAACATGTACCGCGGCCGGCTCTGGACCATGAGGCAGTACGCCGGGTTCGGCACGGCCGAGGAGACCAACAGGCGCTTCAGGTACCTGCTGAACCAGGGGCAGACCGGGCTCTCGGTGGCCTTCGACCTGCCCACCCAGATCGGCTACGAC
>DYET01000160.1 GCA_020725625.1 Desulfovirgula sp. | reverse complement strand
CGCGCTGGCCTGCATGACGGTTTCGGGAATGTCCTTGGGCCCGCAGTACGCCCCGGCCACGTAGATGCCGGGTTTGTTTGTGCCCACACCCGTCAGCTCTGCCGACTCGGCAAATCCGTACTGGTTCATGTCCAGCCCCAGCTTCCGGCCCAGATCCATGACTTGCCTGGAGGGCTGCAGCCCCACCGAGAGCACCACCAGGTCGAACTCCTCGGTGCTTATGCTGCCGTCCTCGTTGGAGTAACGAATGACCAAATTCCTGGATTCGTCGTCCTTCTGGGTGACCTCGAAAATCCTGGACCTGATGAAGCGTATGCCGTTCTCCACGGCTCGGTCGTAATACCTTTCAAAGCCTTTGCCGAAGGTGCGCATGTCCATGAAGAAGATGGCGGTTTCCAGCGGTTCATGGCTGTGCTCCTTGGCAATGACGGCTTCTTTAATGGCGTACATGCAGCATACCGAAGAGCAGTAGCCCTTGTTTTCCCTGAGGTTCCTGGAGCCCACGCACTGGATCCAGGCTATTATCCTGGGCTCCTTCTTGTCGTAGGGCCGCACCAGGTGCCCCTGGAAGGGCCCCGACGCGCTAAGGATGCGTTCAAACTCAAGGCTGGTGATCACGTTGCGGAACTTGCCGTAGCCGTAGTAAAAAAGGGCCTGGGCGTCAAAGGTTTCAAAGCCCGGGGAGAGTATGACGGCCCCGACGTTCAGGTCATGAACCTCCTCCTGCATGTCGTGCTTGATGGCGTCGGCCTTGCAGACCTCCAGGCACTTTCCACAGGAATTTGCCTTTTTCATGTTCAGGCACCTTGCCGGGTCGATTGCGTAAGCGTTGGGGTAGGCCTGGGCGTACAGCTTGTAGATGGCTTTCCTCATGCCCAGGTTCTGGTTGAACTCATCCCTGACTTTGACCGGGCATACCTCCGCGCACGATCCGCAGCCGGTGCACTTGTCCACGTCCACGAAACGGGGCCGCCGGCGCACCCTGACCTTGAAGTCGCCCGGCCCGCCGGTTACTTCCTCGACGTCCGAGTTGGTCAGTATCCTGATGTTCAGATGACGGCCGCACTCCACCAGCTTGGGGGACAGTATGCACATGGAGCAGTCGTTGGTGGGAAAGGTCTTGTCCAGCATGGGCATGACGCCGCCGATGGCCGGTGAGCTTTCTACCAGGTAAACAAAGTACCCGGATTCGGCCAGGTCCAGGGAGGCCTGGATGCCGGCAATGCCGGCGCCGACCACCATCACCGCCCCTACTTTTTCAGCGCTCATTGACATCACATCCGTCCTCTCGTATATGGAGTCCTTTGCCTGGAAAAATCTATTCCTTCTCCGGCATGATCAGGGCCCGCTCCATCAGGGTGCACATGTGCATATTCTTGGACTTGCCCTTGGTATCGGGATACCACTTGTTCAGGTCATTGAACTGGTCTATGCAGTTGTGGCACGGCACGACTACAATCTCGGCCCCGGTGGCCATGACCTGGTCCACCTTCCTCTTGCCCTTCATCTTGCGGTATTCGTTGTATTCAGGCATGGCCATGCCGCCGCCGCCGGCCCCGCAGCAGTAGTTCATCTTGCCGTTGGGGTTCATATCCACGAAATTCTTAACAAAGCTTCTGAGCAGTTCCCTGGCCTCCCTGTACATTCCCTCCTTGCGGGCGGTGTTGCAGGGGTCGTGGTAGGTGACTACCTCGGTGATGGCGTCGGGGTCCAGCTTTAGCCTGCCTTCCTTGACCAGTTCGTTGAGCAGGTCGATGATGTGGCGGATGGGGAACTCCTTGCCCTTCCAGAATGTCCGGTAGCCCCAGCGCATGGACCGGAAGGCGTGGCCGCACTCGGTAACGATGAACTGTTCGCATCCCAAACGGTCAAACTCCTGCCAGACCGGCATGGAAATTTCCACGAAGTCGTCGTTCTGGCCGGTAAACAGGGCAATGTTGGTGGCGTACCAGCGCTTGGTGCTGATGGTATAGTCGATCCCCGCAGCATAGAATAT
>DYET01000159.1 GCA_020725625.1 Desulfovirgula sp. | reverse complement strand
TCCTCCAGGTGGGTAAGAGCCAAAGCTAGTATATCCAACTATTGGCAGGTGAATTCATGGAGAAATCAAACCCCATTACCAACATTACCCAAAAGCTCATTAAGTAAAATTTCCATTTACACAAAACTATTTACATTCCCAGTAAACCTGGGATGTATTTCCAGATCGAATTTCCCTTTTCCGGTCTTATTAAGATAAACCACTGAAATTAGTTCGGACAGAAGTTTATTTTTAAGTGTTTTATTATCAGCTTCTTTATATGCCCCAAGAAAAGTGTTTATATTTTCTTTTAATTTAATCATCTTAGGCTCCAGATCAGGTTTTTCATTGTTTATTGGCATTACTGCTTCAAGCAACGACAACTCTTTTTCCAGCTCAGCCTTTCTTTCTTGAAAAAGTTGATCGTCATAGATGCCTGACTCGTATTTCTCACAAATAAACTTGAGCCTTCTTTTTAAATCAGCCTTTTTTCTTTCAACGGCGCCACTGGTGTCGATGGTAGCGGCATTTTCTTTTTGTTTATTATAAGTTGCCTCAAATATTTCTTTGAGCTTCAATACATCAAATTCTCCTAGAATTTTGAGATATTCAATAATAGAACTTTCAACGTCCCTGTACTTTACGCATGTGCAACCGGGAGTGGGGCACCACAAAAACTCTTTGTGGTATGTACTTTTTTCCCCATTTTTTTTGACGTAATTTTGGATTGAGTATTGGCGGACCATCCGGTGGCCGCACTTGGCGCACACAACCAGGCCCGCCAGTTCACAGGGGGAAAAGTCGAGCTTGATATGCGGCTGGGACCTTACGTTTATGAGTTTTCTTTGAGCCAATTCCCAGGTTTCTGTATCTATAATGGGATCGTGGGCCTTTTCTACGACGATCCATTCGCTTTCAGGCCTACGAAAGTACCGGTTTCCGACCCTTTTTCTGGTGCGGTACTTAAGGGTACCTATGTAGGCCACATTTTCAATAATTCTCTTAACGGACAAATAGCTCCAGTTTTTTGCCCTATTGGGCGTGGGGACTCCTATTTTGGTTAAATAACTGGCTATAGCCTTAAAAGAAACGTCCCTTTTAAACCCGTTGGTTTCAAGCCCGTAGACATAAATGGTGAATATCAACCTCACTATTTGCGCCTCTTCCTCGATAATTTCGAGCCGGGTAGTGTTTTCGTTTAGCCTGTAACCGAAGGGCGTGGCCCCGCACATCCATTTGCCCTCGTATGCGAGGTTGTACTTTGCGCTTTCAAGCCTTTCCTTGATCATCTCAAACTCTTCCCTGGCGAAAAAAAGCTCAAACCTTATCTGCCGGGCATCGGCAGGGTTTTGCGGGTCATATATCTTGTATGGAGTAATAATGTATATCCGCTTCGATACCAGCAGATCGTAAATCTGTCCCATGTCGGAGTATGTGCCCCGTCCGAGACGGGGGATTTCTTTGACCGCCACGGCATTGTATTTGCCCTGCTCCAAGTCTTTTAAGACCTGTTGGAATACGGGGCGGGTTTCTATTTTATCACCGGATCCGATTTCCTCAACCTGGTCATAGGGCAAACCCAAGTCATCAAGGATTTTTGACATTATCTTTTTTTGCGTCGCCAGCGTATCTTCGCCGGTGCGCTTCTCTCTCTCAATATCCTGCCGGGAACGGCGCAGGTAATTGATAATGTAGTATATTAAGGCCATGGAATCCTCCAGGGTACAATTTTGGTTAAAAATAGCATTCTACCTCATACCCAAAAAACCTTCTGACCGGAAAATATCCGGTCTTTTGTTTTTCGGGGAACCAGGTAATCGGCGTCGCGCAAATTTATAGCCTGCTCCAGGGGGTTTTTCAACCCGTATATACTGATGGGGCACGTAATCTGCGCGGCCCACGAGTACCCTGTGACCCCCGACGACTACCCTCTCTGGAATGAAAACTTCACCGGGCTGTCCGGCTTTTCTTATTTTCAGGTACCGAGGCAGGATGCCGAGTTTGGATTCCGCCGCCCGCAGGGCGGCTTTTTTTAAGCAGATATGAATATTATTTTAATATCAGTTTTTTTGGAAGAGGAGGGAGGCTTTTGAACCGTAAGCAGAGGGCCTTGCTTTCAATATTCCTGATGATCACGGCGCTAATCGTGGCACTGGACAACTTTTTCCCGGGAGACCCGGCCGTAAATCGTTTTAAGTTCGGTACCATGTTGGCGCTTTTTCTGTCCACCCTGGTCATCAAGAAAAACTGCCGGGAACAGATCATCCTCAATGTTGCCGTTTTCTTCATGGTGGTGGGGGATTTTTTTCTGGATTTTTGCGAGCCCTTTCCGGATTTAGGCTGGAAGGTGGTTCCCCTTGGGATGTTGGGTTTTATGATGGCGTACATTCTGCTAATCGCCGCGTACAGAAAAAATTTCAGTGTTGGTCCCAGGGAACTGCTGGCGTCTGTGCCTTTACTGGCTGTTTCTATTCCCAGCCTGTTGGCCCTTTTGCCCCAATTCAGCCGGTCCTTTCTGCCGGGGATTGCCATTTTCGGGGTAGTGCTGTTTTTTATGGCATGGCTTTCAGTCAGTGCTCTTTTTAGCGGGCGTTACAGGCGGGGGGTGGCCTGGCGGATAGCCCTGTCGGGATTCCTCATACTGGTTTCAGACGTGGCGGTTGCCCACTCGCTGTTTAATCCGGCCTACGCCGGTCAGTTCATCCCTTGGCTGAAAAACATCATTTGGGGAACCTTTATTCCCGCCTGGACCCTGATTGCGGTCAACATCGCCGAAGACTGTCTCCGGTAACATAGAAAATCAGGGGTTATTAACTTTTTCCCCATATGCAAAAATCACGGGGCTAAATTGTTTCAGGTCTTCTATAAACTCATTGCCGCTCTTTATTTTTGCACGCTCCCAAATTTAAACTTTATGTAGCCCTAGTATCCTGATCACCAAAAGTTTCTCAGACAAGATATATTTTTTAACTTGGGCCTGATTTTTTCCTTATACAGCCCCGTGTTTAACTCCTGATGGCGGCCCTGATCCCGGCCTCTTCCACAATCCCCTTCAGCCGGTTCAAAAGATCTTCCCCGGGGGGGTTGGTTTCGGGCAGCCGGTAGGCTTTGCCGATCTGGTCGCACTTGGACCTTCCCCCCTCGTGATAGGGGAGCAGGGAAATTTTTTCTGCCCCGGCCCGCTTCCCCAGATCGGCGATGTCCCTGATCAGGTCCCCGGAATCGTTGAAGCCCGGGATCACCGGGACCCTCAGCCAGAGAACGGCCCGCCCGCTGATTTTCATTAAATTCTCCAGGATCAGCCTGTTGTCGACACCGGTTCCCCTTCTGTGAGCGGCCGGGTCTAGGTGCTTGACGTCGAAAAGGACCAGGTCGGTGAACCGCAGCACCTCCTCCATTGCTTCCCAGGGAGCGTGCCCGGTGGTGTCCAGGGCGGTGTGCAGCCCGGCCTTTTTGCACCCGGCCAGGAGGGCGGCGGTGAATTCAGCCTGATACAGGGGCTCGCCCCCGGACACTGTCACCCCGCCACTGGAATTTTTGTAAAAGACGCTGTCTTTGAAGACCTCTTCCAGCACTTCTTCCCGGCCGACGTATTTGCCGCAAGCGTTTAAGGACTGGTAAAGGCAGGCATCGACGCACTTCAGGCAATGGTCGCAGCGGTCCCGGTCGATCCGCCTTTTCCCGTCCTCCAAGGTGATCGCTCCGGCCAGGCAGGCCAATAAGCACGCCCCACAGCCCCGGCAGTTGATCTCCCTGACCATCAGGTTCGGGAAGAAGAGCTGCGATTCCGGGTTTGCGCACCACAGGCAGCTCAAGGGGCAGCCCTTTAAAAAGACGGTGGTCCTGATCCCCGGCCCGTCATGAACGCTGAACCTCTGGATGTTGAAGATCAGCCCCTTTTTTTCATCCTTGCCGGTTGTCTGGCTGGATCTGTCCAATCTGCGATTCTCCATTCCGGTTATTTGGCGGACCGGCTAAAAACCCTGTTCCGACCTGGCGATGATATGGTCCTGGAGGCCCCGGGTGAGGTCCACGAAATAGGCGCTGTAGCCCGCCACCCTGACGATCAGGTCCCGGTGTTTTTCGGGGTGGACCTGGGCGTCCAGGAGGGTTTCCCGGTCCACCACGTTGAACTGGATGTGGGGGATGCCCATCTCCCTCCAGGCTTTGATGTAGTTGACGAACACCGGCAGCATCTCCCCTTCCAGGAACCTGGGGGGGAACTTCTGGTTCAGAAGGTGGTTGTATGTCTTTAAGGTGTCGATTTTGGCGCAGGAATTGAGCACCGCTGTGGGCCCCCTTTTGTCCATTCCCGGCTGCGGGGCCAGGGTGGAATCGCTGAAGGGCCCCCCGTCCAGTCTGCCGTCCGGCGTCGCCGGGGTGTCCGCCGAGAGCCCGTAGGTGGCTGAAACGGCGCTGCCGTCGCCCCGCATGGAATAGCCGAAGCGGTCCCGCACCGTTTCCATGGCGGCCTCGGTGCGGTGGTGCACCTCCCGGGCAATCAGGTCGGCGTAGTCGTCGTCGTTTCCGTACTTGGGGGCATTGAGACAGGCCTGCCGGAGGTCTTCCCGCCCTTCCCAGTTGCGGTCCATGACCGCGATCAGCTCCGGCAGGGTGACCAGCCGGTCCTCAAAGACCACCTTCCGGATGGCTGCCAGGGAGTCGGCCACGTTGGTGGCCCCGATGACGATGATGAAGTCGTGGACCATGGAGGGGTAGGACCACTGCTTGCACTCCAGGCCCCGCTCGATGCAGCCGTCCACGATGGCCGAGTAGAAGGGCCGGGGGCAGTACCTGGCGTAGAGGTCCCGGCAGGTGTTTTCCAGCTGGGCGATTTTGCCGGTAAAGAATTTAACCTGCTCCAGGTAGGCCTCCAGCACTTCCTCCCAGGACTTGAAGGATGCCGGGTCGGGTGTTTCAGCCCCCCACTGTTCGCCGGTTTTGGGGTTAACCCCCCTGTGCAGGGCCCACCACAGGCACTTGGGCAGGGCGAAATAGCCCACCACCCTGCGGGTTATGTTCTTGCCCGGGATGTCCATGTAAACGCAGCCCGAAACGGCGTAGCCCCTGGCCTCCTCCGGGGGGACGCCCCACTTTTCCAGGAGTGGGACTAGCGCCCGGTCATTGAACAGTGAGGGGTAGCCGACGCCGGTCCTGATTACCTCCACGGCCTTGTACAACAGTTCGTCCGGGGTGCCGTCGTGGACCCTCAGGGCCAGGCTGGGCTCGATGGTCCTCATTTCCCGGGCCGCCTCCAGCACCAGGTAGGTTAAATCGTTGGTGATGTCCCGGCCCTCGGAGTCGGTGCCTCCCAGGGTGACCGCCTGGAGTGAGGCCACCCCCCCGTAAACCGAGGTCAGCAGGGGCGAGTAGACCAGCCCCAGCTCCATCAGTTTGACCCAGAGGAGCTGGAGGATTTCCCTGGCCTCGTCCCGGGTAAGCCTCCCCTCCCTGATGTCCCTTTCGTAGTACGGCCCCAGCAGGTAGTCGAAGCGGATGCCGATGCCCAGGGTGGAGTACTCCAGGTAGCGGACCAGGTGGATGAAATAAAAGAACTGCACCGCCTCCAGGAAGGTACGGGGCGGGTTGGCCGGGACCCAATCACAGGTGCGGGAAATTTCCTCCAGCTGGGCCTTCCGGCCGGGGTCCGGATCCGAGGCGGCCATCTCCCGGGCCAGGGCGGCATACCGGCGGGCAAATTTGTTGACCGCCTTGAGGACGATGATCACCGCCTGGAGGAACTCCTTCTGGCCAATGTAGTCCGGCGGGATTTCCCGTTCGATGGCGGCCAGCCTTTCCTCGGCCAGCCTGATCCTTCCGTCAAGCCCGGTTTTGAAAAGAGCCTCGTAGTCCGGCAGGCCCAGCTCGGACCAGTGGGACCAGAGGAAGGTTCCCTCGTACCGCCAGTATTTCGCCAGGTCGCCGCCGAAGGCCTCCTGGTGCCGGTCGCTCATGCACTTCCCCTGCCAGTAGGCGCAGAGCTCGTCCAGCTCTTTTCTGCCCATGTCGTCCAGCAGGCTTTTGCCGGCCTCGCTGTTGACCAGCCTCTTGACCGACCTCCAGTTCATGTCGATGGGGTGGTAAAGCCCCTCCGGGATGGAGGTCTGGTAGCCCACCACGCGCTCCCAGTCCCGGATGAAGATGTCCATGTGTTCCAGGACGTGGGCCAGGGCCCTGGCCCGCCGCAGCACCATGGCTTGGCCGTCGGTCTGGCGGAAGGACTCGGTGAACAGACGGGACCGCTGCAAGTCCAGCCTGATCTCCGGCCGGAACATTCCCCGGGAGCCCTCATCGTCGGAGGTATACCCCCTCTGGACGTTGCGCACCGCCTTGACCACCAGCTTGCTTTTTATATCCCCGGCCGCTCTCATTAAAATTCCCCCTTTTAAAAAAAAAGTTCCAGCTATTAAAACAATCTGTTGTATTAATAATAACAATATGTTATTTTAGCGTCAAGCTTTTTTTATATGCTGTCGACGGCAAAAGCTCCCTGGGGCCGGTCTTTCCCGGAGGTGGCGGGGAATGTCAGGGTGTATCAGGGGCGTGGTTAAATCTGGCTGGCGATGATCATCTTTTGGATCTGGCTGGTCCCCTCTATGATCCTCAAGGCCTGGGCGTCCCGCTGACACTTGTCCATTAGGGACGGGCCGGTAATACCTTTTTGCCCCAGGATCCGGACCCCTTCGCTGGCCGCCCGGAAGGCTACCTCGGAGGCAAAAAGCTTGGCCATTGACGATTCCCTGGTGTAGTCCAGGTTCAGGTCCATCAGCCGGCAGGCCCTCCATACCAGGAGGCGGGCGGCGTCCAGTTCGGTGGTCAGTTCGGCCAGGAGGAAGCTGATCCCCTGGTTTTTGATAATCGGGCGGTTCAAGATGATCCTCTTTTTGGCGAAATCGGTGGCCAACTCGATGGCCGCCCGGGCCAGACCGACGCAGATGGATCCGAAAAAGGCCCTGCCCAGGTCCAGGGTCTGCATCAGCAGCAGGTAGCCGCTGCCGGGGAGGCCGATGAGGTTAGACTGGGGAACGGCCAACTCATGGAAGAAAATGTTGGCGGTGGGGGTGTTGCGAAGGCCGGGCTTGTGGTGGTACGGGCTGAAGGTCATCCCCTTTGCGTTTCCGGGGACGACAAAGGCGTTGATCCCGGCCCGGCCCCTGCCGGTATCACTGCTGGCAAAAACAATGTAAAAAGCGGCGCAGCCGGCGTTTATGATCGGGCCCTTGGATCCGTTGATTATGTAATGGTCCCCCTCCAGGCGGGCAGTGGTGGTAAAGGAGGTGGTGTCGGACCCTCCTTTTTCCTCGGTGATGGCGCAGCCGGCCACCGCCCCGCCGGGGTCCAGGAGAAGGGGGAGATAGGCCTTCTTCTGTTCCGGGGACCCTCCGATCAAAAGGGCCGAGACGGCGTGCACGGTGGCCGCGTAAATGCTGGCCAGCCCGGCGCAGCCGTAACTGACTTCCTCGGTGACCAGGGACAGGGTAACCCGGTCCAAGGGCCGGCCGCCGAATTCTTCGGGGATAATGAAGGAGTTGAGGTTCTGCCCGGCGATGATCTTTAAAAATCCCTCGTCTACCGGCCCCGGCCCCTTGCCTTCCAGCTGGAGAGAGTAGGGCTGCAGTTTTTCCCTGGCCAGGCGGTGCAGCCTTTTTTGAAGGCCAATCTGCTCCGGAGTCAGCTCAAAGGAGATCATTCTCTTCCCCCCCCGTTTTTCTGCCACTTTATAAAGTCAAGCACAGATTTTCTCTGGTCAGGCCTCAAGTCCCGGGCCAGGCAAAGGAGTTCCTTCAGGAACGGATCCTTCAGTATGGCGTCCGGGCCTTCACCAGGGGTCTGGTCCTCTTCCGAATTTTCCAGGAAATAGGTTATGGGTTTGCCCAGGATCTCTCCTATGCGCTGTAGTTCGGCGGAATAAATCCTGCGCTTGCCGAGCTCATAGTTGGACAGCGAGGCCTGAGTGCAGCCCAGCTTACGGGCCAGTTCCTCCTGGCTGAAGCCCGCTTCTTCCCTTGCCTTTTGCAGTTTTCGCCCAATCTCCTTATATCCCATATAAGCACCTTTTTATCATCCGGGTATTGCCGGCAACATGTTGGAAAAACCCTCCCGGGGCTGGCAGGGCCCGGCCGGAATCTTGGGCCGCCCAGATCCCCGGCAGAGATTAACTCTATTATAACACAGCCGGGGACCGGCGTTATTCCGGCGGGATCGGGCCGTATGAAAAAAAGCCCGTTCGTAAAACGGGCGGGCCGGAGGAAAAGATTTCAGAAAGACTGGTAGGGTAAGACTGACTCTCAATTTTGACTGCTCGGAGGTTGTGCCTGTACTTGGCATGAGTCACACTTTATAGCTTTTCCGGCAGGCCTGCGCTCACGGATAAACCTCAGCATTATGGTCGCTCCCGCGGTTACGGCTGCGATCACTTCCCAGGCAACTTTATACGACTGGGTCATGTCCACGATCAGCCCGAAAAGGGGGGGGCCGAAAATAACTCCCCAGGCCGCGATGGACATCCCCATCCCGGTGGACGTGGCGGCGAGTTCCTTGCCGGCCAGTTCAGCACGCAGGAGGATGGCTGTGCCGGTGAAACTCAGCGAACCCGCTCCGGCCATTGACGCTACGGCCCAGACCACCCAGGCCGGTGTGGCACTGTTTACAAAAGCTATACCAATCAGCCCGGCGACCGAGGTTAACCCTATAATCTGGAGAACGGGGACCCGTCTGCCGGCAAAAATAAAATCACTCATCATTCCCCAAAGGATCCGGCTGAATATGCCGCAGAACTGGGTTATAGCCATAATAAAACCGGCGTATACCGTTGAGTAACCCACTGATTCAACCAGGTAGAGAACCAGGTAGGACTGAATTGTAAACTGGCCGATATTGAAGAACCCCTGTAGAAAGCTGATCAGAAGAAAGTCTGAATTATGTATTAGATCGCTGAAGTCCTTTCTTAGGGCGCCCCACAGCTGAAAAGATTCACTTCCCGCGGTGCCGCCGTCCTCCCGGTATAAGAACCAGCAGAAGACCCCCAGCAAAATGTTGACAACGCCCACGAAGGCCATCGCCCACTCCCAGCCGGCCGAAACGGCGATAATGGGCAGGGAAACAGAGGCGAAAAAAACGCCGGCCGGCACCCCGGTCTGTTTCATGGCGATGGCCGTTCCCCTTCTGACCCGGGGGAAGCCCAGGAGAATGGCCTTTGTGGTGGCGGGATTGACGAAGGAAAAGATGAACCCCAGAAAAAAGAGAATGATAAGGGCCTGGCTAAAGGATGAGATGTGGGCAAAAAGCAGGGAGCATATACCGGTGACCACCGGACAAAGGGAAATCCAGAGCCGAATGCTGGATCGCTCAACCAGGCTCCCCGCCAGGGCGGTGACAATCCAGCCCACAGACTGTATGGAGGTCAAGGCGCCAATTCGTGCAAGGCTGATGTTTAGGGCCTTTTGTATAAAGGGGGCCAGGGGGCCAACTGAACCCTGGGCCAGGGAAGTTGAAAAATGAGGTAAAAAAGTTGCCGTCAAAATCCTGACAGAAAACTTTTTTGGACCGCTTTCATTCATCCAGGACGCACTCCCACTCAAAGCTACTAATAATTTTCGGATGAGTTGAGCCTAGCGGCAGCTCTTTTCCAGGTACTGCCATATCCCGCTTGAGGACAGCCCGATGGATCCCAGCAGCATCCCCCATTCCTTCTTTGTTTTGCTGTCCGCGCCTTCCAGAAGGTTATCCCTGCCCAGTATGCTTTCGGTGATATAACACTTCATTTCATGGGCAAACATTTCAAGGCCGTCCGCATTTTCACAGCCGGCGCCCGGGCTGTCGTGGCCCTTGTATTTTTTACCCAGTTCCATAAATATAGAAACCTGTCCCGCGATGTTTTCCAACATCGGCCGGGGCGGACGAGCCACTCCGAAATGCGAGTAATAAACACTTTCCACTTTGGCGAGAGCCATCCGGGCAAGGGATTTCAACATCAATTCACCGTTAAAATCGGGCGCCGGGGTTGCGGGCCGGACCACAGGACGCTGCAGCAGCTGGGACAGGGCCGGATAAAACACGCCGGCGGCGTCTCCGCAGAACAGGCCCCCGGTTTTTTCGTCGTAAAAACAGACGTGGTTTTTGCAGTGACCTGGGGTTTCCCACACCGCTATCTTCCTTTCCCCCAGGTTAATGGCATCACCCTCGCTGACACAGATGATCCTTTCCTCTGCTACCGGTATAACCTCACCAAAAAGGTCCATCTTTTCCCTGCCCCAAGCCTTCAAAGCCCCGGCAATCAGGCGGGAAGGGTCGATCATGTGCCTTGCACCGGCAGGGTGAAGAACAAGGCCGGCTTCCGGAAAGTGTTTGGCTATGGTACCCAGCCCCCCGGCGTGGTCGAGGTGGATGTGCGTTACGGCTATGTATTTCAATTCCCGGGGTTTAATCCCCAGGAGGCGGGTTGCCTCCAGGACATTCCCGGCTGAGCTTGCCGGGCCTGTTTCCAGTAGCATCCAGGCATTCTTCCCTCTCAAAAAATACCCTGCGGTTTTGCCCTCTTGGCCGCACTCCTTTAAGTCGAGCAAAAAAATATCTCCGGCCAGTTCCACTAAATCAGACATCTTTCTTCTTTCCTCTCCTTCAGTTCAGGTTGGTTTTTTTTTCAATTTTCATTATTTGTATGCAAAAATCCTGCCGGGCCTGTGGATCATCTTTACAATTTAACAGTAAAGGTAAATAATATTATATAATATAAGGTGTAAAACTTCTGTACCCGTTCACTTTAAAAAAGTTAGTGCGGTTAACCGGTGCCTGAACAGGAATACACCGGGGTGCAGAAATATCGCAATTTTGCAATAATTTATTATATTATGGATACAGCCCTTGTGGGATTTAAGGAAATGAACGTTTTAAAACAGGGGAGGATGGAAGGTAATGTCGTACGAGCTTATTTTTCTATCACCGTTGAAGGGCTTTCGAAAGCTCATAGGGGAGGTATGCGGATCTCTGGGTGAGGATAATTATACAGTCATAGAGAATTTTAACACCGATTACGGCAAGGAAATTGCAAAAAGTCTAAACAACCAGGAAAGCAGGGCCATTATTTGCAAGGAATTTGCAACCGTTCACTTGAACTTGACAGGAGTTCCCATAGTATATGTTTATGCCAATCCTATTGATATTTTATACAAGATGTTTATAGCCAGTAAAAGATATAAAAAAATAACTTTTGTTGCTTTCTGGAAGGAAGCGTTGCGCTGTAATTTTGAATATTTTAAAAAGGTTTTGGATATTGAGATAGACATATTTCTTTATAGATCCGCCGCTGATATTGATCAAAAGATAGAAGAAGCACTGGAAAGCAACCCTGAAGTTGTTTTAACAACGGGGGAGTGTGTGGCCAGAGAGGTTAGAAACCGGAACATACCTGCCCAGGTAATCTACCCCAGCAGGGATGTCATTATCGAAGCCATTAACAGGGCCAAGGAAATCATAGACATAAGAAAGCAGGACATTAATTCCAGGGAAAGGCTGTCCAAGATAATCAACGCGGTGGACGACGGCATTATACTCCTGGACCAGTTTAAAAACCCGGTGCTTATGAACCGAACGGCGGAAGAGAGGCTAAGTAAAAACAACTGTCTGACCACCCTGATCAGCAATGTTATCGACAGCAGTTATACCTATGAAAGGGTGGTCAATATTGATAACTACCAATATCTTGTTTCGAGAAGAATCGTTACCATGGGTATCGACGAGCAGGGTATTTTGATAACTTTCCGTGACGTGGGCGAGGTTCAGAGGCTGGAGTATCAAATCCGCCGCGATATGATTATCAAGGGTCTGAGGGCGAAATTTGTTTTTGACGACCTGGTGGGGGAAAGTTCAGTTTTCAAAAAAATTATTGCCAAGGCCAAACGCTATGCCGAAAGTGATTCCACTATTTTAATCACGGGGGAATCAGGAACCGGCAAGGAGCTGTTCGCCCAGAGCATTCATAACGCCAGCAGGAGGAAAAACAACCCCTTTGTGGGCATAAACTGCGCCGCCCTGCCCAAGGATTTGCTGGAAAGCGAGCTCTTTGGCTATGAGAAGGGAGCCTTTACCGGGGCCGAAAAGTCCGGCAAACAAGGTCTGTTTGAGTGTGCGCACAAAGGGACCATTTTTTTGGACGAGATTGCCGAGCTTTCCCTTCCCCTCCAGGCCAAGCTTTTGAGGGTACTGCAAGAAAAAGAGGTAAGGAGGATTGGGGGCGACAAAATAATACCCATCGATGTAAGGGTTATTACAGCAACAAACAGGGATTTGAAAAAGGACCTGGAGGAAGGCAGGTTCCGTTCCGATTTATATTACAGACTGAACATTTTGAGGCTGGACATCCCTCCCCTCCGGGAAAGAAAGGAAGATATACCTTTACTTATTAGTTACTTTTTAGGCAAGCACGCAAAGCAGTTAGAAAAACCCAGGATACCGGGCAAAAGGATAACCGAAACCCTAAAGAAACATTCCTGGCCCGGAAATGTAAGGGAACTCGAGAATTTTTGCGAGCGCTACCTCCTGCTGGCGGATGACAGGAATACATTGGAAGAAGACGTGAAGGAATTTTTGGATCAGAACACCATCACAAACGATCGCACCAGCAGTAAAGAGTTTATTTCCATAAGGAAAAACAGCCTGATCGAAATGGAGAAGGAAATTATAGACAAGTTGCTGAAAGAGTTTAACGGCAATAAAAATCTGGTGGCCAAGTTTCTGGGGATCAGCCGCAGCACGCTGTGGAAAAAGCTCAAGGAAAAAGATGTCGAATACTTCGAGGGAATCCGCCATTAAAAATCCAGGTGTTTTATTTTCGAACTATTTTGTTTTGTATGAAAACGGTGTTTTGGTAATGATGTATTAAATTTGATCAGGACACCCTTGGGGCGAGATTATTTTTGTCCCGGACCGAAAAGCCCAACCGGTACAATGACAGGTTATACCCGTTAAAAGGCCTGAGCGTTACGAGGTTCAGGCCTTTTGGTTTTGGGAACGGCCCGGGGCGGCTGAAGCCGGCCCATATGTTTTGGCATAAGGATTGCAACAAGACAAGTCAGTTTGCCGGGGACATCGATGGAAAGCAGGGCGCCTTTCGGGAGCCGGGCGCTTTTGGATGGATACACGGACAAAGAAGGGGTTCATCACGGTGGCTGACGGGTGACAGGGACTTTAACTGAAACGGAAAGGAGTCTTAGGGGTGTCCGCGTTGCATGAAAGTGTGGATTGGAACAAGATGACTTTGCCCCTTCTTATAAAATACGCTTCCGACAGATATAGAGATAAATTAATGTGGATCCACGAAGATAACCGGTTCTTTAATTACGACTCGTTATCGGTGTTATCCAATAAGCTGGCGGCCGGGTTAAAAAAAACCGGCTTTAAAAAAGGTGACCATATTGGAATCATGCTTCCCAATTTTCCTGAATGGTCCTTTATTTTCTTTGCGGCAACCGGGTTGGGCGGTGTGGTGGTCCCGCTCAGCCTTCAATACTCTCTTGAGGAAATTAAATATGCGCTTTGGCAGTCCGACTGCAATTATTTAATCTGCCCTACCGAATTTGGCGGTGTTAACTATATCGATATTTTTGAGAAAATTTTACCGGTAACCGGACGTAACAGAAGTTTATCCGGAAATAATTCGCTCCCTGAATTAAAAAACATAATTATGTTCGGAACACCCAAACTGATCGCTCCCAAATGGGCTATATCCTTTGACTGTCTTTTGAAAGACGGAAAAGAGGACCAACCGTTTCCGGATTACGGTATTGATCCGGATGATCTTGCAGTTATCCAGTACAAGCCGGGTTCGGCGACTTTTCTCAAGGGTGTGATGTTGAGCCATAACCAGATTGTAAGGGATGCTTATTACGTCGGGAAAAGCCTCAGGTTAAAACCCGGTGACCGGTACATGGACACATGCCCTTTTTATGACAGCTCCGGGCTTATCGGCGGAATACTGGCCAGCGCAGTGTTTGGCGCCACCCTGATCAAGACCAACAGGTTTGAGCCGGAAAAAATTTTAAAGCTGATCGAGTCACATCACTGCAACGTCATCTCGGGGATGAAAAGCACGTACATCATGTTGCTGAAACACCCGAATTTCAGCAAATACAACGTGTCTTCACTGAAGAAAGGATGGAGTACCGGGAAAGCAGTGATCAAGAAAATACACGGGGTTATGAAAGTAGAAGGCATAGTCGGACTGTACGGGACCAGCGAATCCTCCTGGTGTGCCTGCATGGGCAGTATGGATGATCCCATTGATATCCGCGTGGAGCGAACGGGCAAACCCTTTCCCGGGGTCGGGGTGACCATCCGCGACCCCGTTACCGGTAAGGACCTGTCTCCGGGAATGGTGGGCGAGATATGCCTGAGCGGGTGGAATGTCAGCCGGGGCTATTACAAAATGACCCAGGAGACGGCCATGGCCTTTGATCATGAAGGCAGGTACAATACCGGTGATTTGGGGAGGTTAACCGAAGACGGGTATTTGGTTTGGGAGGGGAAAGTGAAAGAGTCGATTAAGGCCGGGGGCCGCAGTATGGCGGCCGCCCAGACCGCCAAGAAGAAATAACGGACACACGCGTTCAGGTTGTCTTTGTGCCTGTAGATGAAAGGGAGGGGCTTATTGTTGGTTTTGTATGAGAAAAAGGGTAAAATCGCTTACATTACCCTGAACAGGCCCGACCGGCTGAACGTCGTCGACGCCGAGACAGCCGGGGAACTGGTGGAGATTTGGGCCGACTTCAGGGATGACGACAGTCTGTGGGTTGGAATTCTGAGCGGAAAAGGAAGGTCGTTTTGCGCCGGGGCCGACATATCGAAAATGGGCCTTGGCCGCAAGTGGACCCTGGACGGGTCGTCACTTATATTCGGTGGGAAGAAGATAGGACCAAGCAACTATAAGGTGTGGAAACCGCTCATTGCCGCCGTTCACGGCAATGTTCTGGGGGTGGGATTTTACCTGGCCCTGGAGTGCGACTTGAGGGTGGCTTCGGAAGATGCGAAATTCGGCCTGCCGGAGCCCAGGGTCGGCATACCCACTCTTTTCGCCCCCTTTCTCAGAAGGTTCCTTCCGGAGGGCTTGGCCCTGGAGCTGCTCCTGGTGGGGGACCGGATTGATGCCCGGAGGGCGTATGAACTGGGACTGGTCAACCGGGTTGTGCCCCAGGATGGGCTGACGGCCGCCGCCGAAGAACTGGCCGTCAGGCTCTGCCAAAACGGGCCCCTTGCCCTCCGGTCCATGAAGGAAGTGTATCACCGCAGCCGGGGGATGGACTGCACCGGCACATTGGCTTTGATAGAACACCTTTTTGGACCGGTGATGAACTCGGAAGACGCCTCTGAGGGAAAATCGGCCTTTTTGGAAAAACGCGCACCGCAGTGGAAAGTCAAATAAACGGAGGAACGGATGAGAAACAAAGCTTATTTTGCCAACCCTGATTTAAATTCCCTGAACCAGGAGCAAATCGGCGCCTATCAGGAAAAGCTGCTGACCGGCCAGCTGTCATACTGCTATAACAACTCCTCCTTCTACCGGAAAAAATTTGATGAGATAGGGGCCAGGCCTGAAGATATCAAAACCCTGGACCATTTGAGGGCCCTGCCCATTTTTATGACCAAGGAGGTTGAACGGCAAAATGCCCTCGAATCCCTTGAAAAACACAACCACATTTTTGGCACCCACCTTTGCGCCCCGGTGGACCGGATTTATTTGACCGGCACAACCTCCGGGACTACGGGAGTGCCGACCTTCTCTTACACGTTCACGGAGAACGATGTGATGCTAATCAGCCGGGGTTTGGGGCACCGCTTCGCCTTCAACGGCGTGAAGAGGGGTGACCGCGTTCTCTTCATTTTTTCCCTGGGCATCTACGCCACCACCATGACCCTCTGGGGAATCCGCGGGCTGGGGGCGCTGCCCATAGACATTGACGCACGGGCGGGGTCCGAGTATATGCTGCGCATCGCGGATTTAACAAAGCCCAATTATATGGCGACCACCACCTCCCTGGCGGAGTACCTGATAAATAAGGCCCCGGAGGCCATCGGGAAAGAGGTGGGGGACCTCAAATTCAAAGGCCTTATGCTGACCGGCGAAATCGGGGTTTCCATTCCGGAGGTGAAAAAGAAGCTGGAAGAGGCGTACGGCTGCAGGGTGTATGACTACTGGGCACCTGCCGGCCACTGCATAGCCATCAGCTGCGACTCTGACGAGTACCACGGAATGCACGGCATTTCCCCGGACCTGTGCACCGGTTTCGACGACCTGGTTGACCCGGACACTAAAAAACCCGTTCCCATAAAGGACGGGGCCATTGGTGAAATGGTCATCACATCGCTCAGGCGGGAGGCCGCCCCGATGGTCAAATACGCCTATGGCGACATTGTACAGATCTTTACGGAGCCCTGCCCGAACTGCGGGTTCCCCGGGAAGAGGATCAAGCTAATCGGCCGGTCAGACGACATGCTGGTGGTCAAGGGGGTCAATGTCTACCCTTCGGCCATTAAGCAAATAATATCTTCCTTTTCCCCAAAGGTGACCGGTGAAATGCGCATCGTTTTAAATAATCCGCCCCCCCGGGTGGTTCCACCACTTAAGCTTAAGCTGGAGCACGGCACGTGCATCCGGGGGCCCGATCTCGAAGGGCTGGCCGGTGAGATAAACAAGGCCCTGCACGACAGGCTGAAAATCCGCCCGGTTATAGAGTGGGTTGAGCCGGGCAGCCTGGAAAAGTCAACCAGGAAGACCCCGCTTTTTGAAAAGGCATATTTGGACCGGTAAGAAAAGAGCATCAACGATAGGAGGAAGATTATGGAGACGTCCGTACTGGTGACCAGGGAGGGAAAAATAACCACCATTGCCCTTAACAGCCCGGAAACATACAACGCCTTGAGCATGGCCATGCGGGAAGAACTGCTGGCCGCCCTGGTGGGGGCCGCGCAGGACGCCGACACCCGGGTGGTGGTCATTACGGGTAAAGGCAAGGCCTTCTGTTCCGGGGGCGATATCAATACCATGAGAAAGGAGTTCGTGCCCGGGGAGGGGCGGGCCAGGCTGCGGAACATACATAGGATTGTCAGGGCCATCACCGGCATGGATAAACTGGTTATCGCGGCGGTCAACGGGCCGGCCATCGGTGCCGGCTGCAACCTTGCCCTGGCCTGTGACTTCGTGCTGGCCGCGGAGGAGGCGAAATTCGGCCAGCCCTTCGGCAGGATCGGGCTGGTGCCGGATATGGGGGGACTGTATTTCTTACCCCGCCTGGTGGGCCTGCTGAAGGCGAAGGAGCTGGTTTTTACCTGGCGGATCATAGACGCCAGGGAGGCCGCCCAGATAGGGATTGTTAACCGGGTTGTGCCGCTGGAAAACCTTTACGCCGAGGTTATGGATCTGGCCGCCGAGCTGGCAGCGGGGCCGGCTATGGCCAACGCTTTGACCAAGGCCCTCATTAACAAGTCGCTGTGCAGCACCCTTGATCAGGTCCTGGAGGAAGAAGCCTGCGCCCAGGACATGTGCTTCCTTAGCCAGGACTTCAAGGAAGGGGTACGGGCCTTTTTTGAAAAAAAGAAGCCCGAATTCGGATAAGGTCCGGAAACGCCGCAAGGCAGGCGGCAAAAAAAAAAAGGTGGGGCTGGGATGTCGGAACAAATTATTGAAGTCCGCTGGTGCTGCGGCTGGCCAAGTTTGTCATCAACCGGGGCTCCCCCAATTCAAAGGATGCCAGTAAAAGATTTTTCATTATGAAGGAGTGATTGCGTGATGCAGCGGGTCGAAAGAATTTGCGTGCTGGGGGCAGGCAACATGGGGCATCAGATAGCGCTTTGCGCGGCCCTGTCGGGCTATAAAGTCGAGTGCTCCGATGTCAAACCGGAAATGCTGCAAAAGGCGGATCAGTTTGCCGACAACTACCTCAAGGAAAGGGTGGCCAAGGGCAAACTTGCCCAGGAGGCGGCCCGGTCGGCACGGGAAAATATCAGTTTCACCACGGATTTAAAAGAAGCGGCTGCAGATGCCGACCTGGTTATTGAAGCGGTGCTGGAAAACCTGGCCTTAAAGCGCGACATTTTCGCCCAACTGGACGAAATCTGCCCGCCCCAAACCATTTTAGCCACCAACAGCTCTTACATAGTGAGTTCCAAAATAGCCGACGCCACCCGGCGGCCGGAAAAGGTCTGCAACATGCACTTTTTTAACCCCGCCCTGGTCATGAAGCTGGTGGAGGTGGTTAAGGGCCCGCACACCGCCGAAGAGACGGCCGAAACGGTGAGGGCGGTGGCCGAGAAAATGGGCAAAATCCCGGTGATGCTGCAGAAGGAAATCTACGGCTTCCTGGTCAACCGGATCGTCACGGCCATCAGGACCGAGGCCCTGTACCTCCTGGACCAGGGGATAGCATCCCATCAGGATATCGACACTGCTGTGGTGAACGCCCTGGGACACCCCATGGGTCCCTTCCGCCTGCTTGACCTGGTGGGCATCGATCTTGTCTATGAAATCGCCATGTCCCGCTACCGTGACACCGGGGACCCGGCCCACAAGCCCTCGCCATACCTGGTGGAAAAGTATGTTAAAGGGGAGTGGGGCCGGAAGGCAGGCCGGGGGTTTTACGAATACCCGAAAGAGTGATCGGCTTTGTCAATATAATCCCCTTAAGGAGGTAATGGCGGCGTGATTGATGAGCAACTGCAAAGACTGGTCAGGGCTGAAGAAGAATGGAAGAACGAATTAAAGGTCGGGTCAAAGGGGGCTGTCTTCTCGGAGGACCTGGACATTGAAATAAAGCCCGTCTACACGCCGGCAGACTTGGGGGGCTGGGACTATTTAAACAGCCTCGGGTTTCCCGGACAGTACCCCTTTACCCGGGGCCCCTACCCGGAAATGTCCCGCCACGGGCCCTGGCGCTACAGCATTTTTTCCGGCTTCGGCAGCGCCGAGGACACCAATGCCCGCTGGAAGATGCTTTATGAGGCCGGGCAGAGGAGCTTGAACCTCGCCCCCGACCTGCCCACCCACCTGGGGCTGGACTCGGACCACCCGATGGCCTACGAGGAAGTGGGCAGGGTGGGTATGGCAGTAGATACAATCAGGGACTTTGAGATACTTTTTGAGGGGCTGCCCCTGGATGAACTGCCCTTTTCCACCAATGTGGAGGCGCTGGCCCCGCTGATCATCGCAATGTACATAGCCGTGGCGGAGAAAAAAGGCATACCGGCGGGCAAATTGTCCGGGACCATATCAAACGACCCGCTTTCCACCGCCGCCGGCAAGCAGACGGTGGTTTTCCCGCTGGCCAGCTGTGTTCGCCTTTCCGCCGACTTAATAGAGTTCTGTACAAAAAACCTGCCGAGGTTTTATCCAATCAATCTCAAGGGTGTGAACATGCGGGAGGGCGGCTGCAGCATGGTACAGGAGATGGGGTTTGTTTTTTCCTTCGCCTGCACATACCTGGATGAGTGCCTAATAAGGGGCCTGGATATCGATGAGGTGGCGCCGAAGTTTTCATTTTTCTGCTGCCAGGGTCTGCATATTTTTGAAGAGGCCGCTAAATACAGGGCTTCGAGAAGGTTGTGGGGCAGTCTGATGAAGGAAAAATACGGCGCCCAGAAGCGGGAGTCCATGCTTTTCAGATTTACTTCCATCTGCAACCCCCGGGAATTTCACGCGGAACTGCCTGAAATCAACCTGGTTCGTGGGGCGTGCGGCATTCTGGCTGCTGCCCTGGGCGGCGCCCAGGGCATGCTTCACCCGGCTTTCGACGAGACCTACGCCATTCCCAGCGAAAGGAGCTGCCTCCTTGCACTGGCCTCCCAGCAGGTGATTGCCGAGGAAACAAACATCAACAAGACTGTTGATCCTCTGGGCGGTTCCTATTATGTTGAGTACCTGACCAACCTTCTGGAAGAAAAAATTGCTGCCAAGATGCAGGAAGTGGTTAATTACGGCGGGCCGGTGAAGGCCATTGAAGACGGGTACATCCAGAAGCAGATCCTGGAAAACTTCTTAAAAGAAGAGGAAGCAGTAAATTCCGGCAAAAAGGTTGTGGTCGGCAAAAATAAATACAAGGTTGCCCAGGAAGAACCGGATCTGGAACTGCATATTCATGATCAAGAATCTGCCCAAAGGCAGATCCAGCGCACCTTGCAGATTAAGGCCGAGAGGGACAACGGGGCTGTGCAGGCCTCTCTGGCACGACTGAAAAGCGCGGCCGAAACCGGCGAAAATGTAATGCCTTATCTTATCGAGTGCTCAAAAAACTACGTTTCTTTGGGCGAGATGACGGGCGCCCTGCAGGAGGTCTTCGGCAGGTACAGGGAGCCCAGGGTGATTTAGGAGGTAGTGAGGATGAAAAGGCGGCTTAGGGTGTTGATTGCCAAGCCGGGCCTGGACGGCCACGATCTCGGCGCCAAACTCATTGCCAGGGCTCTAATCGGCAGCGGGGCCGAGGTTGTTTATACCGGCAGGCAGCAAAGTCCCGAACAGGTGGTGGAGGCGGCCATTCAGGAGGATGTGCAGGTTATAGGCTTGAGCTACCTGTCGGGAGCGCACGTGGGGCTGACCGGTAAAATAATGGAAAGCCTCAAGGAAAGAGGGTTGGAAAAAGAGTTCAAAGTAGTGGTTGGCGGGGTGATTCCAAAGCAGGACATCCCCGCCCTTGAGCGGATGGGTGTGTCCAAAGTTTTTCCGTCAGGGTCACCGGTGGCGGAGATTGTCAGCTTTTTTGGCAGCTTGCAGACTTAGGACAGGCCGGAACATTTTTGTGAGGAGGAGGTATAAGCCATGAACGTCTATCTGTGATGAACGGATCAGGGCCCGTATATGAAAACACGTATATGAAAACATATGATGAAAGGGGTATATCATGGTGAGGCATTTAAGGTATTTGAAGCTTCTTAAATTTGCAACTATATTGACAATTGCGGTTTTTTTGGCGGCCGGGTGCGGGTCCAAAAGCGAACCGGCCAAACCGTCAGCCAGCCAGCCGGCCAGCCAGCAGGCCAAGGCCACTTTGCCCAACATGTTGACCTGGAGCGCGTATGATATCGGGTCGGGGGGCTATATCCAGGCGGGGGCCATGGCCAGCGCCCTGGGAAAAAAATACGACACCAAGGTGAGAATACTGCCCTCGGGAACCTCCGTGGGCCGGTTGACACCGCTGAAATCCGGGGCGGCCGCATACGGATTCCTGGCGGACGAGACTTATTTTGCCGTTGAAGGTTTGGAGGAGTTTTCGGCTTACAGCTGGGGTCCCCAGGATTTAAGGGTAATTTTGCAGCACCCGGCCACCATCAGCCTGGTGGCCACCAAGCAGAGCGGCATTAAAACACCGGCGGATTTTAAAGGAAAAAGGGTAGCCTGGGTAGTGGGCTCACCCACCATTTACAAAAAGGCCGAGGCCTTTCTGGCCTTCGCCGGGCTGACCTGGGACGACGTGAAGAAAGTGGAGATGCCCAGCTACGCCGCTTCTCTCAAGGGGCTGATTGAGGATAAGGTTGATGCTGCCATTACCATTCCCACAGCCTCCATTATGTACGAATTGGAATCATCCCCCAAGGGAATATTCTGGCCTGAGTTTCCGGCCTCCGACAAGGAAGGATGGGACAGGATTCGGAAGGTTGCCCCCTGGATATACCCCGGCAAAGAAGACCGCGGCGCAGGGCTGACCAAGGGACAGCCCAAGGAGCTGCCCCAGTACAGCTATCCGCAGATCGTCACCTATGCCAAGCAGAGCCCGGACGAGGTGTACGCCCTGATCAAGGCGCTGGACGAAACATTCGACTTGTACAAGGACGCCGATCCGGTAATGCCGGACTGGGCACTGAAAAAGGCCGGCAAGACCCCGGCCGGAGCGCCCTTCCACGAAGGGGCTATTAAGTACCTTAAGGAAAAAGGAATATGGACGGCGGAAGACGACAAGTGGAACAACCAGGTTCTGGAACGCATGAAGAAGGTACAGCAAGCCTGGGATAAAGCCATTGAAGAGGCCACTGCAAAAAAAGTTAAGGAAAGTGATTTCCCTGCCTTCTGGATGAAGATGAAAAAAGAGTTGGTGGGGGATTAGCGGAGGACGGCACTGCGCTGAGGTTAGGGGAACCAAATAATTTTGTGTCTTGCACTTGCCGGAGGATACCACCGGATTCTGGTAAAGTAGGGTTTCCGGGAGAAAGCCTTGGGCCAGCTGAAAAGGGTTTCAGGAGCTCTATTTTACCAGAATACCGCTCTATTTTAAATGAGGTGCTGAAGGTTCTCAGCTTGAAATAAAAATTTAAAGGAAGGTCCATAATGGAAATGAAAAAATATGGCCTATGGCATCTTGTTTCCATTGTATTTAGTGGATTGGGCATTTTGTTATCGATAAACCAGATATTTAAGCTGAGATTGCTTGGTTTTATGCCTTTGGACACATCCTACCTGTACCTGATTATTGCTTTATTTCTATCTTTGGTGTTTGTTCTTTACCCTGCATCCAAAAAATCGCCGGGGAAAAAGGTGCCCTGGTATGATGTTATTTTGTTTGTACTCACTGTGGTGATTGGTGTATATTTTTGTGTTCACGGATTGAGTATTATCGAGCTGGGTTGGGAATACATTGCTCCGGCTGTTCCCACGGCTTTCAGCGTAATGCTCTGGTTCTTGGCCCTGGAGGCGGTAAGAAGAACCTCGGGCCTGCCGCTGGCCGGCATATGTTTTGTGTTTTCACTCTACCCTCTTTATGCCGGAATTCTGCCCGGCTTTCTCCAGGGGCAGAGCTTTGACTTTTTAACCACGGCAAGGATTCACGCCATGAGCGTCAACAGTATATTGGGAATCCCGCTGAACACGGTGGCCACGCTGCTGATTGGCTTTATGCTGTTTGGGGTGGTCCTGCAGGAAACCGGCGGCGGCACTTTCTTTTTCAATGTTGCCCAGTCCATTTTCGGCCATACCCGCGGCGGAACGGCAAAGGTGGCGGTGGTGGGGAGTTCCCTTTTTGGAATGTTGAGCGGCAGCGCGGTTTCAAACGTTCTTACCATAGGGTCGATGACCATACCGGCCATGAAGCGGGCCGGCTTTCCCGCCCATTATTCGGCGGCCATTGAGGCCTGCGCTTCAACAGGCGGTTCCATTGCCCCGCCCGTAATGGGCGCGGCTGCCTTTATCATGGCCTCGTTTTTAAATGTGCCTTACGCCAGTGTGGCCATAGCGGCGGCCATTCCAGCCTTTCTCTTCTACTGGGGCCTGTATGTACAGGTGGACGGGTATGCAGCCAAAGCCGGCTTGAAAGGCATGCCCAGGGAGGAACTGCCCGGACTCTGGGACACCCTCAAAAACGGGTGGTATTACATCCTGGTTGTTATAGTTTTGTGCTATTTTCTGCTGACGCTCCGGGTGGAGGCCTGGGCCCCGTATTACGCCAGCGTGGTTTTGATCGTGCTGGCCATGATTAAAAAGGAGACCCGGCTTGGCCTGCACGGTTTTTTAAGCATTATTAATAAAACCGGAAAGGTCCTGGTGGAATTAACCGCCATACTGGCGGCCATCGGCCTTCTGATAGGTTCTTTGTCGGTTACCGGCGTTGCCTTTTCTTTTTCCAGGGAAATAGTGGATATCGTAGGAAATCACACTTTGCCCATACTGTGCATCGGCGCCATAACCAGCTTCATTTTGGGGATGGGCATGACCGCCACGGCATGCTACGTCTTTCTGGCCATTGTGATGGCCCCGGCGCTGGTTTCCCTTGGCATGGACCCCATGGCGGCGCATTTGTTTGTGCTGTACTGGGCCGCCGTGTCATATATAACCCCGCCGGTTGCGCTGGCGGCCATCGTGGCGGCCGGGGTGGCCGGGGCCAACCCGATGCAGACCGCCTGGTCAGCGGTGAAATTCGGGGCGGTAAAATACATTGTCCCCTTCTTCTTTGTGTATAACCCCGCCTTGATTACCCATGGCACCTGGACGGAGATTATATTTGTGACCTTTATCAACATCGCAGGAGTGTTTATCATCGGCTGTGCCCTGGAGGGCTATTTTATCGGTATCGGCAGAATAGGCTATCCGGTTTTGCGAATCCTCTTATTTATCAGCGGTATGCTCATAGCTTTTCCCAATAAACTGACCACTTTTATCGGTATGGCAATGATCATTGTATTGGCGGTGATAGTCAATATCCTGAGAAAGAGTGAAAAATGGTCGGAGCTTATGGAATCAACCAGCGAGGTTGCCAAATGAAAGATCTTATCATCAAGACCTCACGGCCCCTGCCGGGAGGTGCCAAAGCGTTAGCAGCAAAGGGCAGAGGAGACTGAATTTAAACTGTGACGTTAAATTCAAAGGAAAGCGGGTATGGAAAATTGAGCTGGCGTTTATTGGAATTGACCCTGCCGTCTTATGCGGATATGAGCTTAACTCTGCGGCCCACCCTTTTCCGCTCCCGGAACGAGGACCTGGTGGGAAACACCCTGGCCATCATCAGGTTCCGGGAAAACAGCCTTCTTCTCACCTACTATCCGGATGCGGACAAGGACGTGGATCTCGAGGCGGCGCGGAGAGAGGGAGTGGTGGTCAAGCGGGGTATTGTCGGGGGCGGGCCGATTTACGGTGACAGCCAGATAATCTGGTGCGGGGCCTTTTTGGAGCGCGGGGTGCCTCCAGTTCCGGCAGTCGATGAATTGACCCTGGTCAAGATATTGTGCAGCGTGGCCAACGAGGCCAGCGAGTCGTGGAAAATCCCGATGCGCTACAGACCCCTTAACGACGGGGAGGTGTGGGACGCAAAGAGCTTGGTGTGGCGGAAAGTGCTGGCCGCCGGTTCCACCGGGGCTGGCAAGACAATTCAGACCTCCTTTGTCCTCCAGGTTAAATCACCAGACGCCGGCATGATGGAAAGGCTGATCACCCCGCCCCCTGAAAAATTCCAGGACAAGGTGGTAAAATCGGTCAGGCAAAGGGCCGGTTCACTGGAGGATGCCGTGGGCCGGGCGCTGGCTTACGAAGAGATCAGAGATGTGTTGGTAAAAGGCTATCAAAAGACCTTCGGGGTGAATTTTCATTCCGTTACGGAGCTTTCCGCCCCGGAAAAAGAGATGATGCTGGAGTTCAAGGACAAGTACGACAATGAGAACTGGCTTTTCAGCAGGTCGGAAAGGAATTTCGGCCCCCCCGAGCCGGGGGCGGTCAGGTCCGAAGTTGTCTGCAAGGCTTCGGCGGGCCCTTTGTTAAGGGTGACCATTGTCAAAAAGGATGGGGTATTGAAGGACATTTTGTTTACCGGAAGCCTTCATGCCTCACCAATAGACGCCTTTGTAAAACTGGAAAACATACTGCGGGACACGCCTGTTGCCGGCAGTGCCATAGAAGAAAAAATCAATGATTTTTACAAGGCGGATGTCAATACCCCCGGAATAACCCCATCGTTTTTAATCTCCGCAGTCACTCAGGCGGTTAGTAAAAACTGAGTCTTAGAGATTCACAGATTGAGAAGAAGGTGATGATTAGTGGACGAAGCCAAGACGCGGGAAAAACTGCTTCGGGATCAGATGGCCAGGATCGGCGAAATGGAGTTTTACCGGGAGAAATTTCAAAAGTGCGGCCTCAGGCCGGAGGAGGTTAAAAATTTTGATGACCTTGCCCACCTCCCTTTCCTTAGCAGAAAGGAACTTGAGGAAGAGTGCCGCACCCTGCACCCCCCCCTGGGAAGGCTGTTCGTGGACGGGGTGGTACGGATCAACCTGACTCCTTCAGGCGCCGGACTGATGCCCATTTATTTCACCAAAAGGGATCTGGAGGTTACCAGGCAGGTTAACGCCAGGCTGTATCAGGATGCCGGGGTGAGGCCGTCCGACCTTGCGGCCAACTGTATGGGCTACCACGTCTTTATCGCCGGCCTGCTGGCCAACGACGGCCTGGAGCACCTGGGCGCCAAGGTAATCCCTCTGGGGCCCGGGGAATCCGAGCGGGCGGTTTCAGTAATTAATGAATACGGCGTGTCGGTGCTGGTGTCCAATCCTTCCTTTGCGGTGAAGCTGGGCCAGATGGGGGCCGCCCGGATAAGGGTTCTCATTGCCGGGGGCGAGCCCATGGCCAGGGAGGAGATTAAGGCCCACTTTGACCGTATTACGGTGATTAACTCATACGGGCTGGCCGAATGCAGCCCGGTGGCCAGGGAGTGTGCCCGTGAAAGCGGACTGCATATAGCCGACGAATACGTATACGTGGAAATCATCGACCCGGAGACCGGTGAGCGACTGGGCGACGGGGAAAAGGGAGAAATA
>DYET01000158.1 GCA_020725625.1 Desulfovirgula sp. | reverse complement strand
GTTGGGGTTTGTTCGGCACTCCCGTCAGATACCTACTAAAAATATACACTGCCAAACATGGCGGGATCTTCCCGGCCGGGCTTATGGCCGGCGGGCCGGCGGCCGACAGTAAAAAAAGCCGCCTTCCGGCGTTGAATCCAGAGCCCGAAATGCTAAAACAGTGAAAAAAGTGGCGTCAGGGCCACTTTTTTCACTGTTCCATCTGTTTGGCCAGAAACCCTGCAGCAGTTTCGGCCAGCTTCAGCTCCATTTCCCCCATCTTTACGTCCGGCTCCCTGGAGGCCAGGATAACCGCCCCGATGGGGTCACCCTCGGCGATAATAGGGGCGATAACCTCCGAGGAATACCTGCAGTCACCGTCCTCGACAATCATGCACTCCTTAAAACTCGGCTCCCTCCCGGGGTTGTTCAGGATGACTGACTTTCTCTCCTCCATAACTTTTTCCACAGCCGGGCCTATGGCCTTGTTGATGAACTCCTTTTTGGGCGCCCCGGCTACTGCTATGATAGTATCCCGGTCGGCGATGCAGGCGATGTGACCCAGGGCCTCATGTAGAGAATCGGCGTATTCCTTGGCAAAATCGCCCAACTCTCCAATGGGCGAGTACTTTTTCAGGATTACCTCGCCTTCCCTGTCAACAAAAATCTCAAGGGGGTCCCCTTCACGTATGCGAAGCGTTCTTCTTATTTCCTTGGGAATCACAACTCTGCCCAAATCGTCGATGCGGCGGACTATACCCGTGGCTTTCATTTATTAACCCTTCCCTCCTTTGTCAGGATCACACACCGGCGAATTAACTTTCACAGATAGTATATAGCAGGAGAAAAGGATTTATTCATTTTTTACCAATGAGCAATATTTTTTTTCATTTTTCGCCCTTGTTCTTGCCGCCGGTATCTTTGTCTCCCGGCTTGTCAAGAGTGTTGACAATTTCAGACTTTTGCCGGGCTTCCTCAAGAAATTTGTTCCATTTTTCCTCCTTGGCTTCTTCGTTTAGCCTGTTCAAAAGCTCCTCGCGGAGCTCGGCGAAAGGCTTCTGTTGTTCAGGGGTAATCTTTTCCATTTTTATAATGTGGTACCCGTACCGGGTTCTTACCGCTTCCCTGGTAATTTCCCCGGGCTGAAGGGACTTCACGGCAGCCTCAAACTCAGGCACGGCCTCCCCGGGGCTGAAGGTGTAAAGGCCTCCCTGGGAAGCGGTGGCCGGGTCCTCGGACTTCTGCCTGGCCAGTTCGGCGAAATCACCGCCCTGCCTGATCTGCTCGAGGACCGCCATGGCCTTCGTCCTGGCCTCCAGGTCTATTTTCGCCTTGTCCCCTTCCTTTCCCTCGGTCAGCAACAGTATGTGGCGCACCTGGTAGCTGGCGGGAATGACGAATTCCTTTTTATTCCTGTCATAGAACTCCCGGGCCCGATCCTCGGTGGCGGGCTTGACGTCAGCCACTACCTTTTTCTGCAGTTCGGTTATGGCCATATCCTTCTCCAGCATGTCCCTGAATTTAGGTTCGGTCCAACCGTTGGCAGCCAGCGTCTGCTTGAATTTTTCTTCGGTCATGGTTTCCTTGTACCTGGCTATTTCCTTGTCCACGTCGGCCTTGGAAATCTGTATGCCCGCCTTTTTCGCTTCTTGCAGCAAAATGGTCTGGGTAATCAGCTGGTCCAGGCTCATGGAATTGATCATTTTAATTATGCCCTCGTCTTTATTTTCGTCGACGTTCAGGCCCATAGACTTGTAGTACTGCTTCACGTTTTCGACCATGTCCGCCAGCTGCTGCTTGGTGATCTGTTCACCGTTGACGGTTGCCACTACGTTGTTCTGTCCGCAGCCGGCTGCCAGAACAATCAGTGCCGCCAGTACCGCCGGGAACGCTCTTCGCAAGATTTTAATCAATATTGACCCCTCCCCGATTATATATACGCACCCAAGGATGCTTTATATTTACCTAAACATAAAGATTATAAGCCTGTTTGTCCAAAACCGCAACAAAAATCCTTACAGGTAGTTTTTAGGGTCAGAATTATGGAACCTGGCTATTAGGCCAGCTCCCTGATGAAGTCTTCCAGTTCCTCCATGTAGTACTCGGGGTTATCCTCTGAGTGCGGGGCCCTAAGCCTTATCTCGAAATCCTCTCCCTGGTTGGCGAATTTTACCCGGTTCTTGTACTGGTGGCCGACATTTACCAGTTTTTCGGGTGTCAGGAGATGTCCGGGGGCGAACAGAAGCCTGAAGAACCCGGACTGCTCGGAAATGTTTCTAATCCTGATACGGCCGGCCAGGGTTTTTATCCTGGCCACCCTAAAGAGCCTGCGCACAGGCAAAGGCATGTCCCCGAAGCGGTCCACCAGTTCTTCAGCCAGGTCATCCAGGGCCGGCTCATCCGACAGGGCCGCAATTCTCCTGTATATCTCAACCTTCTGGTTGGGGTCGGGCACGTAGGTCTGGGGGATGTATGCCTCCACCGGAAGTTCCACGGCGGTTTCAACCGGGCCGGCCTTTTCCTCCCCCCTGGCCTCCCTGACGGCCTCTTCCAGCAGCCGGCAGTAAAGGTCGAAGCCAACGGCATCGATGTGACCGTGCTGCTCGGGGCCCAGCAGGTTCCCCGCCCCCCTGATTTCCAGGTCTCTCAGGGCTATTTTGTAGCCGGACCCGAAGGCGGTGAACTCTTTGATGGCGGCCAGCCTTTTCTCGGCCACCTCACTCAATATCCGGTCCCGCCGGTAGGTGAAGTAGGCGTAGGCAATCCGGCTGGACCGCCCCACCCGCCCCCTGAGCTGATACAGCTGGGACAGGCCCATATTGTTGGCATCCTTGACGATCAGGGTGTTGACGTTGGGAATATCCAGGCCGCTCTCGATTATGGTGGTGCATACCAGGACGTCGTACTCTCCGTCCATAAAATCCATCATAATCTGCTCCAGATCGTCCTCCCTCAATTGCCCGTGGGCCACCGCCAGCCTGGCGTCGGGCACCAGCCCCTGGAGCCAGCCTGCCAGGCCGTCCAGGTCCAGAATCCGGTTGTGGACGAAAAAAACCTGGCCTCCCCTGCCCATTTCCCTGTATATGGCTTCCCTGATCAGGGCGGGGTCCTCTTCCAGAACGTATGTCTGTACTGGGAACCGGTTTTCCGGGGGTGTTTCCAAAAGGCTGGTGTCCCTGACACCCACCAGGGACATGTGAAGGGTCCGGGGGATGGGTGTAGCGGTCAATGTGAGCACGTCGACGTTCTGCTTGATCATCTTGAGCCGCTCCTTGTGGGCCACCCCAAACCGCTGCTCCTCGTCCACCACCACCAGCCCGAGGTTTTTAAAGGCGACGTCCTCCTGCACCAGCCTGTGGGTGCCGATGACGATGTCCAGCTTGCCCAGGGCCAGGTCCCGGAGGATCGTTTTTTGTTCCCTCTGGGTCCGGAAGCGGCTGAGCATTTCAATTTTTATGGGGTAGGGGGCGAATCTCTCCCGGAAGGTGTTGAAGTGCTGCTGGGCCAGGATGGTGGTGGGTACCAGCACCGCCACCTGCTTGCCGTCCATCACCGCCTTGAAGGCGGCCCGCAGGGCCACTTCGGTTTTCCCGTAGCCCACGTCTCCGCAAAGGAGGCGGTCCATGGGGCGGCCGATTTCCATGTCCCTCTTCACTTCCTCGATGGCCCGGAGCTGGTCGGGGGTCTCCTCATAGGGGAAGGCCTCCTCGAATTCCTTCTGCCATACTGTGTCGGGGCTGAAAGCGTGCCCGGGAGCGCTTTCCCTGGCCGCGTACAGGGCCAGCAGCTCTTTGGCCATCTCCCTGACTGATTCCTTAACCCTGCTCTTAACCCGGTTCCACTCCGCTCCCCCGAGCCTTGAAAGCCTGGGCGCGTCCGCTTCCCCCCCGAGGTACTTCTGAATCAGGCCCACCTGGTCGGTAGGAACGTAAAGCTTATCTTCCCCGGCGTACTTGATGGTCAGGTAGTCCTTCTGAATGCCGCCGATTTCCAGTTTTTCTACGCCCAGGAAGCGGCCTATGCCGTGGTTTATATGAACTACGTAGTCCCCGGCCTTGAGGTCGGTGACCGGCTCCATGCGGGTCCTCGAACCGGCCCTGGCCCTGGCCTTTCTCTTCCGCCCGTACATTTCCGCACCGGTAATCACCGCCAGCCTTCCCGTGGGCAGCTCAAAGCCGGCGGAAAGGCTTCCCCCGGTGATTACCACGTTCCCCGGGTTGATGTCGCCATCCAGCGACTCTGCGTAGTAGGCATCTATCCTGGAGTCCCTCAGGACACTCAAGAGCTGCCTGGCCTGGTCGCCGCTTCCGGCCAGCAGGGCCACGGTATAGCCGGACCGCTTCCAGCCGGCCACTTCGTCGGTGAGTATATCCATTCTTCCCAGGAAGGCATGCATCCCTTTGACTGGAAAGGTGACCACCTGGTCGGGACGGACGAAATGGGGCTGCCGCGGCAGGAACGACAGGAACACCGTCGCCAGCCTGCCCAAGGCCCGGTGGGCGTCCTCCCACTGAATATAGCCGCCGTACTGGCCCGGCAGGACCCTCCCCTTGGCCAGCAAGTCGGTGTAAGTTTCCAGCCTTTCCCGGTGGATTATTTCAATGACATCTTTCCAGCGCGACGGTTCATCGACCAAGGCCAAGGCGCCGGGAGGGAAATAATCGGCCAAGGTCACCGGGTCCGGGTAAAAATACGGAAGGAAATGGTCCATTTCCGGGAAATAAAGGCCCGAACCGATCCTTTCAGCCGCCGACCGGTACATTTCGGTAAGCGTACGGCCGGCCTCCGGGCTGCCCGACCTGATTATCCTCTTAAGCTGGGCCTTGTACTCGCTTTCAATCGCCCTCAGGGTACTGGACCTGGTTTGTTCATCGGCGATCACCTCGGTGGCCGGGGTGATCGTTATTTTCTGCTGTTTGCCGGTGGATCGCTGAGTGTCCGCATCAAAGATCCTGATGGAATCTATCTCGTCGTCAAAAAATTCTATGCGCACGGGGTTTTCCAGGGTCATGGGGAATACGTCCACGATTCCCCCCCTGACGCTGAACTGCCCGCGCCCTTCCACCATCTCGCTGCGCTCATACCCCAAATCCAACAGGCGGCCGGCCAGACCCCGGGGGTCCACCGCGTCCCCCACGGCCAGGCTTACTTTACTGGCACAAAAAATTTCCGGGGGGGTTAAGCGGCGCATAAAGGCTTCCGGGGTGGCCACCACCACCACCGGCTCCCGGGCAGCGAGGGCCTCCAGGACCTTGAGCCTGGCCGCCTGGGATTCCCAGCCCGCCGCCAGGACCTGGTAAGGGAGGAGTTGCAAAACGGGAAAATGGATCACCCTTTTTCCCGGCAGCAGGCTGAGGAGGTCGTCCACCATGTTGGAGGCCTCATGTTCGCCCGGAACCAGGATCAGCGCCGGCCCGCCGGCGTAATCCAGCAGGGCCGCCGCTAAAAAGGCCTTCTGAGATCCGGACAGGCCGAAGACAAGCTGCTGTTTTTTTCCCCTCTCCAGCCCCTGGCAGATACTTATAAATTCGTTCATCTTTTTAAGAGGCGCCAGCAGTCCCCGCATACAAACTTCTCCTAATCGTCGTTAAGCCGTTCCTTCCGGCGGATAAAAACCACGGCTGATTTTCCCGTCTTTTGGCCTTAATGCCATAAAATGGGCACAACAAGCAGAGCTTTAACCCAGGCTAAAGCTCTCCTAACAGGCCCCGTTGGGATTGGCCATACCACCAATTATATCTTTCGGCCCGTTGAGCGTCAAGCGCCGGTGGCATAAGAACTTCCGTCCTGCTGCCCTACTTGGAGATTTTGATCACGGCTGCGTTCCAGGCCACGTGGACCGCCGCCGAACCCAGAACCGCCGTGTATGCCGGTAATCCGGCACTCATTAAAAAGTACGCCACCAGCCCGAAAACCGCGTGTGCGGCTACCCCGGACAGGGCGGCCGGAAACTTTCCCCCGCCTCCCCAGGCAAAATCGCCCGCGGCTTCCAGGAACCCGAACAAAATGTGGGTGCCGGGAACGGAAACATTAAAAAAAAGGGCCGATCCCGTCTTCACTGCTTCTTCCAAGACAGGCCCTAAATACACTATGCCTCTTTTCCCGGTCCTTTCCAGCACCAGGTTGACCGCCAGGGCCAGACCGGCCGCCGACACCGCCGCCAGGACAAGTTTACTCGTTAGCATAAACCTTTTGTCAGAATGCAGAATTCAGACCCTCATGCCGCTATAAGCGGCACCACGAACAATGAAAATTCTGGGCCGGGGGTGGATTAAAGCCTCGCTGCTCAATCCTCCGGCTGAACCGGCTCTAAGCTCGTCGCTTACGGTCTGCCGACCGCCTCC
>DYET01000157.1 GCA_020725625.1 Desulfovirgula sp. | reverse complement strand
TTTCCTGACCGTTTATTTCGTGCCGGAAATATTCGTCATTGTCAGCAGGTTTTTTGCCATTATAGTGCCTTTCATCGCAGCCGCCCTGCTGGCCCTGCTCATGGAGCCGGTGGTCCAGTGGTTTATGAGAAGGGCCAGGATGAGCCGAACCACGGCGGTTGCCCTGTCCATGCTGGCTATTTTCGGGGCTCTGAGCCTGCTTCTGGTGCTGGTTACCTTCAGGCTGGTCAGGGAACTCACCGACCTGTCGGTTTCACTGCCCAGGTATGTCAAGCCGGTCCAGGAATTTATCACCTACACCATCCAAAAAAGCAAAATCCTGTATTTCAGCCTGCCGCCGGAGATTACCGCCAGGATCAACGAGAACCTCTTGGCGCTTACGGGGACGCTCTCGAATTTTGCCTCCACTCTGGCCCACTTCCTGGTAAATTTTGCGGCGGCGCTGCCCGGGGCGGTACTGGGCATTATCGTGACGATCGTCGCCACCTATTTTTTCAGCCGCGACCGAAGCCTGATCACAAGGTTCTGGGTTGACGTGATACCCCGCCCCTGGGGCGAAAGGAGCCTGGAGATTGCGCGGGCGGTGGCCCACGCCTTTTTGAGTTATTTGCGCGCTCAGACTTTTTTGGTGTCGTTTACTACTGTACAGGCCATCGTGGGGCTCCACATCATCGGGGCGAAATATGCCCTGACGGTTGGCTTTTTGATCGGGCTGTTCGACCTGGTGCCGGTTCTGGGACCGGCCACCATACTGATACCGTGGGCCGCTTGGGGGTTCATCAGCGGGAATATCGCCTTCGGAGTCAAGCTGCTGGTCCTGTACCTGTTTATCTGGCTGGTGCGGCAGTTCCTTGAGGCCAGGGTGGTGGCGGCAAACCTCGGGCTTCACCCCCTGGCGGTGCTGGTGGCCATGTACGTGGGCCTTAAGGTTGTCGGGGTGCCGGGCCTTATTTTCGGGCCGATACTCCTCATCGCCGTCCTGGCCGCGTACAAGACGTTAAAACAGGAGAGGTGAGACGGGGGTGTTCCCGAATTAAAGGCGTTTCTATACTGGGCAGCACTGGGTCCATAGGCCGCCAGGCCCTGGAAGTGATCGACCTGTTCCCGGACCAATTCGCTGTGGTGGGGCTGGCGGCCGGCCGGAACATAGAGGTTCTCCGGGAACAGATAAAAAAGTACAGACCCCTCCTGGTTTCGGTGTATTCCCGGGACGATGCCAGGGTGCTGTCCGAAGAGTTCGGCCGGGAGGGACGGAGGATATTATGGGGGCCCGAGGGCCTGGCGGCCGTGGCTACCTGTCCGGAGGCCGGTACGGTGCTGACCGCCGTGACGGGGATCGCCGGGTTGGTACCGACGATGGCCGCCATCCGGGCGGGAAAGGACATAGCCCTGGCCAACAAGGAAACTCTGGTCGCCGCCGGCCCCCTGGTGACCGGGCTGGCGGCAAAACACGGGGCAAAAATACTGCCGGTAGACAGCGAGCATTCGGCGGTCTGGCAGTGCCTGCGCGGCTCCCGGGCCGGGGAGGTGGGCAGTATAATCCTGACCGCGTCGGGAGGCCCCTTCCGCAAAGAGCCGGAAGATTTGGGCCGGGTGACGGTGTCCATGGCCCTGGATCACCCCAACTGGAACATGGGGAAAAAGATTACGGTTGATTCGGCCACCCTGATGAACAAGGGCCTGGAGGTCATCGAGGCGAGGTGGCTGTTCGGATTGGATTACGACCGGATAAAGGTTGTGGTGCACCCCCAGAGCATCATCCACTCCATGGTTGAGTTTGTGGACGGGTCGGTGGTGGCCCAACTGGGGCCGCCGGACATGAGGCTGCCCATCCAGTACGCCCTGTCCTACCCCACGCGGCTGCCCGGCAATCTGCCGCGGCTGGACTGGTTCAGCCTGAAGGAATTAACTTTCGAGCCCCCGGACACCGGAAGGTTTCCCCTGCTGGATCTGGCTTACCGGGCCGGCAGGCGGGGAGGCACGGCGCCGGCGGTGATGAACGCCGCCAATGAGGTGGCGGTTGAATCTTTCCTGGCCGGCAGAATCAGTTTTTTGTCCATTAACCGGGTGGTGGAAGAGGTGCTCAGCGGGCACCGGGTGGTGGACCGGCCGGAACTGGAAGACATCCTGGAAGCCGACCGGCAGGCCAGGGAATCGGCCCGGCAACTGGCAGAGAAACTAACCGGCCGGTGGTAGGAGCCGGAATACGGGAGATGTCTCCTGTCTCCTGACGTAGGACTCCCCCTTTTGAGATATAATTATATTAAGGGTGAAATTTGATGGACACTTTTATTGCCTCCATAATTGTCTTCGGGCTGCTGATTTTCATTCACGAGCTGGGACACTTCCTGGCGGCCAAACTGGCGGGCATCAAGGTGCATGAATTCAGCCTGGGTTTCGGTCCCAAGCTGATGTCCTTTTCCCGGGGAGAGACATCTTACAACCTGAGGGTTTTTCCGCTGGGGGGGTTTGTCCGCATGGCCGGCATGGACCCCGCTGAAGAGAATTGCGCCGTGGATGAGAGGGGCTTCAACAAGAAAACCGTCTCCCAGAGAATTGGGGTTATTTTCGCAGGCCCGCTGATGAATTTTATCCTGGCCGTAGTTCTGCTGGCCGTTATTTTCATGGTTTACGGGGTGCCCGACATGCCCACCACCAGGGTCCAGGACACCCTGCCGGGAAGGCCTGCTGCCGCGGCGGGAATCATGCCCGGCGACGTGATCGTGGAAATCGACGGAAAGAGGATAGCGACCTGGGATGATCTCAGCAAGACGGTAGCGGCCAGCGCCGGCCGCAAGCTGAACATTACGGTCGAACGGGGCGGGGAGCGGCTGACCTTCCAGGTTGTTCCGTTCCGCAACGAAAAGGGTATCTGGATGATAGGCATCCAGCCAGCCCCGAAAAAGGTCGATCTCCTGACCGCCTTGGTCTCGGGGACGAAATACACAGCGTTGTTGTCCTATCAAATTCTGGAGTACCTGGGCAAGGGAATCGCCAGGCAGGTGCCCCTTGAGCTGGGCGGGCCGGTGCGGATCGTGGCCACCATCAACGAAGCCGTGCGCAGCACCAGCTGGTTTGTCAACCTGATCAGCCTTTCGGCCTTCCTGTCCATCAGCCTGGGTCTTTTCAACCTGTTTCCCATTCCGGCCCTTGACGGCAGCCGCATTCTCTTCCTGGTATTGGAAAAAATAAGGGGAAAACCTGTCGAGCCCCAGAGGGAAAATTTTATTCACATGATCGGGTTCGGATTATTGCTCCTGATCATTGTGATCATAACGTATAATGATATATTACAGTTGATCATGTAGAGCCGGAACTGTGAGTTGGAAATTGGGAATTAGGGATCAATTCCCAATTCCTAATTCCAAGGGGTGAAATCCTAGCATGCATAGACTAAAGACCCGCCGGATAATGGTAGGCGGGGTGCCGGTGGGGGGCGGGGCGCCCGTTTCGGTCCAGTCCATGACCAATACCGACACCAGGGACACGGCCGCCACCGCGTCTCAAATCAACCGCCTGGCCGAGGCCGGTTGTGAAATAGTACGGGTGGCGGTGCCCGACCGGGAGGCCGCCGGGGCTCTGAGGGAAATAAAACGGCAAACAAGCATTCCTTTGATTGCAGACATCCATTTCGATTACCGCCTGGCCCTGGCAGCCGTGGAGTCCGGCGCGGACGGTCTGAGGATCAATCCCGGGAACATCGGGGGGCCAAGGAAAATCAGGGCGGTGGTGGATGCCTGCAGGGAGAGGAAGGTGCCCGTCCGGATCGGGGTCAACGCCGGGTCTTTGGAGAGGGACCTGCTGGAAAAGTACGGCGGTCCTTCCGAACTGGCCATGGTGGAAAGCGCCTTGCGTCACATACAGATGCTGGAGGAACTGGACTACAGGGAGATAAAGGTTTCCTTGAAGGCCTCCGACGTGCCCCTGATGATCCGGGCCTACCGGCTGCTGGCCGACAGGGTGGACTATCCCCTGCACGTGGGCGTCACCGAATCGGGCACCCTCCGGTCGGGGACGGTAAAATCGGCGGTGGGCATCGGCGCAGTGCTGGCCATGGGGATCGGGGACACGATCAGGGTGTCCCTGACGGGGGACCCGGTCCACGAGGTCAGGGTGGGCTGGGAAATATTAAAGGCCCTGGGGCTGAGAAAGCGGGGAGCCGATTTGATTTCCTGCCCCACCTGCGGCAGGACCCGGATTGACGTCATCTCCATAGCCAACCAGGTGGAGGACCTCCTTCTGAAGGTGGACAGGCCTCTGAAGGTCGCCGTCATGGGCTGCGCCGTCAACGGTCCGGGGGAAGCCCGCCACGCCGACGTCGGCATAGCCGGCGGAAGGGGCGAGGGACTTATTTTCAGGAAGGGCCGTATCTTGCGCAAGGTTCCCGAGGATCGCCTGGTGGAGGAGTTGATGAGGGAAATAAATGAACTGTTGCATTCCGGCGGCGACCCGTGAAAGGCGGGCCCGGGCGGACAGAAGTCCGGTTTTTTAGTCTGCCTGCCAAAAGAGAGGAGGATGCCTTTGCTAGTCTCACAGCTTCTTCTGCCAACCCTGAGGGAAACGCCGGCCGAGGCCGAGGTAATCAGCCACCAGCTGATGGTCCGGGCCGGCTACATCAGAAAGGCGGCGGCCGGTGTTTACACCTTTCTTCCCCTGGCCTGGCGGGTTATCAAAAAAATCGAGGCCATAATCAGGGAAGAGATGGACCGGCAGGGCGGCCAGGAGATAATGATGCCCATCATCCAGCCGGCCGAACTCTGGCAGGAATCCGGGCGCTGGGACGTATACGGCCCCGAACTGTTCCGGCTGAAGGACAGGCACGGAAGGGATTTTTGCCTGGGTCCCACCCATGAGGAGATTATCACCGACCTCGTCCGGGGTGAGGTGAAATCATACAAGCAATTGCCGCTGATGCTTTACCAGATCCAAAACAAGTATCGGGATGAGAGGCGGCCCCGCTTCGGCCTGATGAGGGGCCGGGAGTTCATCATGAAAGACCTCTATTCCTTCGACCGGGACGAAGAAGGGCTGGACACCAGCTACCGGAAGATGTATGAGGCCTACACCCGGGTTTTCCTCCGCTGCGGCCTAAGGTTCAGGCCGGTGGAGGCCGACTCGGGGGCCATCGGTGGAAACGACACCCACGAATTCATGGTTCTGGCCGATTCCGGCGAGGCGGTGGTGGTGTACTGCCCCGATCATTCCTGCGGCTATGCCGCCAATGTGGAGAGGGCGGTAAGCCCCCCGGATCCTGAGGTAGTCCCAGAGCCCGCCAGGCCGGCTAAACCGGTGGCCACCCCGGGCATGCGGACGGTGGATGAGGTTACGGCCTTCCTGGGGGTTGCCCCCAGAAAGCTGATTAAAACGCTCATTTACGAAACCGAAAAGGGGCCGGTGGCGGCTCTTGTCCGGGGAGACAGGGACGTGAATGAGATCAAGCTGAAGAAGGCGGTGGACGTAATCAGCCTGGAGCTGGCCGGGCCGGAAGCGGTGGAGAGGATTACCGGATCGCCGGTGGGCTTTGCCGGGCCGGTGGGCCTGACCGGGGTGAAGATGGTGGCCGACCGGGAAGTGGAAGTCCTTTCAAATGCGGTGACCGGATCAAACCGGAAGGACTTCCACTTGGTGGACGTCAATCCCGGCAGGGACTTTAAGCCGGAATTGGTAACCGACATCAGGCTGGTCGGGGCCGGGGACCCCTGCCCCGGCTGCGGAACTGCCCTGGTGGAGGCCAGGGGCATAGAGGTGGGTCAGGTATTCAAGCTGGGCGACAAGTACAGCAAGGTCCTGGGCGCCACGTACCTCGACCAGGACGGGCGGGAGCGGCCCATCGTGATGGGATGCTATGGCATCGGCGTGACCAGGACGATGGCGGCGGCAATCGAGCAGAACCATGATCAGGACGGTATCATCTGGCCGGCGGCGATTGCGCCCTTTCATGTCATCGTGGTCCCGGTGAGTGCCAGGGACGGGGAACAGTACGCCATGGCCCGGAGGGTTTACCGGACGCTGCAGGACGCCGGTGTCGAGGTGGTGCTGGACGACCGGGATGAGAGGCCGGGGGTGAAGTTCAAGGACGCCGACCTGGTGGGCTATCCGGTCCGGATTACCGTGGGATCCAAGGCCGTGGCCTCCGGTGAGGTGGAAGTTCGCCTGAGAAGAGATGGAACAATCCGGATGGTACCGGAGGAGGAACTGGTAATCAGGTTGTCCGAACTCTTGAACAGCGAACAGGTGATCGTCTAAATGCCGGGCAGAAGGCGAAGCATCGTCATTCTTTCGGTCAGCGCCGGTACCGGCCACATGAGGGCTGCGGCGGCGCTGCGGTCGGCGTTTCAGGAAGACGACCCGGAATGCCGGGTAAGCATCCTGGACACCTTCAAATACACCACACCCCTTTTGGAAAAGCTGATCCTGGGCACCTACATGGAAATGCTCAGACATACCCCGGCCCTGTACGGTTATCTATTCAGCCGGTCGGAAAGAGGGAGGTTCCTGTCCGGGTACGTTAAGACCGAGTTTAACAGGCTGCTGAGCAGGTTTTCAGCCGCCAGACTGCTGAAATACATCAACGAACACAGCCCCGAAGCGGTTATCTGCACCCACGCCTTTCCTCTCGGGGTGCTGTCGGCCATCCGCCGGCAGGGGCAGTACGGATGTTTCACCGTGGGGGCCATTACCGACTTTATCATTCACCCCTTCTGGGTCTTCCCCGAGGTTGACCTCTACCTGGTCGGCGCCGGGAAGCTGGCCGAGGACCTGGTGGATTGCGGCATTGCCGCGGAGAGGGTACAGGCCGCCGGCATACCCATTGATCCGGTCTTTACCGCTCCGGTGGACCGCAAGGCGGTGCTGTCAGGCCTCGGCCTGGAACCCGGCCTGACCACCATCCTTGTCATGGGCGGCGGGCTCGGCATGGGGCCCCTTCACGAATCGGTGCAGACCCTGGGATCCCTTGACCTCCCCTGCCAGATTATTGTCGTTACGGGGCACAACGTCCAGCTGAAGGAAAGGATTGAACAAATGGCACCGGGCCTGGCCAATCCCGTCCGCGTGCTGGGGTACGTCAACAACGTGAACGAGTTGATGGCTTCCTCGGACATCATGGTCAGTAAGGCGGGAGGACTTTCCTGCGCCGAGGCCCTGGCTGCCGGAATCCCCCTTTTGATCATGGATCCCCTGCCCGGACAGGAGCAAAGGAACACCCAGTTTTTAAGCTCCGCCGGGGCTGCGGTGGCGGTGAACGGAGTCAGGGACCTGGTGGAAAAAGTCACCCGCTGCCTGAATCAGCCGGCCCTTTTGAAAGAGATGTCCCTGGCGGCCTCCCGGATGGGCAGGCCGGACTCCGCCAGGGCTGCGGTGAGGCTGATCAAGAACAGGCTGGAACGCTGCCGCCCCGCCCCCCGGGGCCTGCAGCCGCTGGAAATTGAATAGTTGGACCTCATTCAGGTTATGATATAAGCAGATACGGACCGACAATTTCTCAACAATTGAGGTCAAAAGACATAATAAACAGGTTTTTCACTTGTCAAGGCCTGTTCTGTGTGTTATACTTAGGTTGGTTTTCAGCAAGGCGCAGATTTTTTGTAAGGAGTGGGTTATTTCCCACTCTTTCGTCTTATACAAACAAGGCCGTCCAGAAAAGGCTGTTCGGCGCTTCGCCCCAGGCCCCAAGCCAGCCCCGGCGCCGCCGCTGTTCCCAGGCCCGCCAACTGATTTCTGCCGCCTTCATGAGGGGTTTCCGGACGGCCCCAGGGACTTGCCCCGGCTTATTTTATTCCGGGTTAACACGTGATCGGAAAGGGAGGGTGCGGTGGTGGCAAATAACGGCGTGGCCGCAGTGGTTGAAAGGATATCGGCGCCGGTAGTCGAAAGTCTGGGGATGGAACTGGTGGATGTCGAATATGTAAAGGAAGGCGGCAGGCGAATCCTGCGCGTGTATATCGACAAGCCGGGCGGAGTAAGCCATGAAGACTGCGAGGTCGTCTCCAAAAGGCTGGATGTGCTGCTGGACCGGGAGGACCCCATTCCCCAGTCATATTACCTGGAGGTGTCCTCGCCCGGGATAGAAAGGCCACTGAAAAAAATGCGGGACTTCCAGCGCTTCACGGGACACATGGTCAGGGTAACCACCTTTGCTGCGCTGGAGGGGCGGAAAAAATTCACCGGCAGGCTGGCTGGTGTCGAAGAGGGCACCCTTGTCTTGGAACAAAAAGGAAATACGATCACTATTCCTATGGACCGGATAGCGTCGGCGCGGTTGCATGTTGAATTTTAATCTGACCAATTTGGGTTCGGGAGGCATTTTTGGGATGAACACCGAATTTTTGGAAGCCCTTCACGATCTGGAAAAGGAAAAGGGGATTTCCGTCGAAGTGTTGCTGGAAGCCATTGAGGCCGCGCTGCTTTCGGCTTACAAGAGAAATTTCGGATCCCTGCAAAACGCCAGGGTGAGCATCGACCGGGACACCGGCGAATTCAAGGTGTACTCCCAGCGCACGGTGGTGGATCAGCCCGGTGATCCCAGGCTGGAGATAGATCTTTTTGAAGCGAGAAAAATAGATCCGCGCTACGAACTGGGCGATATAGTCGAGCATGAAGTGACTCCGAAAAATTTCGGGCGGATAGCCGCCCAGACCGCCAAACAGGTGGTGGTCCAGCGCATCCGGGAGGCCGAGCGGAATATTATTTACGAGGAGTTTGCCAACCGGGAAGGGGATATCGTCACCGGGGTCATTCAGCGCGTGGAGCAAAAAAACGTGTACATCGAACTGGGCAAAACCGAGGCCATCCTGACGCCGTCGGAACAGATGCCCGGGGAGGAGTACCGCCAGGGGAACAGGATAAAGGCCTACATCGTGGAGGTCAAGAAGACTAACAAGGCGCCGCAGATAATCGTTTCCAGGACGCACCCGGGATTGTTGAAAAGGCTTTTCGAGCTGGAGGTCCCGGAACTTTACGAAGGCATTGTGGAATTAAAGGCGGTGGCCAGGGAGGCCGGCTACAGGTCGAAAATAGCGGTGTATTCCCGGGACGAGAATGTGGACCCGGTGGGAGCCTGTGTCGGCCCAAAGGGGATGAGGGTGCAGAACATTGTCAACGAGTTGAACGGGGAAAAAATAGATATTATCAAGTGGAACCCCGACCCCTCGAAGTTTGTGGCAGCCTCTTTAAGCCCGGCCAA
>DYET01000156.1 GCA_020725625.1 Desulfovirgula sp. | reverse complement strand
TCAACGAATACCGGAAGAGACACAAGAGATAGGGGGTTAGCGATATGACCAAATTATCCACCGAAAGACTTGGCCGGTACAATCCTGACAGTCCCCAGGAAAACAGGATTACGGACCTGGGCCCGAGGCATTACTGGGAATATTTCCCGCCAATTATAAAGGAAAACTACGGCAAGTGGGCCTACCACGAAGTCCTGGAGCCCGGCGTGCTGGTACACGTATCGGAAACCGGGGCCAAGGTGTTCACCGTCAGGTGCGGCGGGGCCCGCTTCATGACCGTTGAGCATGTCCGGGAGATTTGCGACATCGCCGACAAGTACTGCGGCGGCTACGTCCGCTTCACCACCCGCAACAACATCGAGTTCCTGGTGGACAGCCTGGAAAAGGTGGAGGCCTTGAAGAAGGAGCTGGCCAGCCGGAAGCACGTCGGCGGGAGCTACAAGTTCCCCGTGGGCGGGACCGGCGCCGGGGTTACCAACATCGTCCACACCCAGGGCTACATCCACTGCCACACCCCGGCCACGGACGCTTCTTCCATGGTCAAGGCGGTGGCGGACGAGCTGTTTGAGTACTTCACCAGCATGAAGCTGCCGGCCAAGGTCAGGGTGTCCATGGCCTGCTGCCTGAACATGTGCGGTGCGGTGCACTGCTCGGATATCGCTCTTTTGGGCTATCACCGGAAGCCTCCCATCATCGACCACGAGTATATCAGCAAGCTCTGCGAAATTCCCCTGGCCATCGCCGCCTGCCCGACGGGAGCGATCTCCCCGGACAAGACTGCGGACGGCAAGAGGACGGTCAAGATCAAGGAAGAGCGCTGCATGTTCTGCGGGAATTGCTACACCATGTGCCAGGCCCTGCCGCTTTCGGACAAGGAAGGGGACGGCGTGACCATCCTGGCCGGCGGGAAAATCTCCAACCGGATTACTGAGCCCAAGTTCTCCAAGGTTGTGGTGCCCTGGCTGCCCAACAACTTCCCGCGTTTCCCCGAAGTGGTCCGGGACGTCAAGAAGATTCTCGAGGCCTACGCCGCCGGCGCCAACAAATACGAGCGCCTGGGCGACTGGGCCGAGCGCATCGGCTGGGAGAAATTCTTCGAAGTGACCGGCCT
>DYET01000155.1 GCA_020725625.1 Desulfovirgula sp. | reverse complement strand
TTTCCTGCAGGGTGAGGACCATGTCCCGCCTGGCGTTTTCACCCCTGTCCACCGGGGTAAGGTCGCAGTACCCGGCCAGGTCATGGGTTGTGTCCGTGGGCCGGCCCTGGTCGTCGACGTGGAAAAGGTAAAACTCGATCTCGGCAGCCACCCTGACTTCCAGCCCGGCTCCGGCGTACCTTTCCAGAATCCTCTTCAGGGCCGCCCTGGGGCATCCGTCGAAGGGCCTTCCGTCGGGCTGCCTGGCATCGCAGATCAGCCTCGCAACGGCGCCCTCCCGCGGCCGCCAGGGAAAGACAACAAAGGTGGCCGGATCCGGAAGCAGGTAGATGTCGGATTCCCTGTTGCCCACATATCCCTCTATGACCGAGCTGTCGAACATAACCCGGCCGTCCAGAGCCGAATGCAGTTCCTCCACCGTCACCGCTATATTTTTAAGGAAGCCCTGAATGCTGGTAAACTGCAGCCTGATGAACTTTACGTTGTATTCTCTGACCCTGTCCAGAATATCCTCTCTGGTGAAAGCCCTCAGTCCCACCACCCCCATAAAACAAAAGCCCCGTTCAGGCTGTTCGTAACAAAGCCTGAACGGGACGTCATTGCCCCAAAAAAATATTACATTAAGTAGTATATCACCGGCCCCGCGAAAATCAATCACCAGCCTGAAAGAATACTGTATACCGGGCCGTTTTGCCGGCATGGGGATCAATCCCTGCCCTGCCGGTAGTGTAAGATAACGTTCCTGGCCACCTTGACCAGGGGTATGCACCTGTCCATGCTGACTTTCTGCAGGTACTTGTAAGCTTCCTTTTCGGTAACCTTTTTTCTTTCCATCAGGAGCCCCTTGGCCATCTCCACCACTTTCCTGTTTTCCAGTTCTTGGCGCAGGTCCCTGAGTTCCTTTTCCATCTTCATGGCCCGGTCGAAATTGGCCAGGGCCGACTCAATCACCGGCTGAACCGTGGCCGGCTGCAGGGGCTTCAGCAAAATGCCGTAAACCCCGGGAAGACGGGCAAAATCCTCAATCTCTCTCCGGACCTGGGAGACAACGGCCACCACCGGCGCTACCCGGTGATCGTCGATGATGCCGGTCAACTCAATGCCCTCGCTCCCGGGAATGTACGGGTCCAAGACCACCACCTGGGGCTCAGCCTGAAAAATGATTTGCAGAGCGCCCCTCGCGTCTGTGGCCTCACCCACCACCAGGTAATCGGCATGGCGGAACGCTTCCTTTAAACTCCGGCAAAAAGCTGCGTCGGTATCAGCAATCACTACCCGGGTCCCGAACATCGCCGCACCCCTACAGATAACGCGTAAACTAGACTAATTTTAACACGACCCGGATAAAAAAGCATGCAAAATGATCGGCCTTTAACCCCGGGGCGCCTACATCCTCATGCTCATGGGCAGGGTAAAGAGGTATATGTTTACGGCGGCCAGGACCACCAGCAGGCCGGCGTAAGGGGCAAAGGAGGCCGCTCCCCACACCCTTTCCCTGAAATTGGCGAAATTGATCCTGTAGGCCGTATACAGCGACGCCGCAAGCCCCAGCCCGATCAGGGCAAACTGCAGCGCCTGAATGGCGGCGCCGGACAGGACGGCGGCGGATCCCCCGTGATAGCCGGGCACCACCAGGGCCAGGCCGGTGTACAGGACCGATTTTCCCTCGGCCAGCAGGTGGAACAGGTTGTGGGCCACGTGCCCCGCCAGGTCAAGGGGAATCAGGGCATAGCCGAATATGGCGAAATTGGACAACGCCGTCTCCTTGTTGTAAATGCCGGCCAGCCGGCTGGTCAGGTAGAGGGCCAGTACCGGAACGATCATGGCAATGGCGAAGGTTATGGTGAACGTCACGGCGTAGCTGGAAGTCCCGGTCACACCCTCTATGAAACTCTGGGCGTCTTTCCAGATCTCCAGCATGGTGATGTTCTGCACAAAAACAATGCCCATGATGATAATGGCCAGGAAGGACTCCTCAAAACGGGGCTTTTTAATAAACCATAGCTCTTTTGAAGGCACCCGGACCTTCAGGCTAACCGAATCGTTGGGGCAGTTCTTTATACAGTTGCCGCACAGGTTGCATTTGGCGCTGGAGTCCATTGACCCGGGCAGTTCAAACATGGGGCAGCCGGGGACGTCCCCCTTCCCCCTGTAACAGTACCTGTCCCTGCACCTGGCGCAGTTTTCTCCGTTGGCCCGCAGTTCCAGGGCTCCGGCCCGGGAATAGTTGCCCGACAGCCCGCCCAGGAAACAAAGATAGCGGCACCACGTGCGCCTTTCAAAAAAGGCCCCGGAGGCCACCACCCCGGTGATGATCATGATCAGCAGAACCCCTGACCCCCTGGGGGATTCCACGATGCCGAATATGTGGTCGGCCCAGGTAATCAGGATAAACAGGCCGTCTATTATCCAGATGCCGTATTTCTTTAGAAATACCGGCACCGGCCGGTTGTTGCCCACCCACTTCTGGACCAGGTCGCTGAGGGTGGCAAAGGGGCAGACAGCACACCAGAACCTGCCCAGCAGGAGGAACACCAGGGGAATCACGGGCCACCAAAGCACCCAGGTCATGGCTGTGCCGAAGTTTTCATGGGCCGAAGCCGGTCCATACAGAAGCTGGTAAATCACCACGGCGAAGACAAAGGCCGTGGGCCACTGAAACACGCCGGGAAACCACCGGCTCCTGATAAAACCTTTAACAGCGCCGATACCCAGAAGATTCATCAGGCTGCACCCCCTTTGAGGGCACTCATCTTAAGAAAGGCCGCCACGGCAATGACCAGGGCGTTAAGGGCGGCGAATCCTCCCACCAGCTTGTTTTTAACCGGACCCAGGTTGCTTTTGCCTGATTCCTGGTGGGACCCGCCGTCCCGGTCACCGTGGCCCGATTTTTCCGAAAGATGGTTGTCCGGCGCCTGGGCACCCGGGCCGTGGCCGCCGTGCCCCCCGTCGCTCCCGGCCCTTGAGGCCTGATGGGCGCCTGAACCGCCTTGGCCCATGCCGGCCGGATCACGGCCTGCATCGCTTTCCAAAGCTTTATCTGACGGTACACCGCCATGGCCGGAGTGTTCCCCGGCGGCAAGGGAATACCCGGGAAAACCGGTTATTATAAAAATTGATATGATGGCCGTGAGAATTATCCTGGCAACCATGCGATCCCTCCTCTTCCAGGGGCGCGAAGCCCCTGGAAGTGATCAGAATATGTTAAGTCCTGTTTGGATATCCGCCCATCATCCCCCGGCCGAAACCGCCCATCATGCCGGGGCCGGGGCAGATAAAGCCGTTCTCGCTGTGAAATTTTTGCATCTGATCGAAATGATTGTTCCAAACCTGCCCCTGTTCGGGCGTCAGCTGCTTGCTTTCGACCGCTTGCTTTACCCACTGCCTGTGGGCGTTAAACATCCAGCTGAAATAATCCTGGTTGTTGTCCGTGGCGGCAAAACCAATGGAGGCGGTGGCAGCCAGTATAAATACCGCCAATATTACCACAGTCAGCTTCCATTTCATTTTTTTCCCTCCTTATCAATTGATATTAGATTAATTCTAGAAAGCAACTTTCACAGAAAAGTCTCGAAATTGTCACATTTTTATCACAAATGGCGGTGGCAAAAAAAAAGAGGCCTAAGCTTAAGGCCTCTACGTTATCCTTATTTTTTGCAGGCAGTTTAACGTCATGCCCGGGACCGTCTACTGCACCCTTCCTTGCAGTGCGCTACCTCCCTGAGCATCCATTGTTTCCTCAACATAAGCCTTCACCTCCCCGGCAGAGCAAATTCATTTTCATTTTTACCATTCCTTAAACCATTGTCAACTCCTCTTTCATCTTAAAAAACTCTTCCCGGGAAAATTCGCCCCTGGCGTAACGCTCCTTAAGGGCTGAAAGGGGCCTTCCGCCGGCGCTTTCCTTCCTGCCGACTTTTTCCCACAGCCCCACCCCCAGGGCAACGGCCAGGATGATCAGCAGCAACGGAATAATCATGTTCAGAAGCATCCACAGCCCCCAGAGTATATATTCGAAAACTCCTCCAAACAATATAATCAGCCCCCCGCTGGGGTTAGTATCCGGCGGACCTCCGAGCCGCGGCGCCCCTGCGCATTAAAAAAGGCCCACCCCCCGGTGAGCCTTGTGTGGTTCATTGTTTCAGCTTCAGGGTGAAGTAAAAAGTCGTCCCCTTGCCCGGGAAGCTCTCCACCCCTACTCTGCCTCCCATTTTTTCCACCAGCCGCCTGACGATGGCCAGCCCGAGCCCGGTGCCGCCGCCGTCGCTCCTGGCCCTGGACTTGTCCACCTTGTAAAACTTCTCCCAGATCAGGTCCTGATCGTCCGGAGGAATCCCCGGGCCGCTGTCGGTGACGGATATCCGGGCGAAACCTCCCGCCCGCACCGCGGACACCCGCACACTGCCCCCCGGGGGGGTAAACCTAACCGCGTTTTCAATCAGGTTGATCATCACCTGCTCCAGCCGGTCCGGATTCGCCCGCAAGCCCGGGAGATTTCCGGCCGCCTCCAGGGAAAGGTCAATGTTCTTCCTTCCGGCCAGGGACTGCATTTTTTCCACCGACCTTGCCAGCACCGGGACGGCGTCGAACTCCGAAAGCTCGATATTCTCCCGGCCCAACTCCATCCTCCTTAAATCAAGGAGGTCCGAAACCAGCCTTTTCAGCCGGCCGGCCTCCTCCACTATCCCGTCGATGCACTCCCGCCTCTCTTCCTCGGAAACGGCCACATTGTCCTGGAGGGCTTCGGCATACCCCTGGATGATGGTCAGCGGAGTCCTCAGTTCATGGGAAACGCCGGCCACGAAGTCCCTCCTGGTCTGATCCAGCCTCTCCAGGGCGGCTATTTTTTCCTGCAGATCATCCGACAGGGCGTTCAGGGAATTGGCCAGGACGCCGATTTCATCCTCGGACTTCACTTCCACCTTCCTGGAAAAGTCCCCTCCGGCCAGGGCCAGGGCCACACTGTTCATCTGGATAAGGGGCCTTGACAGGGACCGGGAAAAAAGCAGGCTTAAAAAGGTGGCCAGGATGATGCCCCCTATGCCCGAGTTCACAATTACT
>DYET01000154.1 GCA_020725625.1 Desulfovirgula sp. | reverse complement strand
TCCGTACGTGCGTCCATGCACACTTAAGCTGCGGCTGCGTCCTGCAGCCTGCCTCTACTGACGGTAGGCAGGCTTGTCCAGGAGATCGGCCACGGTAACGAAGCCGTAGCCCTGGGCCTTGAGGGTGTATATCAATTCAGGCAGGGCCTTTACCGTCCCCTCCAGTATCGTCCCGGCGGAGTGCATCACAATTATAGAACCGGGCCGGGTATTTACCAGGGCGTTGGCCAAAACGAGGTCCACCGGGATTGAACGCCAGTCCAGGGAGTCAGCGTTCCAGCCCACGGCCGTATGGCCCGAATCAGCCAGCTCTTTCAGTGCCTCCAGCGACAGCTCCCCGAAAGGAGGCCGGAACATCACCGGGTCAAGGTTGATTGTTTCCTTAAAGGCGGAAGCGGTGTTGGCCATTTCCCGCCTTACTTCCTCTACGGATTTGAGCCGGAAATTGGTGTGCGTCCAGCCATGCCAGGCGACCTGGTGACCGCTTTCAACCAGTTGACTGACCACCGACGGATACTCTTTAACCCGTGATCCCACCAAGAAAAAGGTGGCTTTTACGCCCTGCCGGTTGAGTATGTCGAGAACGCGGGGCGTGTAGTTGTCGTCGGGGCCGTCGTCAAAGGTCAGGGCCACAACCTTTTTATCTCGGTTTCCGGACAGGAACAGCGAATCGGGAAACTGGGCGCGCAGTTCCGGTATGTTATACCGGTACGCCGGTTTTTTGGGCGGGGGCGAGCCCGGCTGGGACGGCCCGGGCGGCTTGGACGGCTCCTTGGGGGCGGGCGGAATGATTAGGACTTGTCCCGGATACAAGGAGGTTTTCTCCAGTTCGTTGTAAGCGGCCAGGGCCACCGGATCGACCCGGTGATCGGCGGCCACCGTTTCCAGGGTATCGCCGGGGTTCACGGTATACCTTGCACCCGGTTTTGGATCGGGAAGAACCACGACCTGGTAGGGAACGATGTAATCCGGATTCTCTATAAAGGGATTCTTGGACATGATTTTTTTCAGGCTCACGTTTTTCTCCTTCGCTATAGTATACAGCGTTTCCCCCGGACTTACCCGGTGAACCTGGTCGGCCCTGGCGGAGGCTAAAGGGAATAACAAAAAGGAAAAAGCGGTAACTACTGCCAATAATGTTTTAATCAAGTTCACAGATCCTCCTTAATTTTAAATCCTCTACTTATTGCCACAATGATAATTTTATTCAGCAAATTGTAATATTTGTCCTTCAGGTACTTTTTGGCTATACTGTATCGTTTTATCTGAATTTTTAGCATTAAATCCCAAGTTATAAACTCTGCGTTTTACCCAGCAAAAAACCGCCATATTTAAGCGTGGCGGTTCTTTATCGGCAAGGCCGGCGGCTTAAATATAACAAGATTATGACACGCACTCCCGGAACTGTGCCGAGACGATCTGCAAGAACCTGATCACGTCACGGGGCCTCCCCAGCCGGCCGGAGGCCGCTGTAACCCTGCGGCGGCCCACCAGGATTCCCAGGCCCCTGTCCTGCACCGCCCTGAAGGCGTCCTCGTCGGTGATGTCGTCCCCGAAGTACAAAGGATAATGGCCGGGGTGGAGACTGATCAGGCGCCTCACCGCTTCCCCCTTGTTAACCACTCCGGGGCGGACTTCGATAACCTTTTTGCCGTGTACAAGCTGCAGATTGTGCTCGGCCGCCAGCAGGCGCACCGCGGCCAGAAAATCAGCCAGCACCTTCCGGGCTTCGGCGCGGCCGGCCAGGCGGTAGTGCAGGGCCACGGCCGCCTTTTTGCGTTCCACCAGGAAGCCGTTCCGGCCGGAAATGCAATTCATGGCCCGGCCGGCGACCAGGTCCAGCAGGGGGGCAATTGTCTTATCGTCAACGGCGGACAGCCTCACCCCGCCGGGACAGCAAATTTCGGCACCGTGGCAGCCGGCAAGGTATATTCCCGGGACGGGCACTATTTTGATCAGACTATCCGCGTCCCGCCCGCTTACAACAGCCAGCCCGACCCCTTTTTTTCCGGCCAGCCCCCTCATCGCCCCCAGGAGGTCGGATCCGGGGAGGGCCAGTTCCGGCCTTTCCCTGATCGGCACCAGGGTTCCGTCATAATCAGTCATAATAAGCAATCTCGGGTTTCTTAATACCCGGTCCGCCAAGTACTCCGGCGTCCCTTTCCGCCAGGCCTGAAATTTGCTCATTGAACCACACCTCCGCCCCGCCGGGGGACACCACATCCCTGTCCCGGGCCGGATTCCCCAGCCAGTACAGCCGCAACTGCCGCCACCACCAGTAAATATCCTGTTCCCTGACAACCCTGTTGAGGGCTGCCAGTCTCCGTCTTTTTTCCGCCGCCGGCATCTCCAGCCCCATCAGGATTTTGGATGCGGTTTCCCTGGGGTTGTAGGGGTTGGTTATCAAGGCCTCCTTAAGCTGGCCCGCCGCCCCGGCGAAGGGACTCAGCAGCAGAACGCCGACATTGTTGGCGTTGGCGGCAACATACTCTTTGGCCACCAGGTTCAACCCGTCCTTTACCGGGGTGACCAGGGCCATGTCGGCCGCCAGGTAGTGGGCCACCAGGTCCGGCCTGCCCAGGGGCTTGAAAAGATACCTGACCGGAACGTGATAATCTTCGGTGAAAGTGCCGTTAATCCGGCTTACCGCTTCCTCAATCTCCCGCCTCAGTTCCCGGTAGGCACGAATGTTCGACCTGCTGGGCACCGCAACCTGGATAAAGGTTATTTTCCCCACGTAGTGAGGGTAGTTCTCCAGCAGCCAGGAAACGGTGTTTAACCGCTCCGGGATGCCTTTAGTGTAGTCAAGCCGGTCTACTCCCAGAAGCAGGTAATCACCCCCGGCGGACTGTCTGATCCGGGAGGCCTTCCGGATTACTTCGTCCGAATTTGCCAGGAGGTCGAATTCGCGCCAGTTGATTCCGATCGGCACGGAAACGACCCTTGTCCTCCTGCTCTTCCACTGGATGGTGCCGTTCAGGTAGTCGACTTCCGCCCCGGCGATTTCCTCGGCCGCCTGCAGGAAATTGTTGGCATATTTCCTGGTATGGAAACCGATCATCTCTGCTTCCAGCATGTTGCCCACGTATTGTTCGGCCCACGGCATAAGAGTGAACAGTTCGGCCGGAGGAAAAGGAACGTGCCAGAAAAGCGATATCCTGGCCTGGGGCCGGTGCCTGCGGATGAAGCCCGGAAGCAGGGCCAGGTGATAATCGTGAACCCAGATCAAGTCCCGGGACGAAGTCGTCTTCAGGACCACCTCGGCGTACTTTTCGTTTACCTTGCAGTAAGCCTTCCAGTAGTCCTCGTTGAAAACGGACCTGCCGACGAAGCTGTGGCACAGGGGCCACAAGCAGCTGTTGGCGAACCCGTCGTAATACAGGTTGACTTCCCGCGGCGCCAGCAGCACCTCGTGAAAGACATATCTCTGTCCTGATTCCGGCATGGGCCGGGATACGCCGATTGCTTCCCCCTCTTTGCCGTACCTGCCGCCCCAGGCTATCCACGCGCCCCCCTCCCAGGCGAGAACCGGTTCCACCGCCGAAACCAGCCCGCTGACGGACGGCGCGGCCTCAAGGCCGCGGAGAGTCTCTTTAAAAGTCAAGGCTCCCCGGTTGGACACCGCCACCAGCCGCCCGCCCGACCTTGCAGCAAGAGGTCTGATTGAACCCATGTCTGCACCTCCCGCTATTTAAAGATTACGATCACGTCTCCTTCTGTCCCGGCAACGCCGCAGTACGTCTTGTCCTGCCGCCTGGTAAATTCCAGTGCGGCGGTGCCGCCGCCGGCACGGATGTTTTCGATCCGGAGCGTCTGCAAAAAGCCCGGCAGCTGCGGGTTTTGGACGTAAATGTGGGTGCCCCGGCACTCTATGCCCAGCAGTGCCCGGATCATCAGGAACATGCTGCCGACGGACCATGCCTGGGGGTCGCAGGCAATGGGGTACTTCACCGGGCCCGCCCTTCCCCTCCTGGTAAATCCGCAGAAAAGCTCCGGAAGCCTCATGTGGTCGAAATGTTCCGTGGCCTCGAAGAGGGTTTCCACCAGCTGCCGAAGCGGGGCGACCTCCCCCGCCTGCTTCATTCCGTAGCCGATGATGGCATTGTCGTGCGGCCACACCGATCCGTTGTGGTAGCTCATGGGATTGTAGGCAACCTCCCGGTTGCTCATGGTCCGTATCCCCCAGCCGGAAAAAAGGTCGGGGAACATCAGCCGGCTGATTACCTGCCGGGCCTTTTCCTGCGGCAAAATGCCGGCAAAAAGGCAGTGGCCGGGATTGGATACGACCGTCTCCACGGCCCTCTTCCGGCCGTCAAGGGCATAAGCCGGATAACCCTTTCTGTTCAGCCAGAAATCGCGCAGGAAGTTGTTCTTCAGACGCTCCGCCCTTTGCCTTAAACTCCGCGCTTCGGACCCCCGGCCCGCCAGGTCGTATAATTCCGCTGCATCAACCAGGGCTTTGTAGTAATAACCCTGGACCTCCACCAAGGCAATGGGGCCCTCCGGTATTTTTCCGCCGGGGTCCACAACCCCGTCCCAGGAGTCCTTCCACCCCTGATTGGCGAGGCCCTTTTCCGACCGGCACAGGTACTCGATGTACCCGTCCCCGTCCAGGTCCCCGTACTTTTCGCACCATTCCAGAGCGCCGGCCAGGGGCCCGGCCATCTCCCTGAAAAATTCCGTTTCACCGGTCCACCTG
>DYET01000153.1 GCA_020725625.1 Desulfovirgula sp. | reverse complement strand
TGAACCATATATACTTTCGGATTTCCGAGAGACTACATCGTTATACGGAGGGCTGATTGACCAGCGGCGAAAGTGAAGGTTATAATTTCCATATGGGGAAGCAGAATTTTTTTTTGGGAGCGTCTTTATGAACAGGCAAAATTATCCTCCGGACCTGCGCATGCTCATTGACCGGCACGGACACCTGTGCATCGGATCGGTAATCGGCTACAGGGTGTGCAAATACGCCCTCCAACTTGTCGACAGGGGACCGGGGCTGTCTGTTTATACCGGCAGCGGCGGTTGCCTTCAGCACGCCATTGAGATTCTCACCGGTTGTTCTCGGGAGAAAGGAACTATTATCCATACCGAGGAACAGGGCTGGGGATTTTTCGATCACGCCTCGGGTCAGGGCTACCTTTTGACCTTAAAAAGTCATTTTCTGAAGCAATATTCCGGCGATAAAGAGGGCTTAATCAAAGCACTGCTGTCGCTTCCGGACAATGACATCTTCAACCTGCAGATATTTCAATCCCCAGACCGGAACCACAGCAAAACAAGCCCGGAGCACGGCAGCAACAGGACGGTAAAAAGCCCGGCGTAGGATTCTCCGGGACCACCCAGTGCCGCTACCCGGCTTTAATGCACCCTCCGCCGGACGGAAGGCAAGCCGATCAAGGCCGCCCTTACCCTGCAGTCAAACCTCGCCCCGGTGGACAAAGCCCGCTCCCATCCCTTTCACCTCTTCCTTTTGGCCCCTTGCAAACGCTTGCCCCGCCGAGATACGGTGCCCTTAAGACGTCCTGGCTTTAAACAGGACGGCCGTAAATTTCCCAATCTTTGAATTAAACTAAATTTGATATCTTCAACCGACCCGGCAGGCTGCAATAACGCACTAATTTTATTCCTTGCCGAACTTGAGGACATAGTCGGCTCTCATTCCATCAAGGTAGCTGACTACGCTGTAATGACCGGCCGCGAACTGGAACTACCTGAAAACAACATAACAAGCTTATATGCTTCTGCCCTCCTGCATGACATTGGAAAATTGTTTATCCCGCGGGGAATTTTGTATAAGGCCGGCAACCTGAACGAAGGCGAACTTGAAATAATCCGCCGTCATCCCCTCGACGGAGCGGTCATCCTCAGGCAAATAAAGGGCTATCAACAGTATGCGGACATTGTTCTCTATCATCATGAATTTATCACGGACGTGGCTATCCTTAAGGCATCTCCTGACCGGAGATGCCCATTTTGTCAAGGATCATAGCAGTGTGCGGCGCATATGAGGCCATGACATCCGAACGCTCATACAGGAAAGGATTCTCCTACCGTGAGGCGGTTACCAGGTTAAGGGCCGGCAAGTCCACACGGCTCGATCCCGAAATAACCGATGCGTTCCTGAAAGCCATAAGAAAGTATGCCGGACAAAAGCATTGAACATGGAACAAGTAATTAAAACAAATTTTCACCAGGTCAATAATTCAATGACTATCAAAGTGATGATGCTTTTTTTGGGAGCCTCAAAAACAATAATCACTAACATAAAATTTCTTAAATTATTATTGACAAATTGCTATTTGTAATTTAAAATTAGCTGGTGATGGTTTTTTTTATACGATTGGAAAAGGAGTGAAAGTATGGCCTTTGAAATCTATAAACCCCGGGGTGAAAGACAAGAAAAAGCTCCTATAATATCTTTGTCCAAAACATCAATTGTTCTTAACAATGTAGCCAGAGAGAAATTGGGAACCTCCCGGATTGAACTGGCATATGACAGAGGAAGTCATACGATCCGTATTCGCGGCGTAAATGAGGGCGGAATGGAAATCAAGAAGACTAAAGTTTTTGGTAAGGGGTTCTTCAACCAGTTTGGCATCAATAAAAAGGGGAAATTCGAAGCTAGGTACGAGCCTTCAGAAAATGCCCTGTATGCCAAGATTTGACTTTAACAATCCAATCCTAAACGTTAAAACCCGCAAGCAGGCGGGTTTTATTTGCCCCGGCGCCTGCGAAACGGCTTAGCCGGGCGCAGCCGCCTGTCACCCGCGGCCGTTGTGATCGCACCTCAGCATCCTTGTCACCTGTGAAATAATGGTTTCCACCCCTACAACATTGAATCCTCCCTCGGGCATTATTATGTCGGCATAATGCTTTGATGGCTCAACGCACATCTCGTGCAAGGGCTTTACGGTCTTAAGGTACTGGCTGAACACAGCACCCAGGGTCCGGTCCCGCTCTTCCAGGTCTCTCTTGATCCTTCTCATCAGCCTGATGTCGGCGTCGGTCTGGATAAACACCTTCAAGTCGAACAGCTTTCTCAGTCCAGGGTATGGATTCGGGGTGGTCACCGATTAAACAACGGTTTTCCGCAGGACGGGTACCCCGGAAGGATAACGACGCCCCCGGGCAGTATTTGAACAGTGAGCGAGATTTTCGCCTACCGGGAGGGTTAAGATGAGACAAATATACAGCCGCCTTACTGGACGCCGGCCGATAATCCTGGACGAGTCGGCCCGCCTGATTTCATCGGTTCTTCTGCCGCTGGTGGAAAAAGCCGGAAAATGCCATATTCTGTTTGAGGTGAGGTCCAGGAACCTGAGCCGGCAGCCGGGGGAAATCTGCTTTCCCGGCGGCAGGGTGGAGAAAGGTGACGACCCGGACCCACTGGTCACCGCACTCAGGGAAACAACCGAAGAACTCGGGATCAGCAACGGCGACATAGAGGTCATCGGCCCTCTGGACATTCTGGCCTCGCCTTTGGGCACCCTGATTTATCCCTATGTCGGAAAAATCAAGACCCCCGACATAAGACCCAATCCCCGGGAGGTAGAGGAACTTTTCCTGGTCCCCGTCGACTTTTTCCTGACCAATCCTCCCTATACAACCCTTGTTGAAGTGGGTACACGATATCAGCCCGACTTCCCCCTGCACAAGGTGCCCCCCATTTACAAGGAGGGATGGCAGGTCAGAACATCCTATCCAATGTATTTTTACGAGTATGACAAATATTTCATCTGGGGCCTTACGGGCATCATACTGTTCAATTTCCTGGCCGTCTGCTGGCCGGATCACCCCGTATTGAAAATGCCGCCCAGAAAGTGGAAGGGAGATAACCAGAATGTGGAAGTGAAAAATGAATAACCGGCCCTCGGCCGGTTTCCTCGTTCCCGCAGTTTATATTCATAATAGGATTACCCCCGACCTCAGTATTTCCAGGGCTTCATAGTCAAGCTCCAGGGAAAAGTCCCCGGGCCCGAACCTGATCCTGCCCGCCTTGAGGTGCCCTCAGATTTGTAAAGAAATTAATCACTTTCCCACCCCGCGCCGCTCAAAAAAAAACGGGCCTTAAGCCCCGCAATTCGTTCCAGGCCCGTTTCAAGACCGGTAGACCTTGACCACGCACGATTTCACGTGCCTGAAGATGTCCCTGAAGGCATCCAGCATGGACTGGTAGATGTCCGCCGACTCGGGGGTGCAGATGCCCTTCATGAACCTTTCCTCGTGCTGACTGGTAAACCGGGCGCAGTTTTTAATCAGCATGTCGGCTTCAGCTTCCAGCCGGTCCCTGTTTTTTTCGGAGCACTGCCTCAGGTACCCGGCAAGGCCGGCCAGGCTGTCATTGGCACCGCTGAAAAGAACGTTCAATTCCTCGACGGCCCAGTTGCTGAACAAAACACTCCTGTTCACCTTGTCCTGGGTGGCCCGCATTATTTTCCCGAGGCCAAGCCTGATGTGCTCCAGGTCGCGCATTACTTCGTACCGGCCGGCGGCCTCCTTGACCGAAGTCCCCCTGATCAGCGGTATCTGAAGTACCGACTTTTTCATGGAGCTTACAGTGGTGGCGCTTAACTCCTCGACCTTTGAAAGATACTCCTCCCGGTGGCGGTAAAAGTCATGAGCTATACCGTCCAGCATGTTTTTTAACTCCAGGACTATGTTGTATAAGTCCAAACAGCTGTTATCATCCAGGATGTCCTTGTCCAAGTTAACCCCCCTTTCACATCTCCTCCCTGGCAGCCGGGCCGGCCGTCAAACCTCCGGAGTTTCAAGGACACCGGGCTGCCAAAAAATTCTGAATATGTCATCCGCTGTTATTCCAAGCCTGTATTTATCTTTTATTATAACTCCGGGAAGGCCTTTTTCCAATAATCAACTGGCAACCGGTGAAAAAACAACCTGTTCTGGCGTAACATCAGTCCTGATCGGACCGGATCACGCCCGCCCGGTTCGGCCCCGGGGGGATGTTTCTCCTTTGCAACGGGTATTTTTCTTACTGCCACGATCCTTTTGTGCCCAACCGCCCCGGCCAGATAACCCCTTGCCTCCGGGCGGCATCCGGGTTAAACTTGAAAACGGGCAGGATTTTGTGGATAAAGTTGAAGCTGTTTGATTGTCCTGAAAGCCTCCAGGATAACCCCCCTGGAGGAAGAAACATACAGTCCCGAGGTGTACGGGAACCTTGAATCGCTCCTCCAGAAAAACGCCCGACTGGAAAAAAGGCCGGAATTTGACTCCCTGTACGCCCGCCGGGAGTCAGTCATGGCCGAACTGTCCTGACCGGGATAATCGCACAGGGCGGGGAATTCGCTTTCCCTGCAAAAAATAATTCACGGACAAAGTTGTTTAATTCTAAGCCGGTCATCTAATGTATAATATTGACGGAGCAGGCCGCAGGCTGCGGCCCAATCCAAGGGCACAAATGTTTCCGGGAGGAACTCTGTTTGGACGTACTGGATCAAATGAAAAAACACTACTATGACAACCTCTCCAACCTCAACCTGGTCGCCGAATCACTGGTGGACGAGATAAGGCACTTTTTTGCCATGTTTCAAACCGGTTACCGGCTTCAGGTCAAACAGTACCCCCTGTACCGGTTCGAGGTAAGGATCAAGACCTGGGAAAGCATCGCGGAAAAGGTCGAGAGGAAGGTCCAGTATAAAAATGCCGCCTCCCTGGACGAAATACCCGATCTGATCGGTTTTTTCATCATCGTTGAGCTGGGCGAAGACGTGGAGAAGGTGGTCAGGCTTTTTGAGAAGGAAAGGAAAGAGTTGTTCAGGTTCAGCCACATTACCTCCCTTACCCACTACCCGACAAAGCACGAGAACGGAAAGATGACCCACCACTACGACGGGGTGTACACCTTTAACAACCTCAAGTTCAATTTTGAAATCCAGGTCCGCAGCGAGGTTGAAAACCTCTGGTCGAACATCGAGCACAAGTCCTTTTACAAGAACCGTTTGAAAAGCCGGAATGACAGGATCCTGAACAGGCTCAAGGAGCATTCCTACAACCTCCTGCTCCAGGCCGATGACGTATTAAGCGTTCTTCGCCGCGAAAGAATGAAAAACGACATGCTGGATCTCAAGGAAAAGATGATGGACGCCCTGGAAGGTCTTTTCGACGGGATCAAGATCAGGGACGTGGAAGCCATATCCGGCTACATGTACGAGTGCTGGGCCATGCCCTTCGACAAGATGACGGTGGAGGATTTCGAGCATTTCTTTGCCTCTTCGGTAAAGGTCGAGGACCGGGACGTGAAGGATCTGCTGGAGGCGTACACCCCGGACGGCACCCACCGGAGGCTGTACAGGTATCTGAAGGAAAACCTCACCTTGAGCGACAGCATTATTCTGAAAATAGGCCTGGCCACCAACGAGCCCGACGCCGCCCTGGAGTATCTGCTTACCGACATGGAGGAAGCCTGCTGCAGCTCCTGCGGAGAATGGGTGGACTACGACGACGCCGACTTTTTCGCCACCAGGGTGGAAATGCGGGGGGATTTTTACTGCCGGGACTGCGCTCAAAAATTGCTGACATACTGCGAGGTGTGTGGAACGGTCCTGACCAGCAGCAGGATTTGCATGATCTGCGCTTCCAGGCTGGCGGAAAAAAACAAGGGCAAGTAAAAAAAGGGCGATACTCCCTGCCTTAAAATTACGGTCCCGCTATCAGCTAAAACCAAGACGGTCAGAGGCCTTCTTCCTGCAGAACGGTTAAAATACCTGACCTGTATAGCCTATCCCCGCCAGGCGCCGATGAGGGCCTTGATCCTGGGCATCACGGAATCCGCGGCCCTCTCGCCTTCCCTGATGAACTGCCTGGCCTCCCTGAAATTGTAGCCGCTCAAATCTGGCCTCTCCACGTTTATGACAATGTCCGCCCACTGGATCTTGGCCAGGGCGACCTGCCTTTTCAGCATCATGTCGGTGTACCGCAGGATGGCCATGATTATATTCCTGGGCGGTCCGGACTGAAAGGAAAAGTCGGAAACCGAAACGGCGATCACCAGGTCTGCCCCCATGACCCGGCAGACGCTGGCCGGCACCATGTTCACCACGGCCCCGTCCATAAGGACCCGGCCGTTGAGCAGCACCGGCTCGAAAATAGCCGGAATGGCGGTGGAGGCCCTTACAGCGTCGGCAACCCTGCCATCCCTCATGACAACCTCCTCGCCGGTGCAGGCATCGGCCGCCACCACGGCGAAGGGCAGGGCCAGCTGGTCGAAGGTCTTCCCGCCCAGAATCCGGTCAAGCAGCCGGCCCAGCCTTTCATTGTTCAGAAAGCCCTTTCCAGGGGGCAGGACCGGGGCGGCGATCTTCGACCACCTTAGGCTGCGGGCTATTTCTTCCATCATGTCCACGGTGAACCCGGCGGCCAGACAGGCCCCCACCATGGCCCCGGCACTGGTCCCGGCCACCACGTCCACGGGCACCCTGTTTTTCTGCAGGGACCTGATTACCCCGATGTGGGCCATGCCGCGGACAACCCCGGCTCCCAGGGCCAGGCCGATCCTGGGTCTCCCGGGGCACGTGGCGGCGGGGGCCGGCCCCTCCCCATCCGGGCTCCCGGTCCCCGCCACCGTCGAAAAGGGCGGAGTCCCGGCCCCGGGGCCGGTCCCGCCCTTCCTGATCACACTGCATAGGGTTTCCACTATGTGGCGGTTGAATTCAGGCAAATCCCCCAGCAGCCCTAACAGGCCCTCACGGTCGGTGCCCAGCAGTGAAACGTCGTCAAGGGCCGCATAAGTCGACCTTGAGGCCTCCCCCGTCAGGCAGGATATCTCTCCGAAGTACTCTCCCGGTGAAAGGCAGGCCAAGCGAATCCTCTCATCCCCGGCCTCGGAGTACGCCTCGACCCGGCCCCCGGTAATCAGGAAGAAAGAATCATTTTTGCTCCCCTGCAGAATTATTTTATCCCCCGGCCGGTACTGCGCGGGAATTCCTATCTCCTTCATCCTGAATTGGAGGTTCCTGAACCTGATGCGCATGGGACCGCCTCGCCCGGTACACTAACCTGCAACCGATAACCAAATTTTTTTACTCCTGTCTCCTGACTCCTGAGCGGTAAGATTTTCAGGGAAGACTAGACCTGAAGTTCCGGTATATCCCTATAGTACTCCAGGGCCTCGGGGTTGGCCAGGGCGTCCTTGTTCAGCACAGGCTGGTTGTGAATGATGTTCCTGACCGCCAGTTCCACCTTCTTCCCGTTGATGGTGTACGGGATGTCCCTGACGCTTACGATCTTGGCCGGAACGTGGCGAGGAGAGGCGTTCTCCCGGATCTGGATCTTAATTTTCTTGACCAGTTCGTCGGTCAGCTCAATTCCCTGTGCCAGCTTGACGAAGAGCACCACCCGGACGTCATTGTCCCAGTCCTGCCCCACCACCAGGCTGTCCAGAATCTCCGGCAGAGCCTCCACCTGCCGGTAAATTTCCGCCGTCCCGATCCTGACCCCGCCGGGGTTCAAGGTGGCGTCGGACCTGCCGTAGATGATAACCCCTCCGTGGGGCGTAATCTCGATGAAGTCCCCGTGGCGCCAGACGTTCTCATATACGTCAAAATAAGATCCCTTGTACTTTTTCATGTCCGGGTCGTTCCAGAAGCCGATGGGCATGGAGGGAAAGGCGGCCACGCAAACCAGCTCGCCCTTCCGGCCGGTCACCGGCCTGCCCCCTTCGTCAAAGGACTGCACCTTCATACCCAGGCCCCGGCACTGCAGTTCGCCCTTATACACCGGGCCGATGGGGTTGCCCAAGGCGAAGCAGGAAATTATGTCCGTACCCCCGGAAATGGAGGACAGGCACAGGTCCTTCTTGATGTCCCGGTAAACGTATTCAAAGCTCTCCACGGACAAAGGGGATCCGGTGGAAAGGATGGCCTTAAGCTGGCTCAGGTCGTACTTGCCCGCCGGCTTCACCCCCTCCTTTTCCGCCGTGGCCAGGTACTTGGCGCTGGTACCGAAAACGGTTATCTTCTCGTCCTGGGCCATCTTGAAAAGGGCGTCCGGCTGGGGATGGAAAGGCGAACCGTCGTAAAGGACCACGGTGGCGCCCACGGCCAGGGAACTGACCAGCCAGTTCCACATCATCCAGCCGCAGGTGGTGAAATAAAAGATAACGTCCTCCCGCTTCAGGTCGGTATGCAGCACCAGTTCCTTGAGGTGCTGGATCAGGGTCCCCCCCGCCCCGTGCACGATGCACTTGGGCACCCCGGTTGTACCCGAGGAATACATGATGTATACCGGGTGGTTGAAGGGAAGCTGCTCAAAACTGATTTCCCCCGCCGGGCCCGGCGAAATGAAGGACCGGTAATGCTCCGCCTTGGGAACCTTGCTGATGTCCGGGTTTTCGCTGGCGTAGGGGACCACCACCACTTTCTCGATGGTGTCGATTTCCTGGAGTATCCCCGCTACCCTGGACAGGGAATCAACGGTTTTCCCGTTGTAGAAGTACCCGTCGGCAGTGAAAAGGATCCTGGGCTGGATCTGGCCGAACCGGTCCAGGACCCCCTTGATGCCGAAGTCCGGGGAGCACGAGGACCACACCGCGCCGATGCTGGTGGCGGCCAGCATGGCCACCACGGTTTCGATCATATTGGGCATGAAGCCGGTGACCCGGTCCCCCGCCTTTATGCCGAAATCCCTCATGGACTTGGCCAGGCGTGCCACCTGATCGTACAACCGGGAGTATGTAATCTCGGCCCTGTGACCGGCCTCGCCCCTGAACACCAGGGCCGTCCGGTCGTCGCGGTAGCGCAGGAGGTTTTCGGCAAAATTTAACCGGGCGCCGTTAAACCACCTGGCGGCCAACATCTCCTCAAGGTTGGTGACTACGTTTTCGTAGGGCCTGGAGGCAGTAATCCCACAGAACTTCCAAATTGACTCCCAGAAGTTGGCGATTTCGGAAATTGACCAGTCATACAGCTGGTCGTAGCTCTTGAAGTCTTTGCCGTAATTATGGTTTACATACCTGACGTACCGGGTCATGTTGGCCTGTTCCACCCGCTCCGGTGAAGGCTGCCATAACATCTCTCCCACCAAGTACACCCCCTGATTTATTTATATCTTATAACTTTTTTTTAAATTCTTACTTTATACCTTAGTAAGCTATTTGACACCAATATGTTTTTTCCTTCTTATACCCGGCTAATCTTCCACCGACAGGCAGATGACCCCCACCAGCCCGGGGCCGGCGTGGGTACCTACCACGGGGCCATAGCGGCGGCAATTTCCCCGGCCGGCGACCCTTTATTTTCCCTGACCTCCCTGACCCCGGCCAGGAAGGTGAGGTGCATGTTTGTTCCGGCATCCCCGTCAGGCACCGGGAAAACGTTCAGCGAGTCGATTTCGGAACGGTGCTCCGCCAGCAGGTTGGCGCTTCCCGCCAGCATCATCAGCAGTTCATCTCCGTTGAAAGAGTCAAAGCGCATTGCCGTCCTCCTAAGAATCTTCCAGGCCTTGATGTTATTCGACACCAAAGCTGTAAAACCTTTTCGGCGGGAAGGAATTCAACGGTCAACAGGGAATATAGCAGTCGTAAGGAGGAAAATAAATTGAAGACCTTCGATGCAGTGGTGATAGGTGCCGGGGTTATCGGCATGAGCATCGCCTACCACCTTTCCCTGGCCGGAATCAAAAGGGTCGCCGTTGTGGAAAAGGAAAAATTCCCTTGCATGGGTTCCACCGCATACTGCACAGGGGGAATCAGGCACCAGTTCTCCAGTCCCACCAACGTGGCCCTGACAAAAATGAGCCTCCCATACTTCAAGAATTTCGAAAGGGCAATGGACTATCCCGTATATTTCACCCACAGGGGGTACCTTTTTGTCTCGGCCGACTCCGGCCGGCTGGAGCAGTTCGAAAAGAACCTGGCCGTACTGAGGGACTTCGAAATTCCGGCGGAATTTCTCGAACCGGCGGAACTGGCCAGGAGGTACCCGTATGTCCGCACCGAGGACCTGGTGGGCGGAACCATCTGCCCTCTGGACGGCTACGCCGATCCCTACGGGGTAACCATGGGTTATTTCAAACAGGCCAGGAAAAGGGGTGTGGAGGTGTTTCTCCGGGAAGAAGTCATCGCCATAAACATATCCGGTAATGAACTCAAGGGGTTAGTCACCTCGGCCGGAAAGATCTCCTGCCCGGTGGTGGTCAACGCCACCGGCCCCCACCTGCCGGAGGTGGGAAGGCTTGCCGGCTTGGAAATTCCCGCCCTGCCGTTCAGAAGACAGGTTTACGTCTGCTCCCCACTGGAGGGCATACCGGGACACGCACCCCTGGTGGTGGACATGGACACGGGCTTTTACATGCATACTGAAAAAAGCGGCACCATGATCCTGGGCGGCACCGACAGGGACTCCTTTCCGGGGACAAGCACAGCGGTCGACTGGTCACTGCTGGACGGGTTTATCGAATCGGCCGTCCGCCGCATCCCCCGCCTGCAGGATGCCCAACTGGTCAGGGCCTACGTGGGCATCCGGTCTCTTACCCCCGATTACCTGGGAATTATAGGGGAGCATCCGGACCTGAAGGGGTTTTTCATAGCCGGAGGCTTTGCCGGCAACGGTTTCATGCATGCCCCGGCCATCGGCCTGATTGCCTCCCAGCTGATCGCCGAAGGCAGGTGCGGCCTGCTGGACGTGGGCCCCCTCTCCCCCGCCCGGCTTTATGGAGAGAAAGAGAGCAACGTTTTTTAACAGTTGTTAGCCGACCGTAAAGACTAATAACCTACAACTAATGACCCATAACCACTTGTAGCTTACCGCTTATAGCTTATCGCTTCTAATTGACCGCCACCGCACCGCCGCAATAACACCGAGCCCTATGCAGCCGCTGACCAGGAAAGCCGCAGGCGCCCCCAGGTATTTGGCCACGGTTCCACAGCCTGCAATTCCTGTGCCGGAGGGCGGACAGCAGGCCGCTCCAAAGCATTTCGTATTCTGTTGTGGTGTGATTCGGGTTTTCCATGGCACCGCAATTATTCTACTCTGAAAAACAATATGCCGGAGTATACGTAGGGGGTGGATTCCAAAGCCGAGCGGATGTTCCGGAGGCTGATTATCCGGCTCTTTGCGACGGAGCGTACGGGATGCCGGGCGGGCTGCAGGATGCAGCCGCAGCTTAAGTGTGCATGGACGCACGTACGGAGGCGGCCGGCAGACCGTAAGCGACGAGCTTAGAGCCGGTTCAGCCGGAGGATTGAGCAGCGAGGCT
>DYET01000152.1 GCA_020725625.1 Desulfovirgula sp. | reverse complement strand
CTGGGAGTTCTACCTACTAAATCTTGACGCAGACCCGGGACCCGGGAATATTGCGCCTTGCGTGAACCCTCTGCTATAATATTACAGTATTTATGTTTACTATTTACGTTTACTGATTGCCGAATACTGATTGCCGAAGGGGAAGACCGGGCAGCAGGAGATGTCAGAATCGCCGGGAAGATTGGTTTAATGCTGTGTGATCCCCTTGGTTGTTACAAGGAAGGGGTGCGGGTATGATAACCATCGCCGAAGTTGAACACGTGGCCCTTTTGAGCAGGCTTGAGCTTACCGACGAGGAGAAAAGGATGTTTGCGGAACAGCTCAGTGCCATCCTGGAATATGCGGGCATGCTGGACGAACTGGACACCCGGGAGGTGCCCCCGACGGCCCATGTCCTGCCGCTGAGAAACGTTTTCAGGGAGGACATTGAAGGCGCCCACCTGCCCCTGGAAAAGACCATGCAGAACGCCCCCGAAAGGGAAGGCAACTTTTTTAAAGTGCCAAGAATTGTTTAACTGCTTTGATAGTTTTGGAGGGATAAGCTTGGACTTTTGTTATATGCCGGCCCATGAGCTTCACCGCAGGCTGGCCGCCAGGGAGATAAGCGCGGAGGAGCTGTGCCGGGCGGTACTGGAAAGGATAGAGACGGTGGGCGGTAAGCTCGGGTCCTTCATCACCGTGACCGGGGACCTGGCCCTGGAACAGGCCAGGGCGGTGGACAAAAGGATTGCCTCCGGGGAGGAAATCCCGATCCTGGCCGGGATCCCGGTGGCGGTGAAGGACAACATGTGCACCGAGGGGATCCGCACCACCTGCGGCTCCAGGATCCTGCACAATTTCGTACCCCCGTACAGTGCCGCGGTGGTTGAGAAGATACTGGCCCGGGGCATGGTCATGGTTGGAAAAACCAACCTGGACGAGTTTGCCATGGGGTCCTCAAACGAAAACTCAGGCTTTTTCCCCGCTTCCAACCCCTGGGACGTTGACCGGGTACCCGGCGGTTCAAGCGGCGGTTCGGCGGTGGCCGTGGCCGCGGGCCAGGCAGTGGTCGCCCTGGGATCGGACACCGGAGGGTCGATCAGGCAGCCGGCTTCGCTGTGCGGGGTGGTGGGGATGAAGCCCACCTACGGCGCGGTTTCAAGGTACGGGCTGGTGGCCTACGCCTCGTCCCTGGACCAGATCGGGCCCATCTCCAGGGACGTTACAGACTGCGCCCTGATGCTCAACCTGATTGCCGGTCACGACCCCCGTGATTCGACCTCGGCGCCGGGGGACAGGCCGGACTACACCGCCTTCTTAAACCGGGAAATCAAGGGGCTGAAAGTAGGTGTACCGAAAGAATACATGGGTGATGGGATTGACCCCGGGGTGCGCGGGGTGGTGAACGAAGCCCTCGGGGTGATCTCTTCCCTGGGGGCGGAGATCGGCGAGGCCAGCCTCCCCCACAGCAAGTACGCCATTCCGGCGTACTACCTGATCGCCACTGCCGAGGCCAGTTCCAACCTTGCCCGCTACGACGGCGTCAGCTACGGCTACCGGGCGGAAGACCCCGGGGATGTGGTGGACATGTACGCGAAAACCCGCAGCAGGGGCTTCGGGACCGAGGTTAAGAGGCGCATCATGCTCGGAACTTACGCCCTTTCGGCGGGCTATTACGATGCATACTACCTCAAGGCCCTCAAGGTGCGCACCCTGATCAAGCGGGATTTTGACCGGGCCTTTGAAAAATTCGACGTGCTGATCTGCCCCACCTCTCCCACCACGGCCTTCCGCAAGGGGGAAAAAATGGACGACCCCCTGCAGATGTACCTGTCCGACATAACCACGATCTCGGTAAACCTGGCCGGAATACCCGGGATTTCAGTGCCGGCGGGGTTCTCGGGGGGACTCCCGGTGGGAATGCAGATAATGGGCCGGCCCTTCGCCGAGGGTACAGTGCTTCAGGTGGCGCACGCTTTTGAGAAAAACACCGGCCACCATAAAAAATTTCCCTCCCTGTAGCAGTTCATTAGGCTAGGAGGTTGCTGCCAATTGGCCCAGTATGAAACCGTCATCGGTTTGGAAGTCCACGTTGAGTTGAAAACCAGGACCAAGATATTTTGCCATTCCAGCACCGCCTTCGGGGGCGATCCCAACACCCACGTGTGCCCGGTCTGCCTCGGGCTTCCCGGGGTTTTGCCGGTTTTGAACAGAGAAGTGCTGGAATACGCCGTCCGGGTTGGTCTGGCCCTGAACTGCAAGATTGCCGGTTTTTCCAAGTTCGACCGGAAAAATTACTATTACCCCGATCTGCCCAAGAACTACCAGATTTCTCAGTACGACCTTCCCCTGGCTGAACACGGGTACCTGAACATAAATGTGGACGGGAATGTCAAGCGCATCGGCATAACCAGGGTGCACATGGAAGAGGACGCGGGAAAACTGGTGCACCAGGGGACCATCTCCACCACCCCCTACTCCCTGGTGGACTACAACCGCACCGGCGTTCCCCTGGTTGAAATCGTGTCCGAACCGGACATGAGATCGCCCGAGGAGGCCAGGGCCTACCTGGAAAAGCTGAAAGCCGTGATCCTGTACACCGGGGTGTCGGACTGCAAGATGGAAGAGGGATCCCTGCGCTGCGACGCCAACGTCTCGGTCAGGCCCCCGGGCAGCCACGGGTTCGGAACCAAGACCGAAATCAAAAACATGAACTCCTTCAAGGCTCTGCAGAGGGCCCTTCACTACGAGGTGGAAAGGCAGATAGGGATACTGGAGGAAGGAGGGCGCATCGTCCAGGAGACCAGAACTTGGGACGAGGCCAGGGGGGTCACCCTGTCCATGCGCAGCAAGGAGCAGGCCCACGACTACAGGTATTTTCCGGACCCGGACCTGGTTCCCCTGGTCATCGACCGGGAGTGGGTGGAAAAAATAAGAGCCTCGCTGCCTGAGCTTCCCGACCAGAGGAAGGCCCGCTACGTGAAGGAGTATGGAATTCCCGAGTACGACGCTTCGGTGATTACCGCCACCAAGGAAATGGCGGACTATTTCGAGCAGTGCCTGGCCTGCTATTCCAACGCCAAGGCGGTGAGCAACTGGGTGATGGGAGACCTGTTGAGGCTGTTAAACGCCAGGGACATGGACATAACGCGATGCCGCGTCAGCCCCTCCCGGCTTGCAGGCATGCTAAGGCTCATCGACGGCGGCACCATCAGCGGCAAAATAGCCAAGACGGTCTTCGAGGAGATGTTTGAGACCGGCAGGGACCCCGAAACCATCGTCAGGGAAAAGGGACTTGTCCAGATTTCCGACGAGGGTGCCATAGCCGCCGTGGTGGACGAGGTGCTTGCCGCCAACCGGAAGGTAGTTGACGACTTCCGGGCCGGCAAGGAAAAGGCCCTGGGCTTTCTGGTCGGCCAGGTGATGAAGTTGACCAGGGGCAAAGCCAACCCGGAGATGGTAAATAAAATAATAAGGGAGAAATTGAAATAGGGTTTGGAATACAGGTGTCAGGAGACAGGAGGTTTTACGATGGTTGAGATGAAATGCAACAAGGAAAAAAACGCCCGGAACTGCGCCTGCACTTACAGCGGCTGCCACCGCCGGGGCATGTGCTGCGAGTGCGTGGCCTATCACCGGAGGAACGGGGAAATACCCGGCTGCTTTTTCCCGCCGCACCTGGAGGCCACCTACGACCGGTCACTCAAGGCCTTCGCCAGGTACCTGAAAGACGCAAAACAGTTTTAAGCCGCAACGGACCCGGGCCCTCATTGCTGCCGGGCCGGAAGGCGGCAGGCCGGTATTCTGTATTCTTGACGCCAGGCAGGATGATTTTCTTTTCAGCCAGTTAAATTTTTGATATTATATTTCCAGGTCTGTTGGCGGCTCTTAAATATCAGCCGTTTCTTTTTGACGCTGGGATGATATTTTCCGGCGAGTACGGACGCCGCGACAGCGGCCACACGGAAAAGCCCCTCCGTAAGAATTCCCGGATAAGCAGCCGCCGGAGCTTTTTTCAACGCCCGGAGATTTCGGGTTCGCCCCCGCCTTCCGGATCGCTCGCAGTGTTGCGAAAAGCTCCCCTGAACGCAGCAAAACATGATAACAGGAGCTTTTTTATTATTCCCCAATTTTTGCAAGAAAGGGTGAACCGGAAAATGGACGAAAGGAAAATCATGATCGTGGATACCACTTTAAGGGACGGTGAGCAAACGGCCGGAGTGGTTTTTGCGAACCGGGAAAAGGTGAGGATAGCAAAGTTCCTGGACGAGCTGGGGGTTCACCAGATAGAGGCCGGGATACCAACCATGGGGGGCGATGAAAAGGAAGCCATCAAGGCCATCTGCAAAGCCGGGCTGAGGGCCAGTATAATGGGCTGGAACCGTCCGGTGGTGGCGGATATAGAGTCGTCCCTGGAGTGCGGTGTGGACGCGGTAGCGATTTCCATTTCCACCTCGGACATCCACATCAAGTACAAGCTCCAGCAGTCTAGGGAATGGGTGCTGGAGAACATGGTGAGCGCCGTGGAGTTCGCAAAAAGAGAAGGCCTTTACGTGTCGGTGAACGCCGAGGACGCTTCCCGCAGCGACATGGAATTCCTGGTTCAGTTTGCCAGGGCGGCAAAGCAGGCCGGGGCCGACCGCCTGCGCTACTGCGACACCGTCGGGATAATGGATCCTTTCAGCATCACGGAGCACATAGAAAAAATACTCCGGGAAGTGGACATAGACATTGAGATGCACACCCACAACGACTTCGGCATGGCCACCGCAAATGCCCTGGCCGGGGTCAGGGCCGGGGCCAACTACGTCGGGGTGACCGTCATCGGCCTCGGCGAGAGGGCCGGGAACGCGGCCCTGGAAGAGGTGGTCATGGCGCTGAAGCATATCTACAACCTGGATCTGGGCTTTAAAACCGAGATGTTCCGCGAGGTGGCGGAATACGTCTCACGGGCCTCGGGAAGGGAATTGCCCGCCTGGAAGGCCATCGTGGGGTCCAATATGTTCGCCCACGAGTCGGGCATCCACGCGGACGGAGCCCTAAAGAACCCCAAGACCTATGAGGCCTTCACGCCGGAAGAGGTGGGGCTGGAGCGCCAGATAATGATCGGCAAGCACTCCGGGACGGCCTCGCTGAAAGCCAAGTTTGCGGAGTACGGCATTCACCTGAGCGACCACAAGGCCCAGGAGTTGCTCTCGAAGGTGAGGTCGTACTGTGTGGCCCTCAAGCGGCCCCTTTTCGACAAGGAATTGATGTACCTATACGAGGACTACTACGGCAAGCCTAACAAGTAGGTATCAAGCCTTCGCGCAAGTCCGGCAACGGATAGGTAGAACAACGGCGGAAGAGGGATAATCGTTGGGACAGACCATTATTGAAAAAATTCTTTCTTCTCACAGCGGCCAGAAGGTGTATGCCAATGATATAGTGGTGGCCAGGGTGGACTTCATAATGGGTCAGGACGGAACCTCCCCCCTGGCCATCAGGGCTTTTGAGGACATGGGCGGACGGGAGGTGTTCGACCGGGAAAGGGTGGCCTTTGTGATCGATCACAGCGCCCCCAGCCCCAACGAGGGTGTTTCCGCCCTGCACAAGCTGATGAGGGAGTTCGCCCGGGCCAAGGGATTCCGCCTGTACGACATCGGCGAGGGGGTGTGCCACCAACTGATCCCGGAAAGCGGGCTGGTGGGGCCGGGTTCCCTGGTTATCGGGGCCGATTCGCACACATGTACATACGGAGCGCTGAACGCCTTTTCCACCGGGGTCGGCTCCACCGACCTGGCCGGGGGGCTGATTTCCGGGCAGATGTGGTTCAAGGTGCCCGAGAGCTTCAGGTTCGTGCTGCACGGCGTACTGCCGCCGGCGGTGTACGCAAAGGACCTGATCCTCTACCTGATCGGCAATGTCACCGCCGACGGGGCCACATACATGTCCGCGGAGTATACCGGCGAGGCGGTGAAGGCCCTTTCCGTGGAGGGCAGGATGACCATGGCCAACATGGCCATAGAGATGGGCGCCAAGGCCGGGCTGATGGAGGCCGATGAAAAGACCTTCCGGTGGCTGGCGCGGTACACGGACCGCAGGTTCAACCCGGTCAGCCCGGACGGCGACGCGGTGTACTCCCGGGTCAAGGAGTACGACGTTTCCCGCCTGGAACCCCAGGTGGCCAGGCCACACCGGGTGGACAACGTCTGCCCGGTCGGCGAGGTTGCCGGAACCCCCATCCACCAGGCCGTCATCGGCACCTGCACCAACGGACGGCTGGAGGATCTCCGGATTGCGGCCGACATCCTCAGGGGCAGAAAAATCCACAGTGAAGTAAGGCTGATCGTGGCTCCTGCGTCGAAGACGGTCTTCCTCGACGCCATGCGGGAGGGAATCATCCAGGCCCTGGTGGAGGCCGGGGCGGCGGTGGTCACCCCGGGCTGCGGGCCCTGCGTAGGAACCCATAACGGTGTGCCATCGGACGGGGAAAACGTAATTTCCACCGCCAACCGTAATTTTAAGGGGCGGATGGGCAACAGCAAGGCCTTTATCTACCTGGCCTCCCCGGCGACGGTGGCGGCCTCGGCGCTGGCCGGCGCCATAACGGACCCGAGAGAATTCGTCAAGTAGGTGATGACAATGAAGTTTCACGGCAAGGCCCACAAGTTCGGAGACGACGTGAACACTGATTACATCATCTCCGGCAAATATAAATTCAAGACCCTGGACATGAACGAGCTGGCCAGGCACGTGATGGAGGACCTGGACCCGGACTTCCACCGGAAGGTTGCCCCGGGCGACTTTATCGTCGCTGGATCCAATTTTGGTTGCGGTTCCTCCCGCGAGCAGGCCCCACTGGCCATAAAGTACGCCAATGTGAGCGCGGTCCTGGCCAAATCATTCGCCAGGATATTCTACCGCAACTGCATCAACACCGGGCTGCCGGTGGTTGAGTGCAACACTGACCTGATCGAGGCCGGCGACGATTTGGAGGTGGACCTGGCCGGCGGGGTGATCAAAAACCTTACCAGGGGAGTTGATTTACCGGTCAAGCCGCTGCCGGGGGTAATGATCAAAATACTTAACGACGGAGGTCTGGCCGCCCACTTCAGAAAACACGGCGGATTCAATATAGACTAGCGGGCCAACGCAAAGGATCAGGAGACAGTAGACAGTAGACAGAAGACGGGAGTATGCATGAAAAAACATGCAGGTCCAGTTGTGCTATGATTGAAGATGTGACACAGGAGGCGGAAAACAGCTTTGTCGTACAACATAACCTTAATCCCCGGGGACGGCATAGGTCCTGAAATAAGCGACGCGGCCAGGCGGGTCATAGACGCTGCCGGGGTGGACATCCGTTGGGAGGTTGTGGAGGCCGGGGAGGCGGTGATATCCCGGTACGGCACCCCGCTGCCGGACTACGTGCTGGAGTCGATCAGGCGAAACGGGGTGGCCCTCAAGGGGCCGCTGACCACCCCGGTGGGGAAGGGGTTCAGGAGCGTCAACGTGACCTTGAGGCAGGAACTGGACTTGTACGCCAATGTCCGCCCCGCCAGGACCCTTCCCGGAATTGCCTCCAGGTATGAAAGCGTCGACCTGATCGTGGTGCGGGAAAACACCGAGGACCTGTACGCCGGCATTGAGCACCGGGTGGGGCGGGACGCCGCCGAAAGCATCAAGATCATCACCCGGGAGGCCTCGGAGAGGATTGTACGCTATGCCTTCGACCTGGCGGTTAAGCAGGGACGGAAAAAGGTCACCGCGGTGCACAAGGCCAACATCATGAAACTCACCGACGGGCTTTTTTTGGAGTGCGCCCGGAACGTTGCCCGGGAATACCCCGATATTGAGTTTGAGGACATGATTGTGGACGCCATGTGCATGAAGCTGGTGCAGACCCCGGAGAAGTATGACGTACTGGTGCTGCCCAACCTATACGGGGACATCGTCAGCGACCTGTGCGCCGGACTAGTAGGAGGTCTGGGGGTGGCCCCCGGGGCCAATATAGGCGCAGGGGCGGCGGTATTCGAGCCCGTCCACGGCAGCGCACCCAAGCACGCCGGCATGAACAGGGTGAACCCGCTGGCCATAATCCTGTCCGGGGTGATGATGCTCCAGCACCTGGGCGAGAATGACGCCGCCGGGCGGGTCATGAAGGCGGTCACCGCCGTACTGGAGGAGGGGAAAGACCTGACCTACGACCTGGGCGGCAACTCCTCCACCAGCCGGATGGCCGACGCCATAATCGCCCGGCTTTGATTAACAAGTGTAAGGACAATGGCCCTTCCCCGCAAAAGGCATTTTCCTTTTCTTTCGGATTCCCCTGGGATAAAAAAGGGTCCGGAAAAGGATAATAATGCTGACAGTAAAAAAATCGCGGGGAGGTGGCATGCCTTGGCTCATCCGTCAAATTTCGAGCATCACGCCAGGCTCAGGTCCATGTATGAGGCCGACTATCCCCAGGGTGTGGTGGTGGATCCCACGCCAATCACCGCGGGGGAGGAAATCACCGTTCTCTATTACGGTCTCCTGGCCAGGAGCGGGGCCGACCAGGTATTTATGCGCGTCGGCTACGGGGCCGCCGGGGACTGGCATAACGTCCAGGACCTGAAGATGTCCAGGACCGGCTGGGGGTGGGTGAAAACACTGGAAATGCCGGACGACAGCCGGTTCAATTTCTGCTTCAGGGACAGCGCCTACAACTGGGACAACAACAAAGGCATCAATTGGAGCTTTGAAATTCACAGCGGGCGCCGGATTTAAAAAAAATCCCTACCAACGACCATGGTAGGGATTTTTTTGATAAAGGAAAGGGGCTGCCGGGGAAATTTACCGGGGGCACCAATTGACGGATTGTGGTCCTGATGATAAAATATGTTAAAATTTAATACTCCGGGACAAGTGATCCCGCCCCCGCCGGGGTTGTCAGAAACGAGCATGGCGCGAATGCGCCAACGGGCCGAAGCGGAGCGTGTATGGATATACGTGAGCATCGATATGCGTGAGCATCCGGACCGGCTGGGCTGACAAAACCAGGCGAAGCTTATCACAGCCCTGGGCAGGATTGAAAAGGGAAGCCGGTTGGAATCCGGCGCGGTCCCGCCACTGTGAGGGGATAGTCCTCCTGCACAACGCCACTGGGCGGTCAACCCGGGAAGGCCGCAGGGGAGGCGATGACCCCGAGCCAGGAAACCTGCTTGTCCTGAGCTTGATGTACCCACGACGGATGGGGAGGTTGAGCGCCGGGCTTTACGGTTTAAGCCGGTATGTAGACCCTCTGCTTTACACGGGTGCTGAGGGTTTTTTGTTTGGCAACCGAGTAGCGGCTCCCTGCCCCGAGGGGCAGGGAATAAACGGAATTTTAACCGGAGAGCGGGCCCAAAGAGGGACAAAACTTGGGTACGCGATGAACCTGGTGAAGATAATCCGGCCTGTTCCGGCCGTTCCCCGGGGAGGGGACGGCTGGTTGGGCGTTTTTGTTTTCGGGCCGGACCCGCCTCAGGCTCTCCGTTTGAAAGGAGGATTGGAATTTTATGAAGAGTCGTGTTTTTCTCGCCGTCCTGTGCCTGCCGTGGTTCAGTCTGGGATTCCCGGAAAATGCCCATGCCATGCACATCATGGAGGGGTTCCTGCCCGTCCAGTGGTGCGGGATGTGGACGGTTCTGGCGCTTCCGTTTCTTATCCTGGGTTTCAGGTCGGCAAACCGCCTGGTCAGGATGAAGCCGGCCCTGAAGATGCTGCTGGGCCTTGCCGGGGCCTTTGCCTTTGTTCTCTCGGCATTAAAGATTCCCTCGGTAACCGGCAGTTGCTCCCACATGACCGGAACCGGCCTGGGAGCGATCCTTTTCGGGCCTGCGGCCATGACTGTTATGGGCTGCATAGTGCTTGCCTTCCAGGCCTTGCTCCTGGCCCACGGGGGGCTCACCACCCTCGGGGCCAACACCTTTGCCATGGCGGTTGCCGGGCCCTTTGCGGCCTACTATATCTACAGGTTTTTGCGGAAAATAGGGGCGCCCTTGTGGCTAGGGGTTTTCACGGCGGCTGCGGTGGGAGACCTGACCACCTACCTGACCACCTCGCTGCAGCTGGCCATGGCTTTTCCGGCCGCCGACGGGGGCGTTGCTGCTTCCTTTTACAAGTTCGCCGGCGTGTTTGCCTTCACCCAGGTTCCTCTGGCTGTCAGCGAGGGGCTGCTGACGGTTTTGGCCGTTAACTTCCTGGCGGCCCACAGCCGGCAGGAGCTCCAGGATCTCGCCTTTCTCAGAAAGGAGGCCCTGCAATGATTGGATTTTTGAAAAACCAGGCAGCCAAAAACCTGCTGCTGGTGCTGGCGGTTCTGATCCTGGCCGCGGCGCCCCTGGCGGTGTACCGTGGCGCCGGGTTCGAGGGGGCGGACGGGGAGGCCGAAAAGGTGATCACCGAGGTCAGGCCCGGTTACTCCCCGTGGCTTGATTCCCTCTGGAGACCGCCCGGCGGGGAGGTCGAAAGCCTTCTCTTTGCCCTGCAGGCTGCCCTTGGAAGCGGCTTCATCGGATATTACTTCGGTTACCAGCGGGGAAAAAAGAAACAGCGGGAGAATTGTTAAGAATGCTGCAAATAGACTGCTATGCCTACGCCAACCGGCTGCTTTCGGTCCACCCCGGTGAAAAGGCGGCCTTTTCCCTGGTTACCATGATTATCTGCCTTGCTTCTCCCTCGCCGGTCACCTCCTTGGCCGTAATCCTGCTGGCGGCCCTTTTAACGATATACCGGGCCGGTGTACCCTGGAGGCCCTACTTGGGGATTGCGGCGGTGCCCGCCTTGTTCCTGGCCTTCGGCGCGGCCGCCGTGGCTGTTTCATTTTCCGGGCAGCCGGACGGTTACCTTTTCGGCCTTTCCCTGGGTGGCACCTGCGTCGGCGTTACCCCCCGGGACCTGGGCATTGCCGCCCGGCTGTTCTTAAAGTCCCTGGGCGCCACCACCTGCCTCCTCTTTTTGGCCCTGACCACCCCCATGGTGGAGGTGGTCTCGGCCCTGAGAAAGGCGGGGGTCCCGGCTCTGTTTGTCGATCTGGCGGCCATTGTCTACCGGTTCATTTTCGTGCTGGCGGAAACGGCGGAAAGAATATACATATCGCAGTCCTCCCGTCTGGGTTACAAAAACTTGAGGAGCGGCTACATCTCCCTCGGCCAGCTGGCGGCCAACCTGTTCATCAGGGCCTACCGGCGGTCGCAGGCACTTTTCACAGCCATGTCCGCCAGGTGCTACACCGGCGAGATCAGGGTTCTGGAAACTGGGCACCGGGTTTCGGTAAAAAATGTGGCCGTCATTGTCGTTCTGGACCTCTCACTGGTGGCGCTGAGCCTGGTTAACTTGCCTTAATACTCCCGTTTTTCGGCTGATGAGAGGTGTGATATTTTGGCAGAGTATATACTGGAGGCCGTTGACATCGAGTACAAATACCCCGGCGGTACGGTGGCCCTGGGAGGCCTTTCCATGTCGGTGGAGAAGGGCGGGAAAGCGGCCGTGCTGGGCCCCAACGGGGCGGGAAAGACCACCCTCTTCCTACACTTCAACGGTATTTTGCGGCCTTCCCGGGGGCGGGTCCGCTTCGCAGGCAGGGACGTCCGCTACGATCAAGCCTCACTCATGGAATTGCGCAAGAACGTTGGGATTGTTTTCCAGGATCCGGACACGCAGCTCTTTTCTTCAAGCGTCCTGCAGGAGGTTTCGTTCGGGCCCATGAACATGGGGCTGCCGAGGGACGAGGTGCTGCGGAGGGTGCAAGGGGCGCTGGAGGCCACAGGGATCATCGATTTAAAGCACAGGCCGACCCACTTCTTAAGCGACGGCCAGAAAAAGAGGGTGGCAATCGCCGATGTGCTGGCCATGGACCCGCCGGTGATTATCATCGACGAGCCCACGGCCTGCCTGGATCCCAGGTGCAGGCGGCACGTGGTCGACCTGCTGGACGCCGCTAACCGGGAAGGCAAGACGGTGATCATGTCCACCCACGACGTGGATCTGGCGTACTCATGGGCGGATCGGGTGTTCGTGGTGATGGACGGGGCGCTGGCGGGGGAGGGCCGGCCGGAAGATGTATTTCAGGACGGGGAACTACTTGAGCGAGCTGGACTGGACAGGCCATGGCTGGTTGAGATTTACGGCGAGATTAAAAAAAAGGGCTGGCTTGCGGCCGGATCGCCGCCCCCCAGGACCAAGGAGCAGCTTTACGATATCATACCGGACGGCCGCCGGGCCTCGAAATAATTCTCGGGCGGAATACCGGTGCACACAGAGACAAAGAAGGTCGAGAGCCAAATGGCCACAGCGGATTATTCACACGGCGGAAATATTGCCCAGGCGGCCCGGAAGTACGGTCTTTCCGAAAAGGAGATTATAGACTTCAGCGCCAACATCAACCCCCTGGGCCCCGCCCCTGGGGTTTACCAGGCGGTGATGGAGGAGTTCTGGAGGATTAAGCATTACCCTGACCCAGGCTGCGGGGAACTTCCCCGGCTGCTGGCCGGTCACCTGGGGGTGGACGAAAAAAACCTGCTTCTGGGAAACGGCGGCGCGGAACTGATTTACATTCTTCCCAGGGCGCTGAAAATCCGTCGGGCGCTGGTCATAGCGCCCACTTTCAGTGAATACGCCCGGGCCGTCGAGGCATCGGGGGGGCGGGTCCGGCACGTCACCCTGCCGCTCTCCGGGGAGGCCTCCCCGGCCGGGAGAGCGGCGGACCACCTGCCGGGCACGGACGCCGTGTTCGTGTGCAACCCAAACAACCCCACCGGCCGGCTGTTCGGTCCCGGGGACCTGCTGCCCTTGCTGGATGCCGCCGAAAAGGCCGGGTCGCACATGGTGGTTGATGAGGCCTTCATGGATTTTGTCCCGCAAAGACAACACCACAGCCTGATGTCCATGGCGACCCGCCTCCCGAATTTGGTGGTGCTGTATTCACTGACCAAGTTTTTCGGCATCCCGGGGCTCAGGCTGGGGGCGGCCGTGGCCTCCGCAGATGTAATCGGGGGCCTGAGGAGACTGAAGGACCCGTGGAGTGTCAACGCCCTGGCCAGGGTTGCCGGGGAGGCTGCCCTGAGGGACAGGGACCACATGGCCCTTACGCTGAAAACGGTTGGAGAGGAGCGGGAATACCTTTTTTCCTCGCTTTTTTCCCTGCCCGGCCTGAGGCCGTTCCCTTCCGAGGCCAATTTCCTGCTGGTGGACGTATCCGGAACCGGCCTGAAGTCCGCCGACCTGGTCGAAAAGATGGCCGGGCGGGGCATACTGGTGAGGAACTGCGCCAATTTTTACGGTCTGGACGACGGTTATATCAGGGTGGCGGTGAGGACCAGGCCTGAAAACGAATTTCTGATCGGGGCGCTGAGAAGCGTCCTCGAGGCAATACGGCGATAACGGGCTGATTTTCACGCGGCCTGCACCGGGGCATCCGGCATGCTTTTTGGGTATTGTAAACTGGTACTGGTATAGTATAAAAAAGATGAAAAACTTAATAATAATAGTTGGATGTACAATAATATGCCACTTTTTGACCAGCACGGGAACAATCCCTGCCGAGGCCCGGTAGGGATTTTTTTTCAGAAGTCGGCAGGCAAAAATTTCCGCATAAAGGAGGACCACCAATCATGAGAATAATGATGCTCTCGTGGGAATACCCGCCCAAGAGCGTGGGGGGGTTAGCCCAGCACGTTTTCGACTTGACCGGCGCCCTGGCGGAAATCGGGGAGGACGTGCACCTTGTCACTGTAGGCAGCCACGACGCCCCGCAGTTCGAGACGGCAAACGGCGTCAAGGTGTACCGGGTGCATCCCTACCAGGTGTCGTCACCCGACTTTGTAAACTGGGTCACCCAGCTGAACGTGGCCATTCTGGAAAGGGCGGCGGCGGTCATGAACGAAGAGGGCAACTTCCACCTGGTTCACGGCCACGACTGGCTGGTGGCCTATTCCGCCAGAGCCCTCAAGCACGCTTACAGGCTTCCCCTGGTGGCCACCATCCACGCCACCGAGTACGGAAGGAACTACGGCCTGCACAACGATCTGCAGAGGCACATCAGCGACGTGGAGTGGTGGCTTATTTACGAGTCCTGGAAGGTCATCTGCTGCAGCCATTACATGAAGGGAGAGCTGCAGCACGTCTTTCAGGTGCCCGACGACAAGGTCAGGATCATTCCCAACGGCGTCAACACTTCCAATTTTGAGCTGAAAAACAGCGCCTACAGGCGGGAAGACTTTGCCTCACCCGACGAGCAGATTGTTCTCTACGTGGGAAGGCTGGTCAGGGAAAAGGGCGTTCAGGTTTTAATCGACGCCATACCCCGCATTCTGAATTACCGCCCCGGCACAAAGTTCATCATCGCCGGCCGGGGGCCTTACGAGAACGCGCTGAGGAACCAGGCGGCGGCGATGGGCATCTCCAACCGCGTCTACTTTACCGGGTACGTCAATGACGAGCTGCGCAACACACTGTACGGCTGGGCCTCGGTAGCCGTTATTCCCAGCCTTTACGAGCCATTCGGCATCGTTGCCCTGGAGGCCATGGCAGCCCGGTCGCCGCTGGTAATTTCCGACACCGGGGGGCTCGGGGAAATAGTACGGCACGGCGTGGACGGTCTGAAGGCATACCCGGGGAACAGCCAGTCCCTTGCGGACATGATCATCTGGCTGCTGAAAGACCCCGGGCTGGCCGAAAACATGAGGCGGCAGGCCTATTTTAAGGTTCAGAGGGAATACAACTGGCTGGAAATCGCCCGCCAGACGAGGGAAGTCTACCGGGAGATCCTGAACGCCAGGAGAAACACCTCGTGGTACGAGGGCGACCGGTACGGGGGAATCCTGGACCGGGTATCCAGGCTTTTTGCCAGGACGTCGTGAAGCCAGATTCCTACTATTTTGCAAATCTTACCGGTCAGGAGACAGGAGACAGAATGTGAAAGCCCTACTTTGTGGGTTATCCCAACAGTGCCGCCTTTTACTCAAGGATAGAGTCCTCTCAGTTCCATGGCCCGGGACACCCGGTCCAGGGCCAGCATGTAGGCGGCCTGGCGCATGCTCACCCGGTGCCGTTCCTTCAGGCGGTACACCTCCCGGAAGCTGTCCGCCATCCTCCTGCGCAGCTGCCGGTTCACCTCGTCCTTGGTCCAGTAGAAGTTTTGGAGGCCCTGCACCCACTCGAAGTAGGACACCACCACTCCCCCGGCATTGGCCAGGATGTCCGGGATGACGGTGATTCCGCGGCCGTAAAGGATTTCGTCGGCCCCGTGAGTGGTGGGGCCGTTGGCTCCTTCGGCCACCAGCCTGGCCCGGACCCCGGGTGCGTTTTCTTCTGTGATGACGTTTTCGAGGGCCGCCGGCACCAGTATGTCGCACTCAAGGGTAATCAGGTCGGCGTTGGAAACGGCCTGCCCGCCGGGATAGCCAGCCACGCTTCCGGTCCGGGCCTTGTAGGCGTTCAGACCGGCCAAATCCAGGCCCTTTTCGTTGTATACGCCACCTCTGGAATCGCTCACCGCCACCACCCGGCAGCCGAGGCCGGCGAGGTCGGATGCGGCCACCGATCCTACGTTGCCGTAGCCCTGGATTACTGCGGTGGACGCGGCCAGGTCAATCCCCAGGCGGGAGGCGGCCTCCTCAATGGTGAAGACCACACCCCGGCCGGTGGCCTCGTTGCGGCCCTCAGATCCGCCGATTTCAATGGGCTTGCCGGTAACCACAGCCGGCACCGAAAAGCCGTGCTGCATGCTGAAGGTGTCCATAATCCAGGCCATCACCCGGGGGTTGGTGTAGACATCCGGGGCCGGGATGTCCTTTTCCGGCCCGATGATGATGCTGATTTCACTGGTGAAACGCCGGGTCAGGCGTTCCAGTTCACCCGGGGAGAGCCTTTTGGGGTCGCAGATCACCCCACCCTTGGCACCCCCGTAGGGTATGTCAACCACCGCGCATTTCCAGGTCATCAGCATGGCCAGGGCAACCACCTCCTCCATGTCCACCTCGGGATGGTAGCGGATGCCTCCCTTGGCCGGGCCCCGGGAGAGGTTGTGCTGTACCCGGAAGCCCCTGAAGACCTCGATGGATCCGTCGTCCATGCGGACCGGGATAGAGACCGTCAAGGCCCGCTTGGGCTCCTTGAGTATTTTTAAAAGGCCGGGATTCAGGCCCAGCTTCCGGGCCGCCAGATCAACCTGGCGGCTGGCGGCTTCAAGAAGTTCGTGCCTTTTACGGGCGTGTCCTTCCAAGTTCACCCTCTACCGGCTCCTCTCCATCCTGTTGAAAAAATCCGGCGGCCGGACGTCCGCGGGTCAGTGGATATTCCTGGCAGCGGGGCGCAACTTTTCGGGCGCTTCCCCGCGCTTCCTGGGAGGCGCGGCCTGGATGTCCTCCCGGGCGTGCTGCTGGTCTTCGCGGGGAATGCCAGCGTAGTCGATGCCCAGGGTCCAGGCAAGGTCCCTGTCGACGCAGACCGAATCTTTCCTGCCGACCTGGGACAGGCCGGTCCTGCCCAGGGCGTAGGCGGCCAGCTTCATTTCCTCGGTGCAGGACTTCAGGAATTTGGCCAGGTGTTCCGCCGCCTTTTCCACATTCAGGTCCTCCTTGAACTTGCCCTGGTACAGTGGCACCTGGGGGGGCGGCTCTTGCGCATGAGCCGGGTTAACACATGCAATCACCAGCCTTGTGTTAGCCGTAATACCCGTTGTGGTATTTGTAAAGAACATTCCTCAGGTGCAGGTTGGCCGGTTCCTGTTCGGTCATGGTGTAGGATGTGAGAAGCTGTTTTTGCATCAAAAGTCCGTCCGTAAGCATATCCCTGTCGCTAAGGTTCACGGATTTTCTCCTCCTTTAGTGGGCTTTGCCGTTTAAGGTCCGAAGCTGCCCCAGGAGCCCTTCAAGGTGCATCTGGCGGGCGTCGGCCCCTTCCCTGAAAATTTTCTGCAAACCGGGGTCATGGCATTTTTCGGCGTAGAACTTGCACTTTTTCACCGCCAGGTCCTCGGCCCTCAACATTTCCTCGACCTGGAGCAGTTCCATCTGGGTTAGCTGTTCCATTTCTGTCCTTCCCGGAAGTGTTTTTCGTATTTTCCCCCTTATTTTGTTTAATATTCGGCACCGTGAGAAAAGCGGCAAGAAACATGGGCATTACCGCCTGCAATCCCTGCTTGCGCGACCGGTCCGATCGTGTGAGTTCAATTTGTTAACGCCCACCTTTACGGGATAATAGGCGGCACCCACTACGCTGTCAAGGGAACTGCTTTTTTTTAGACACGGGATGAATTTTTTAGATTGGTATATTTTTTGCGAGTTTTTTGTAGTAGTCTGGAATGGAAGAGGTAGAGCAAAGGGTGGCATCCGGCCGGCAGGTGCCGGTTGGCCGGCAAACCTAAAACCTTAGGAGGTGCAACTATGGCCTTGAAGACATCCTCAGCGTACCTGGACAGCCTGCGCAAGCTGAATATGACCGTTTACATGTTCGGAGAGAAGATTGACAATTTTGTAGATCACCCGATAATTCGCCCGTCTATCAACTCAGTGGCCAAAAGCTACGATCTGGCCCTGGATGAACGCTACAGCGACCTTATGACCGTTACCTCCAGTCTTACCGGTGAAACAATCAACCGCTTCTGTCACCTGCACCAGAGCACCGACGACCTGGTACGCAAGGTCAAGATGCAGCGCCTGATGGGCCAGAAGACGGCGGCCTGCTTCCAGCGCTGCGTGGGCATGGACGCCATCAACGCCATTGACAGCGTGACCTTTGAGATGGACCGAAAACTGGGGACGGAATACCACCAGAGGTTCCGCCGCTATGTCAGGTACGTCCAGGAAAACGACCTGGTGGTGGACGGGGCCATGACCGACCCCAAGGGCGACCGTTCTTTAAGGCCCAGCCAGCAGGCCGACCCGGACCTGTACCTGCGCGTGGTCAGGGAAAATTCCGACGGCATAGTGGTGCGCGGGGCCAAGGCCCACCAGACCGGGGCCGTCAACTCACACGAAATCTGCATTATGCCTACTATAGCCATGACCAGGGAGGACAAGGACTACGCGGTGTCCTTCGCCCTGCCCAGCGACGCCCCGGGGATCATATACATTTACGGCCGTCAGTCCTGTGACACCAGGAAGCTGGAAAGATCGGAGATCGACGTGGGCAACGCCAGGTACGGCGGACAGGAGGCCCTGGTCATCTTTGAAGACGTGTTCGTGCCCTGGGAGAGGGTCTTCATGTGCCGGGAGTACCAGTTTTCCGGCGCCCTGGTGGAGCGTTTCGCCGGGTACCACCGCCAGAGCTACGGCGGCTGCAAGGTGGGAGTGGGCGACGTGCTCATCGGCGCCGCGGCCGTGATGGCGGATTACAACGGCACGGCCAGGGCTTCCCACGTCAAGGACAAGATTATCGAGATGATCCACCTGAACGAGACCCT
>DYET01000151.1 GCA_020725625.1 Desulfovirgula sp. | reverse complement strand
TTTGACTGGTTCGTGGAAGGCGTAGAAGGCAGCATACAGAAAAAACAGTAAGAAGCCTTTAATAAGACTATAACCGCAGGGACCGCTGACGGGAACATCCCGTCAGCGCCCGGTTTATGGGGGGTTGCAGGCCTGTGAAGCTGGTGGAGATGAAGGGGATCACCAAGCGCTTTCCCGGCGTCCTGGCCAACGACGACATAGATTTTTCGGTGGGGCCCGGTGAAATTCACGCGCTGCTGGGTGAAAACGGATCGGGCAAAAGCACCCTCATGTCAATATTGGCGGGGCTGTACAGGCCGGACCGGGGGACCATCCTGGTGCGGGGCCGGGAGGTGTGGCTGCGGTCACCCAGGGACGCCATCAGGTACGGCATCGGCATGGTGCACCAGCATTTCAAGCTGGTGGACAACTTTACGGTGACCGAAAACATCATCCTGGGCCACGGGCGGACGCCCCTGTTCCATAACCTGAAAAGTTTTTCGGAAAAAATTGCGGAGTTGGGGGGCCACTTCGGCCTCGGCGTCGACCCCGGGGCCAGGATAAACCAGTTGTCGGTGGGCGAAAAGCAGCGGGTGGAGATATTGAAAATGCTTTACCGCGGTTCCGACCTGCTGATTATGGACGAACCAACTGCCGTTCTCACCCCCCAGGAAGCCGCCGAACTTTTTGCCAACCTGGAAAAGTTCGCCGAATCGGGGCGGTCGGTGGTGCTGATCACTCACAAGCTGAACGAGGTGCTGTCGGTGGCCCACCGGGTTACCGTTCTGCGGGCCGGCAGAGTGGTGGCGGTGATGGGCAGGGAAGAGGTCTCCGAAAGAAAGCTGGCCCGCCTGATGGTCGGAGGGGATATCGCAGCGGCCCGGAGGGAGGAGTTCTGCCGGGTCGGGGAAGTGGTGCTTGAACTCCAGGGCGTTTCGGCTTCCAAGGATGTGGGCGGGCAGGGACTGAAAAGGGTCTCCTTCTCTGTTAGAAGGGGGGAGATATTCGGCGTTGCCGGGGTGGCCGGGAACGGCCAGAAGGAACTGGCCGAAGCCGTGGCCGGGCTAAGGTGGGTGCACTCCGGAAGGATTTTTATAAACGGGGTTAACGCCACCAACCTGTCGCCCAGGACCATCGCCGACCTGGGGGTTAGCTACGTTCCCGAGGACCGGCTGGGCATAGGGCTGGTTCCGGGCCTGGGCATTGTGGACAACGTCATCCTGAAGAATTACCGCAAGCCCCCGGTGGCCGGCCGGTGGCTGATCAACTACCGGCAGGCCGAGAAAGAGGCGGAGTGGCTGGTGAAGGAATTCAACATCAAGGTCGCCGACTACAGGGCCCCGGTGAGCCTGCTCTCCGGCGGGAACATGCAGCGGCTGCTGCTGGCCAGGGAAATACTGGGCAATCCTTTGCTGATGGTGGTGGTCTACCCCGTCAGGGGGCTGGATGTGGGGGCGGCCGAGGCCGTGCACAGGATGTTGCTGGAGATGAGGCTTAAGGGTGCGGCCATCCTGCTGATTTCAGAGGACCTGGACGAGATCGTTAAATTAAGCGACCGGGTGGGGGTCATGTTTGAGGGTTCACTGGTGGGCATTTTGACCGGCGGGAGCATCAAGCCGGAGGAAATAGGACTGATGATGATGGGATTGGCCGGCCCGGGGGTAGGGGCATGAAGGGTATGAGAGGTTTTGTCAGGCTTGAAAAAAGGGGTGGCGTTTCAGGGACGTCGGTCCTGCCCGTAACCATCCTGTCGGTTCTGCTGTCGCTGGCTTTTGGTGGGATCTTCCTGCAGCTGACCGGTCACGACGCCCTGGAGATCTACGGGTTGATGTTTTCCGGCGCCTTCGGATCTGCCTACGGCATCTCGGAAACCCTGGTCAAGGCCATTCCCCTGATGCTTGCAGGGCTGGGCATTTCCCTGGCCTTCAGGATGAAGCTGTGGAACATCGGGGCTGAGGGGCAATTATATATAGGGGCCTTTGCGGCCAGCTGGGTTCCCCTGACCTTTCCCGATCTCCCGGCCTATGAAATGATCCCGGCCATGATCCTCCTGGGCATGGCCGCCGGCGGCCTGTGGGCGCTGCTGCCCGCCATTCCCAGGGCGTATCTCGGTGTCAACGAGATTATCTCGACCCTGATGCTGAACTATGTGGCCATACTCTGGGTTGACTACCTTGTTTTCGGCCCGTGGAAGGACCCCAAGGGCTTCAACTTCCCCTTAAGCGCGCCCTTTTCCGAGGCCGCCAGGCTGGGGACGGTAGGGAACACCAGGGTGCACACCGGTATTTTCTTTGCCCTCATTGTCGCGGTGATCATTTATATCATCATCAACAGGACCAAGTGGGGATTCGAGATCAGGGTAATCGGGGAAAGCGAGCCGGCCGCCCGGTACGCCGGAATGGACATCCGGCGCAACATACTGCTGGTCATGCTGGTGAGCGGGGCCATTTGCGGGTTGGCCGGAATGACCGAGGTGAGCGGGATCACCGGCAGGCTGCAGCCCAACCTCAGCCCGGGCTACGGCTACACCGCCATTATCGTAGCCTGGCTGAGCAAATTGAATCCCTTCGCCATACTGCTGGTTTCGGTGCTTTTCGGGGGGCTGCAGGTGGGCGGCTACCTGGTCCAGACAAGCGGCGTGCCGGCCTCGGTGGCCACCATGCTGCAGGGGGCGATACTCTTTTTCGTACTGGGCGGGGACATCCTCACCAGGTACAGGATCAGACCGGGCAGGGGGGAGGTGGCCTGATGGCGGAGAGCGGGCAGACAAACGTGCTTATTCTTATTCTGGCCACGGCGGTGACCGCAGGCACTCCCATTCTTTACGCCGCCCTGGGTGAGTTGCTGGCCGAGCGCTCGGGCATAATTAACCTGGGCGTGGAGGGAATGATGCTGACCGGGGCGGTGTGCGGATTCATGGCGGCCCTGGCTTTTCAAAACCCCTGGGCTGGGGTGGTGGCCGCCATGCTGGCCGGGGGGCTGGTGTCGGCCATACATGCCTTCCTTACAGTCACCCTGAGGGCCGACCAGGTGGTCAGCGGCCTGGCCTTGACCATATTCGGCACCGGCTTGAGCGGTTTCCTGGGCAAAAACTACGTGGGCACACCACTTCCTGCGCCTTTTTCGGCCAAACCCCTGGCGGGACTTGGAGACATTCCCGTATTCGGTCCCATTTTCTTTCAGCACGATCCCCTGGTTTACATCACCTACCTTCTGGTTCCGGCCATGTGGGTGTTTTTTTACAAGACCAGGCCCGGCCTGCACCTGCGGGCCATCGGTGAAAACCCCTGGGCAGCCGACTCCCTGGGGGTGCCGGTGTTTTTGTCCAGGTACCTCTACGTCATAGCAGGCGGAATGCTGGCCGGGCTGGGCGGGGCCTACCTTTCCCTGGCCTACGCTCCCTCCTGGCTGGAGAACATGACCGCGGGCAGGGGATGGATAGCTGTCGCCCTGGTCATATTCGCCATCTGGAATCCAGTCCGGGCCATGGTGGGCGCATACATCTTCGGGGGCATCGATGCCCTGGGCTTCAGGTTCCAGGTGCTGGGAGTGATGGTGCCGCCTTTCTTCCTAAAAATGCTTCCTTACATTTTTACCGTCCTGGTGCTTATAGTCGTTATCGGCAGGAACAGAACCGCCCGCGCCGGATCGCCCGGGGCGCTGGGCATGGCCTTCGACCGGGAAGAACGGTAACAAGGCCGCCTGAAAAGTCCACCTGTTGCGATGAGGCTGCGGCATATTCGGACGTCAGTGGTGAGACATAAGACGTCGGTAAAGATATTGTCTGGCTGGAGGTAAGATGATGAAAATCCCGACGCCCACTGCCTGACTGCCGATGACTATTATGCCTTGCATCTGTGGCCTTTGGGACGGTCCTGGCGGTTGACTCCGCCCTGTGTCATAGTTTTCTTGCCTGGTACTGGTATGGATAATAGGCGGTACTGAAGGGTGAGTTTTATGGAAAAGCTGAAAGAAAAAATACGAAGCGAAGGGCGGGTCATCGGGACCGGAATACTGAAGGTGGACTCCTTCCTGAACCAACAGATCGACCCGCAGTTCACCCTGGAGATGGGCAGGGAACTGGCCTCCAGGTTTACCGGGGAGAAGATCACCAAGGTGCTCACGGTGGAGGCCTCGGGCATAGCCGTGGCCACGGCCGCCGGGCTTGCCCTGGGGGTGCCGGTGGTGTTCGCCAAGAAGGGCAGGGCCAGCACCCAGGACGCCGGGGCTTACTCCGCCCGGGTTTATTCCTTCACCAGGCGGGAGGCGGTGGACATATTCGTTTCCGGCAGGTTCCTGGGGCCGGAGGACGCCGTGCTCATCGTCGATGACTTCCTGGCCCACGGGGAGGCCCTCCGCGGCCTGGTGGAAATAGTGCGCCAGGCGGGATCGCGCCTGGCCGGAGCGGGTATAGTGATCGAGAAGGTATTCCAGGGAGGGCGTGAAAAGCTGAAGGGCCAGGGCTTGAGAATCGAGTCCCTGGCGGCTATAAAGCACATGACTGATGGGCATATTGAGTTCCTCTAGAAAAACCTGGAAGGGAAGACAAAAAGAGTAGACATAAGATAGGAGACATTAGAGATACCGCATGATAAAAATTTCCGGGATGCCGGCTTTCATGGTTATTGCTTGTATCCTATTCCGTACCTGGCAATCCGGTGGTACAGCTTCGTCCTGCTGATGCCCAGTATATCGGCGGCTTTGGACCGGTTTCCCCCGGCCTCGGCCAGGGCCCTTAAGATCAGCTCCTTTTCGGCCCCGGCGATGCCGCTGTTCATGTTCAGACCGGGCGCCTCCGCCTCGCGGGAGTGTTTTTTCATGCCCGACCGGACCTGGAGGTATTCGGGGAGGTGGTCCGGCATCACGTCCCCGCTGGCCACGATGTTCAGCGCCCTCTCCACAACGTTTTCCAGTTCCCGCACATTGCCCGGCCACCGGTGGGCGGTCAGTATTTCCATGGCCTCGGGGCTGATGCCCCTCACCCTGGACCCGAGAATCCGGTTGTATTTCCTGATGAAGTGCATGGCCAGGGGGTATATGTCGTCCTTCCTTTCCCTCAGGGGTGGTACGCGCACGGCGATGACATTGAGGCGGTAGTACAGGTCCTCACGGAATTTCCCCTCGGCCATGAGCCTTTCGATATTCCTGTTGGTGGCCGCGATAATCCTCACGTCGACCCGAACGGTCTTTATGCCGCCGACCCTTTCAAATTCTTTTTCCTGCAGGACCCTCAGCAGCTTGGCCTGCAGCGGCAGGGACATGTCGCCGATCTCGTCCAGGAAGAGGGTTCCCTGGTGGGCCAGCTCGAATTTGCCGGGCTTTCCCGAACTCCGGGCACCGGTGAAGGCACCTCCCTCGTAACCGAAGAACTCGGATTCCAGGAGGTTGTCGGGCATGGCGGCGCAGTTGACCTTGATAAATGGGCCCCGGCGTCCGGAATGGTTGTGGATCGCCGCGGCGAAAAGCTCCTTGCCGGTACCGCTTTCGCCCAGCAGGAGAATGCTGGACAGGCTGCGGGAGGTCTGGCTGGCCATTTTTTTTGCGTTGATCATGGGGGGGCTGTTGCCCACTATGTCGTCGAAGGTGATGCCCGTGTGGGTCACCCGGGAAAGTTCGTCCCGGTAGTATGAAATCTGGCTTTCCAGGGCCTCCAGCCGCTTGACCAGGTCGGGGAGCCGGTTCAGTCCCTTGAAGGTTATTTTGGCCACCGCCCCCAGGATCTGGTTTTCCCTCATGATGGGCAGCCTGGTCACGATGCAGCGGTTGCCGCGGATGGTCTTGACGTCTCCCAGGTCCGACTGGCCGGTGGCGATTGTTTCCTGGAGGCCCAGTTCCGGCAGAATCTCCTCGACCTTCCGGTTCATCACCTCGTCCGAACGCAGGCCGAGGAAATCCAGCATCGAACGGTTGACGGTGGTCACCGTGCCCTGGGCGTTGACGGTGAACAGACCGTCGTAGGCCAGGTCCAGCACGGTGGCCAGGGTCTGCTGCATTTCCTTGACGCTTTCAAATTCCTGGGCCAGCCTCTCGTAGTCGGTGAGGTCGTGGAGAACGGCAATGGCGCCTCCCGGCTGGCCCTGGTTGTAAACCGGCAGGTACTTGGCCAGAACCCCCGGCAGGCCCTCGATTTTGTGCCAGTTCCTGACGCTGCCGTTGTACATGACCATGTCCAGCCTTACGTGGGGAAGCACATCGGCCACCTTTCTGCCCAGCACGTCCCGGGCCCTGACGCCCAGCATGCCCTCGGCGGCCGGGTTGATGACGGTAATCACGCTCCTGCTGTTGACGGCCAGGACCCCGTTTTCCAGGGCGTCCAGCAGGGACGCCAGTTCCCGGGCCTGCCTTTCACTGCGGATGCGGAGGTTTTCGATGACGCTCATCTTGGTGACCATGCCCCAGGGCTGGTTGAGTCTGTCGGTCACCACTACCTGGCCCAGCTCCTTTTTTTGCATGAAGCTGTACACCTCGCCGAAATTCATGTCCTCGTCCACGCATATGGCCGGGCGGGCATAGAACTCGGCAATGGGGGAAACAAGGGGGGCCCCCTTTAGCAGGGCTTTATAAAGATTGTGCTTGGTCATCACACCGATGACCTTCTTATCTTCGTCGACCACCGGAACCGCGTCCAGGCGGGTCCGGGAAAAGATGGAAACCACGTCCCGGATGGTATGGTCCGGGCTTAAAGTAACTTCCTTATGGTAGGATATCGATTTTGCCTTGGCTCCCACCGTCCCGCCTCCCGTGATTTTTATGAGTTGATTTTAACACAACTGTGCTGATTTGAATACAGAATTTCCCCGTTATATTGCAGGATAACTGAACGTTTACCGGGGATGCGGCGATTCCGGCGTACAGGCGTTTTTTTACGGCGGAACGGGTATATTTTTTAGACCGGAAGCTATAATAAGGGTCGGATGCCTTTCATTTTTTCAGTGGGGGTGTGCAGTTTGTCCGACCACATCAGGGCTCTGGGCATAAAGACCCTGGCCATCGTCATCTACGCCGCGGTTTTGACTCCTTTGTTCACCGACCTTTCCTTCGGCCAGGGCATCGCCATTGGCCTCATCGTCTCCGTGGTGTCTTATGCGGTGGGCGACCTGGTAATTCTGCCCATGTCCAACAACACCGTGGCCAAGGCGGCCGACGCTGTCATCGCAGCCCTGGTATACTGGGCCGGGGTCAGGGCCTTCAACGGCTTCGGCCTTTCGGTCTGGGAAATATTTTTCTTTGCGCTGGTGGTGGGAGTATCCGAATGGTTTTTGCACAAGTACCTGGCCAGGTTTGTGCTGAGAGACCGGAACAAGGCAGGGACCTGACCGGATACAAGCCGGTATGACAAGTCCGGAACCGGAGGCCGGACTTAGGGCCCTCCGGGTTGACGGCCTTAGGTTTCCGGTTCCACACCGGAGGGGTGTAAGTGCGGTTGGGGATATTCCGAAAAGTACCGGTGGAGTCGGTGCTGTCCCAGCGCAGGGAGAACAAGCGCGGCCTCGTGCCCGCCCTGGACGCATGGGACCTCACGGCCCTGGGGGTCGGGGCGATTATCGGCACCGGGATTTTTGTGCTTACCGGCGTGGCGGCGGCCAACTATGCCGGGCCCGGCGTGATTTTTTCCTTCATTTTGGCCGGGCTGGTCAGCGGACTGGCGGCCATAGTCTACACCGAACTGGCGGCGGCCCTGCCCGTGGCCGGAAGCGTTTACACCTTCTCCTACGTTACCCTGGGGGAGATAGCGGCCTGGCTGGTGGGATGGAACCTAATCCTGGAGTACCTGGTGGCGGCGGGGGCGGTTGCCATCGGCTGGAGCTCTTACATCGGGGACCTGCTGCGGTCGGTGGGTGTGGTCATACCCCCGGGCCTTTCCCAATCACCCTTCGACGGCGGTATTTTCAACGCCCCGGCCCTTTTCATAGTCCTGGCCATAACGGCGCTAATCATAACGGGGACACAGCACAGCGTGGTGGCCAACAAGGTGGTTGTCCTGGCCAAGCTGGCCGCCATCATCCTCTTCCTGGCGGTGGGGATCCGCCACATCGACCCCGCCAACTGGAAACCCCTGCTGCCCTTCGGGCCGGGCGGGGTTATCCAGGGGGCGGCCATAGTGTTTTTCGCCTATATCGGTTTTGACGCCGTGGCCACGGCCTCCGAGGAGGTGAAGAACCCTCAGCGGGACCTTCCCCGGGGGATTATATACTCCCTGCTTGTTTCAACCGTGCTTTACGTTGGGGTAGCCGTCACCCTGACCGGGATGGTCAGGTACACCCAACTGAACACCGCCTCCCCGGTTGCCGCCGCCCTAATCCGGGCGGGGGTCCCCTGGGCCTCGGCGTTGGTCTCGGTGGGTGCCCTGGCCGGGTTGACAAGCGTGTTGCTGGTGGCCATGTACGGTCAGAGCAGAATATTCTTCGCCATGGCCCGGGACGGCCTGCTTCCTCCCATCTTTGACTGGATTCACCCCCGGCTGAGGACCCCGGTTTGGGACAGCCTGGTCATCGGCCTGGTGGTGGCTGCCATAGGAGCCCTGCTGCCCATAGGCCTGGTGGCCGAGCTGGCCAACATAGGCACCTTGAGCGCTTTCACAGCAGCCTCAGCGGGTGTAATCATACTGCGCCGGCAGGCTCCGGGACTGAACCGCCCCTTCAGGATACCCTGGATGCCGGTCATCCCGGTGTTGACCATAATCTCGGCAGTCTACCTGGCCCTGAACCTGCCGGCCCTGACCCTGGTCAGGTTTGTGGTCTGGCTGGTCATCGGCCTGGTTGTTTACTTCGCCTACGGCTTCCGGAGAAGCGCCCTGGCCCGGGAAGAAGAAACGAGGGAAAAACCGGAGGCAGCCGGGCCCGTTCGGGCGCTGCCCGCTCCAGCCAGGAAGGCCGGCCGCCGCTGAGACTTATAATCCCCCGGGCAGACTCGGACCTTTTTTAACCGGATCAGGTCCGTGTTTTTTTCTTTTATCCGGGTTTTCAGGAGGGCAATTCAAGTTTTAATAGAAATCAATATCCGGGGGTATCGGGGGCCGGGCCTACGTCTTGCCATCAGTGTTTGCGTCAGCCGTTGCCTGCCGCAGGCGGCCGGCCGCCCGCCGAAAATCAGGGAAAGAGAGGAAAATAAGATGAAAACGGGAACGGATGACCTCTGCTACTTACCGGCCGCGGTCCTGGCCGGGCTGATCCGGGAAAAAAAGGTTTCTCCGGTGGAGGTGGTCAAGGCCTTCCTGGACCGGATCGACAGGGTAAACCCGCTGGTCAACGCATACTGCACCGTGGCCCGGGAAGCGGCCCTGGAAGACGCCCGGGAGGCCGAGCGGGCGGTCATGTCGGGAACTGCCGGCGGGCCTTTGCACGGCGTGCCGGTGGCCGTCAAGGACCTGACCCCGACGGCCGGTATCAGGACCACCTTCGGGTCAAAAATATTTGAAAACCATGTTCCCATTAAGGACTCGGTGTTTGTGGAACGGGTCAAAAGTGCCGGCGGAATTATCCTGGGCAAGACCAACACCCCGGAGTTCGGTCACAAGGCCGTGACCGACAACATCCTGTTCGGCCATACCCGGAATCCGTGGAACCTGAAGTGCGTGGCAGGGGGCTCCAGCGGCGGTTCGGCGGCGGCCGTTTCGGCCGGCCTGGCCCCCCTGGCCGAAGGCAGTGACGGAGGCGGGTCTGTGCGCATCCCGGCGGCCGCCTGCGGGGTTTACGGCCTGAAGCCCAGCTTCGGACGGATACCCATGGACGCCATTACCAGCCGTTTTTCCATCACCACCCCTTTTTTGCATTACGGGGTGATTGCCAGGAACGTCGCCGACGCCGCCCTGTTCCTTTCGGTGGTATCGGGGCCGGACAGCCGGGACCCCTTTTCCCTTCCCCGCACCGGTGAAGACTTCACCCGGGCCGCCGGGGAAGAAGTTAAGGGGCTGCGCATCGCCTTCAGCCCCGACTTGGGCTATTTCGCAGTCGCCCGCGAGGTCAGGGAGGCGGCTCAAAGGGCCGCCGGGGTCTTTGCCGGGGCCGGGTGCGTGGTGGAAGAGGCGGACCCGGGCTTCAGCAATCCCCTGGAGACCGTGCTGGGGGTTTTCAACCAGATGTGGTGCGTTCATTTCGCGGCCTTCTACCGGGAATACCTGGAGGAATGGGACCGCCACCTGTCCCCGGGAGTGAAGGCGATGGTCAGGGTGGGTGCCTCAGTGCCGGCGGTGGAGTACAAGCGGCTGGATTTCATGAGGCAGGAAGTGTGGAACAAGATAGAGGCCGTTCTGGCCCGGTACGACTTGATTATTACCCCGACGCTGGCTGTCCCGGCCTTTGGGATCGGTGTGCCGGGACCCGCGGAAATCGAGGGTCGGGCCGTTGACCCTTACACCGGCTGGTTTCTCACCTATCCCTTCAACCTCACCGGCCACCCGGCGGCCTCCATTCCCTGCGGGTTGAGCCGGGACGGCCTGCCCCTGGGCCTTCAGATTATCGGCCGCCGCTTTGACGAGTTTACGGTCCTGAAGGCTTCGGCACTGTTTGAGAGAGTGGGGCCGTGGGGAGATATGAGGCCGGATATAGCTTAAGGGTAATAAAGAAGGTCAGAATACACGACCCTAATTTTTAGCTCCGGATTTTTGTCTTATTTCCTGCCAGGTGTCCCTGGCCCGGTTGACGATGTATGGGTAGGTTTTCTTTGCAGGGTGCTGTGTTATCTGGATGAACCAGTTAACAGCCCCCCTCTCATCGCCCAGGATCAGGTGAAGCTGCCCCAGGAGAAACATGAGATTCATCTCTTCCTTCGGTTCTTGCAGGGAACCGGTTTCAAAATACCTGGACAGGTGGTAAAGGGCCTTGTTCAGGTTTTGGCGTTCCTGGTCTTTCATGTTCAGGTAGCGGTACAGCCAGCCCAGCTTGAGGTACAACCTGCCCAGGCTGGCGTTGTCCGCCCCTGCCAGCCTCTGGCATTCCAGAGCCAGCTTGAATGTTTCAACGGCGTCCTCAAGGGTTCTGGAACCGCAGTAGTTGACCGACTTCCAGATCCCGTCCAGAGCCTTTGCCAGACCTTTTTTCAACTCCGCCTTGACCGGACCTCCGGTAGACATATTGAAGGAATAGCCGCACTTAGGGCAGACATTGATTTCATAAAACAACGGGTTGACCAATTTGTAATAAAGGCAGAAGTCATCATCTGCCTTTTCAACAATCACGTATTTCCGGCGGGGTTTCAAAGTCCGGAAGCGGGCGGCGCAGAGGGGGCAGATTAATTCCTTCCTGAAGAAGACATCCTCGCCGTTGCCGTCCTCCTCCTGGTCTTCCGGGGCGTACAGTTTGTTGATTTCTCCGGCCGGCGGGGGCTGGGGTGCTTCCTCTTCCCGGCCGGGGACTTTCAGCGAGTACGGCTCCGGAATCTCCAGGCCGGAAGACAGGATGATTTTAAGCAGCCTGTCTTCCCTGGCCCTGTCTTCCCTGGCCCTGCTGATCATATACCTTATGTAGTTTTGGCAAAAGTTCGGGCTGTCCTTCATCAGGGTTTTCAGGGCCGGCCTGGCGATGCTTATGACCACGGAGTTTTCCGCCGCCCTGAGGCCGGCTGCGGCCGTAGAGGCGTCCAGCACATGGGCCTCCCCGAATATGCCTCCCCGCTCAAGGGTTTGCAGGACCACCTCGGTGTTCTCGATAATCTTCCTGTATACCTCCAGCTTGCCCGAGGCCACGATGAAGAGGCTGTTGCAGTTTTTCCCCTCTTCCTGGATGGTCGACCCCTTGTCAAATTTAAGGGGCTCCGAGCTTTCCACCACCCTTGTCAGGAATACCGGCCCCAGGTTGCTGAACAGAGGGGTTCCCTTTAGACAGCTTATGATCGTATCGGTGTTCAATTCAGTAACCAACTCCATAATTTTTAGGGAAATTAACTGAATAGATTTTACCATAAATTACTTTTCAACTAAATAACAAATACTTTGACAATGTTAGCAGGAAGTGAAGAAGTTTACAGCCAATATACCGCATATCCCCACACATGGGAGTGGTACCCACTGCGCAAAATCGGTTTACTGGCGTTGCTGTTGGCGGTTTTGATCCTGGCCGGCTGTTCTGGTGACGGCCAGCCTATGGACGGCGGCAAAAAGGCCGAGGCGGCGGACTTCGGTTTCCGGAAGGATTTGAAGCCGGCGCTCGTACGGCTGGAAGACATCGGGCCGGGAGGGCCGTACGGCAGCGAGGAGGCCTTGCAGAAACTTGCCGCAATTGCGGATTACCTGTACCAGGAGGGGGTTCCTTTTCACGTCGCCCTGATCCCCCGTTTTCTGGACCCCCCAAAAGGCTATGATGTAAGCATAGCTGCCGACACTCCCTATGCCAAAAAATTTGTGGAAACGATGAAGTACTTGCAGGCCAGGGGAGGTATTATCGGCGTCCACGGGTACACCCACCAGAGCGGACATATTGTCAGCGGACTGGGATTTGAGTTTTTCGACCAGTCCAAGAATCCTATGGTGCCCGATTCGTACGAGTACGCCAGGGAGCGGGTGGAGGAGGCGCTCAAGCTGTTCGAAAAGGCAGGCATCGCCCCCGGCTTCTGGGAAACGCCCCATTACACGGCGTCTCCCGTTCAGTACCTGGCCTTCAGGGAACAGATCGGCCTGCTGTATGAAAACTTTTGTCAGGGAGAGCGGGTGGCCACCTATAGAACCTTCGACCTGGGAGAGCCGGGATACCGGGGTTTTGTCGTGGTTCCGACCCCCCTGGGATATATCGGGGGGCAGGTAAAGGCCGAGAACATGCTCAGCTACCTTGACCGCGTGAAGTACACTCATCTCACCTCGTTTTTTTACCATCCCTTCAGGGAATTCGGCTACATACACAAAGACGTCGACGACAGGGGGGAAGTCACCTACACCTACGACCAGAACTCCACCCTGCACCTCCTGATCAGGGCGATCAAGGACCGCGGCTACAGATTCGTTTCAATATACTCGCTGGTTGGTTTCATCCCGGCCCACCGGCTGCCCGATCTGCCCTTCTGCGAAGGGGGCCGGGTCGTGTGCGGCCGGTTCGGACAAGACGGGAAAAACAAGATCCTGGTTTGGAAAAAGGGCGACAGCCGGTGGCATATGTACGGCTATACCGCGGCTTGGTACTCGCCCAGGAAAATAAAGGCCTTCGCCCACGAGGGGGTTTTAATCCGGGGGTGGGCGCCGGAAGACGGCGCGGTTCTTCTGGCGGCCGACTTTAACGGGGACGGAAGGGACGACCTCCTGGTTTTCAGCCCGGGATCGGGAACCTTTCGGCTGATTTTAAATGAGGGAGACGGGCTGGTTCCACCGGGCCGGGAGGTTCTGACCCTGGCCGGGACCGGGCCGCTTCAACCGATGGCGGGCGATTTCAACGGCGACGGACTGGCCGATCTAGCGGTTTACGACCGGGAGAACAACCGGATCGGGGTGGCGCATTCAACCGGCAGCGGGCTTTCGCAGATTGCTTGGCAGCGGGTCGATCTGCTGAAGGGCGGAGATCAAAAGCTGGTGACCGGCGATTTTAACGGGGACTTAAGAAGCGACATCGCCGTCATTAACGCCGCTGAAGGGGAATGCAGGGTGCTGCTGGCGGGGCAGTCAGGCGGTTTTACCGCGTCCAAACAACCCTGGCTGGATCACTGGTGGGCCGGGGGCGGCTGGGAGCCCTTTTCTTCTGACGTCAACGGGGACGGACGAAGCGATCTCGTCGTTTACAGCCGGATGGGCCACTGGCAGGTGGCCTTGTCAGACGGGAAAGCTTTTGTTCCCAGGTTGGATTTTGGCCCCTGGGGGGCCGGCAAAAATGGAATTCCCCTGGTGGCGGACCTGAACGGTGACCGCAGGGCGGATCTGATTATCGTGGACCGCGACAGGATCAACAACTACAACCTGGATGTGGCGGTTTCGGTTTTGGACCGGTAAGAGGGCGGGCAACCGGGAAGATGCCCGCCCTCTTCAGAAAGGGCTCTTTAGGCAGGGTTACACCACCAGGTCAATCTGCTGTATCGTCCCCGCGGACCCGTCCTCGCGGAGATAGATGCCGGCCTTGATCATTTTGCCCAGGAGGTTGTGGGTGCTGTCCTTCAGGTCGAAAGCCGCGATTGAGCTGCCCAGGTAGATTGCCCCGACACCCCTTTGGGAGAGCGTCTCCAGCACGTCGCTTCCATCAGGACCCCGGGTCCAGATCCGCAGCCGGTGATAAACCGCGTCGTTTTCATCAATCCACAGGTTTCCGTCCTGGTCGTAACGGGCCAGTTCGGCGAACCCGTCGCCGGTGCGGGGCCCGAAAAGCTCGCGGCCGTCGTTGACGCACCCGTCGCCGTTCAGATCCAGGACAAGGAAACCGCTGCCGGGGCGGACGAAGGAAATCAGGTCCTCTTTCCCGTCGGCGTCCAGGTCGAAGCTGAATTTGGCCTCCGTCAGCCCTGGGGGCGTTCCGTCGAAACTGATCACCAGCGGGTCCACGGCCGCGTTCCCGGCCCGGACCCTGATCTCGTTCTGAACCGAATACTCCCTGCTCATTTTAAGCTTGAGCGAAAACCCAATCTCCCTTCCGTCGGCGGTTGTTACAACCCCCCGGGCGGCAAAGGAAAGCTTTTCCTGCTCGTAGTAGGTCTCCCGGTAATGGTACTCCAGGCCCCAGCCCTGTCTTTGTTCCGCCCCAGACACCGGTTCCCTGAGGTTGACGATTTCCACCGCGCCTTCTCTCAATTCCATTTTTTCAACCAGGTAAAATTTAAATTTTTTACCCGTCAGGAATTCCATCATGCGTTCAATTAAAAGAATTTTAAACCTGTCCTCGTTGCTTATTTTAAACACCGCCGTGTCGTCCGCCGGCTTCACCTCCCGGGGGGCCATTTCCTGCGGCGGCAGTGCCCCGGCCCGATCGGACAGTTCAACCGTCAGGGAATGAAGGCCTGAAGAGGGCCGGTTTGGATCCTGTCCGTCAAAGTCCGGCCTTCGGCCGCCGGCCCAGAGCTTGAGCGACTCTTCCATGGTATGGCTGATCAAGGAGTCGTGCGAACTCGACATGATAACGGAGAAGTTTTCAATCTTCACAGCAATACCCCCCGGTTCCGGCTTGCCGCCTGTGCCCTGTCAGACAAGGCAAATTTGTATTCTTTATCGGCAATGTTGAAAAAAAGCTGAATGCCGGAAAGGTATTTTATTTGTTTTTCCCAAAGCCGATACTTTTATCTCATTTTTGCCCTTATAACCCCCGGAAAAACTTTTGCACCGGCGAATAACAGGATAGAGAGTGCAGGTCCGGTGGCTGGCAGCGCTTGAAGGTTGATTGCAATTTTAACAGAAACGGAGGTTTGGATCATGTGGTTTAAAAAAGGAATGCTTTTAATGGTTGCCCTCATTTTTATAATGGGGTCCTTTTTGAGTCTGTCCAGGGCGTCTTTGGCGGCTCCGCCGTGGGAGCGCGGCGGGCCGGGACCTGCCAGGGGCCATGCGGACAAAAAACAGTCTGTTGTTGAGGATGTCTACAGGGAAAAAGGCGTACCGGCCTGGGACCGGAGTGAGCACCCCAGCCTGAAGGGACTGCGCAACGCCCTGGCGAATGTTTCAAAAAACGGCGACGGCGTTGCGGCTCAGGTCATCCGGGGTTTAATCGAGGCAAAGTCGGTAAGGGATTCGGTCTACGGAATGGAGAAAGCCACCGTTGACAGTGAAATTCTCCAGGCCATTTGCCGGGACGCGGAAGCAATGCTGGCCCTTGCCGAGGAAGCCGGGAGGATCAGATTAGAAGCCAGGCATACAATCCGGGAGAGGATGGAGTTGGCCTGGGTCCTCAAAAAACTGGGAATGGCCCTGCACAAACTGGGCAGCCGAATGGCCGCCGAAGAAACCCTCATTGAAGCCGCCGGAACGGACCCGGGAGACCGGTCGATTTACCAGGCGCTTAACAGCCTGTATGCCGGCATGGATATGGCTGAAATGCCCGTCTTCATAAGGGGCAACAAAATCAAGTTCGACGTTCCCCCGTGTATTGTAAACGGGCGTACCCTGGTGCCGGTGAGGAAGTTCGCTGAAAGCCTGGACAGTACCGTCAATTGGGATCCGACAAAGCGGCAGGTTGTGTTTGTCCGGGGAGCAAAAATGGTAGTGCTGGAAATCGACCGGGACACCGCCTTGATCAACGGGCAGGAGTACAGCCTGGACGTGCCGCCGGTGATCGTCGGCGGCAGGACCCTGGTTCCCCTGCGCTTTGTGGCTGAAGCACTCGATGTCAATGTGGAATACTTCAAAGAGTCCAGGTTGATTGCGGTGACGGAGTAGACCGGAAAGCCGGCCGCTGAAGAATTGAGGTCGAGGCAGCCTGCCCCAGGCGTAAAACGCCTGGTTTTTTTTCGGTTTACTCCGGGGCCGCCCGGGTGGAAGGAGTGGAGGCCCGCCGGGCCGATTCGGTGGATCGAGTCCTGGACCTGGTGGAAGAGGGAATCATTCCGGTTCTGGTGGACCCCGGGGCCGCCGTGATGGGCCGGCTGCGCCCCACAGTGGTGGTGGACGCCATCATGGCCAAGCGCAACCTTGGCACCCGAATCTCTGACGCACCCCTGGTAATCGGTCTGGGGCCGGGATTTACCGCCGGCCTGGACGTTCACGCCGTGCTTTTCCATCGGCCAGCGGGTGGAGAAGGGGGAAGTGGTGGCCTTTGTGAACGGCACCCCGGTCGGGGCGGATTTATCCGGGCTGGTCCGGGGAATGATCAAGCCGGGCTTGTGGGTCCGCCGGGGGACGAAAATCGGCGACATAGACCCGCGGGGTGAAGGGGCGGAATGCTACACCATCTCCGACAAGGCCCTAGCGGTGGCCGGAGGCGTGCTGGAGGCCGTGTTCACATTCTTGTCAGGCCCGTTTAGCCCAATCTTGAAAGAACCGTCCCCATGACCGATCAACAGACAAAAGTGGCAAAAAAAAAGCCCGCTAAATCTTCCCCGCTAGCGGGCGCCTGGCACTATAATACTCCGGTTTTGGTTTAGATTTTTGATCAACCCCGGGTCTTTAACACAACAGGAAATACTCTCTAAAATATTTTTGGCTTCTTCATCGTGTGACCGGGCACGATGGCTGTCACCCAGGTCGCCATAGAAAACGGCCAGAGCGTTTTGGCAATCAAGCGCAATTAAGGGATTGTCCATCTGCTGCGCAACCGCCAGCGCCTCCTGCGCGGAATAAACAGCCTCCCCGCGCTTGCCTCGGGCGTGCAGAATTTTCCCCTGCAGCAGCAGAGCGCGGGCCATATTTTTACGAATACGGGTTTTCCGGGCATAAGTGAGGGCATGCTGACAATAAGCTGAAGCCCCGTCCAAATCGCCCTGGCGCAGGGCCATTTCGCCCAGACCCAACCACATCCGCCCTTCCCACCGCCACATTATTTTATTGTCCTGACGGGCCAGCGCTTCCGCCTCGCGAAAATTCTCTAGCGCCCGAACGTACCCGCCTTTTAACATATAATCGATAGCAAGGTTGACCAATGAGTAACCCAGCGGTTCAGGCCAGGGGTACTGCCTGCAAATTTGGACGCCCCGTTCGTTCCAGAGCAGCGAGTTATCAATGTCCCCGAGTTCCTGGTAAACGCAGCCGATACTGTTGGGCAAGCGGGTAACAATGAAAACATTGCCTATCCGCTGCGCCCGTTCCAGGTTAAGAAACAGCATGTTTAATGCTTCGCCAAAGTCTGCCGTCTCGGTGTAAGCTAAGCCCAGGAAAAAACGGCACAGAAGTTCGTTAAAGGTCTGCCCCCCGTTTTGGGCCAGCAGCAGCGCTTCCTTGAATCCCGCAACTGCCCCTTTTGCCATCCCCTTTAGGAGCATGCGACGGCTCGCGTCAATTAAAGCGTTGCATCGGGCCAGGTCGTCATTTGTTTGTCTGCCCAGTTTCTCGGCTTCCCTGCTGAATTTTTTCGCTTCCTCCAACCTACCCATCATGCTCAGCATCAGTGACAGGTCAGTGGCGCAGGCAATGGCCGTGGATTTATCTCCAAGTTTAGTGGAAATTTCATAACCCCTGGTCAGGTAATCTTCGGCCATGCTAAAATCCCGGTTGCATAGCTTGGTCAAACCAAGCAGGTAAAAAGCCTTACCGCCAAGCTCGGCTTTTCCTCTGCTTTCAGCCTGATGCCGTAGTTGGTTAAATTCAAATTCAGCCCGGTCATATTCGCATAATTCAAAGAAAGCCTTACCGCGGCTTTCGTTAATTGACATTAAAAAAACCGGTTGTTCGTCCCATCTAAATCCAACATTCCCCGGCACAAATTCCTGTGTCTGCCCGCCGTTGGAAATTATATTTTCGTATAACTCCCTGGTCTTTGCGAGCGGTTCTACGCCAAGCTCTTTTTTCAATATCTCCCTGCACGTGTTGTATTGACGCAAGGCGGATGCCCGGTCGCCTGATTTCCAGTAGAGGTCCATCACCATGTAATGCGCATCTTCCCGAAGTTCGTCCTGGTAAAGAATAAGCTTGGCATATTCCAGAGCTTTGCTATAATTATTCCCTTTGCGTTCAAGATTAAGCAACCGGTTTAATAAGGCCAGGTAAATGTTCCGGTAGTGTTCCCTCTGGTAAAGGCACCACTCTTCAAAACCTTTCATACCGTTTAGATAAAAACCTTCTAAAAAATCACCCCGATAAAGTGCTGCCAATCGTTCCAGTTCTTCCCGGGGAACCTCGGTCATAAGACTTTCTTTTGCCCACCCGGACATCTTCTCCATGGCCCTGGTATCGATGAAGACCGGGTATGCGTGGTTGATATAAATTATTTCCCTGTTAGAAACAATCAGGGGAAGGTCCTTTCCGCCAACCATTGTTGAAAAAACGCTGTTTATCCGGTAGACAGCATTGCTCAAGCTGTGCAGGGCCTGTTTTTTAGGAAGTTCACCCCATAATAAGTCAGCTAAAACGTCTCTCGCGTTTCTATGGCCGGCCGTGCTCAGGTAAAAAAGCAGGGCACGTTCCTTTTTGCGCGGCAGGTTAACCGGCGCTTCTGTTAGAGTTATAAGCGGGCTGCCAAGCATATAGATTCCAAGCATCCCGGGTCTCCCCCTTATAGAGATGATACCAATATCTGTAACGCTTGTATAGTAACGAAAAAGTCAATATGCAAAAATATTTGCAGTTATTGCACAATTCAGCCTGCCAACTCCGTCTTTGGCGATTTTTTGGCGATTTACCCATGGTAATATGCAAAAAATGACTTGATAGAGGTGAGCGGTGTGTATGAATTGAAGTTTGACAAGGACGTTTGCGCCTCGTGCGAAACAATTGACTGCCTGGTTAGATGCCAGTACCTGAAACTGAGCCGGGAGGACGCGGCCAGGGAAAGACAAAAGCTTAATAACGGCGAGGAATCCCTCGTGCTCCAAGAGTGTGCCACCTGTTACGCCTGCGAGGAATACTGCGATAAAGGCAACCATCCCTTTTACCAAATCGTTGAACTGCAGGAGCAGGCGGGAATCTGGCCGGCCCCCAGGCCCATCGTGCATCAGCAAATAAAAATGTTTTCACCAAAAGGGGATTTTGAACCTCAGAACGTTGAAGGGGTGCCTTTTAATTTATGTCTTTTTCCCGCGCTGAAGAACAACATCAAGGGCAAGCTGTTTGAAGACGTCTCCATTATGATGGGCCGGGATCTCTTTTGCAATCTGGTCTACCTGCATTTTGCCAAAAGTTCCGTGATCAAAGAGCGGGTGCCCGAAGTTATAGCCAATTACGCCAAGTGCAACATAAAGGAACTGGTCTGTTTTCACGACGAGTGTTACGCCTTATACGCATCCTGGGCGCCGGCCTACGGCATAGAAGTACCCTTTAGGCCTGTACACTTGTTTGAATACCTGATTGACAAGTTAAAAGAAAATAGAACCAGTTTACGCAACCTGGGCATGAAAATAGCTTACCAGCGCCCCTGTTCAACCCGCCTTACCCCCCAGAAGGAACCCCTGCTTGACGAACTGTTTGAATTAATCGGCGTGGACAGGGTGCCGAGGGAATACGACAGGGAAACCCCGCTTTGCTGCGGTGCCATATTGAGAATGCAGGGGCGGGATGACCTGGCTGATGACCTGAATAAAAGAAACCTAGAAGACATGAAAAGCTCCGGCGCAACGGTCTGCGTTTTTAACTGTCCTGGATGCTATGCCACCATGGGGCAGATGGTCGCTGAAAAAGGGCTGATGCCGCTGCTGATTAGTGATCTTTGCAGGATTGCCATTGGCGAAAATCTTTAAAGTTACGGGGTGAATAATACATGGATCGCATTTATGATTTACTGTGCGAAATCACAGGCAAACAATATGTTTCCAACAGGCAGGAAGAGCTATACCTTTATTCAAGGGACCCGGGGACGATGCGTCCAAGCTGGCCAAGCTACGTAGTGATGCCTGGAACGACGGAAGAAGTGCAAAAAATAGTTATTCTGGCTAACCAGGAAAGGATTCCCTTAGTACCCATGGGGGGAGGACTTGTTCTTTCGGGACTGACCATTCCCCTAAAGGGTGGTATTGTGCTGGACATGAAAAGGATGAACAAAATTATCGAGGTTAATAAATTCAGCAGGTACGTTGTGGTGGAAGCAGGTGTGTCCCACGGACAGCTTCAATCGCACCTTGAGTTAAATTACCCCCAGTTGAGACATTCAATCCCGGACTCCCCTCCTATATCCACGGTGGGAGGTAATGTCTGCATTCATGGTTCGGGCCACCTTTCCCAAGTGTACGGCTTTCACTCAGATATGGTAAACGGCCTGGAAGTTGTTCTACCCACCGGAGAAATATGCAAAGTAGGTTCATGTTCAACCACCCCGTACTGGTTTGCCCGCTCGCCTTTGCCCGACCTGGCCGGCCTTTTCCTGGGGTGGTTCGGAACCACCGGTGTAATGACTAAAGTAGCTCTAAAACTTTACCCGAAACAGAGAAAGAAAGATGTGATGATGTTCGTCACGGAAAACCCTGAGTATGTTCCAGAGATTATTTACAGGGTTACAGAAACGGAAGTTGCCGAAGATGTCAATGTAGTCACGGCGCCGAAACCAGACTGGATGGAAGGGTTCCAGTTGACAAACATTGCTTTCACCGGAAACAGCGACATGGAAATGGACTATAAACGCAAGATGATTCGCCAGGCCTTGGAAGATTACATTAATGACCGGGAAGGCGGTTTCATGTTCCTCACCGCTGACCTCAAAAAAGGATTCCTTGAGACCCCCCAGCGCAGCGTCGCCAGATATGCCGACGTCAAGAAAGGCGGCGGCTTTGAGTACGTTGGCGCGATCATGCCCGTGGAATTGTTTCCCCGGGCATACCGGGAGGGCCTGGCCATAGCCGACAGGTGTGGCACCACTTACTCCTTTACCGTGCGGATTATAGGCCGTGCGCATTGCATGATGTTTGCTTTTGCCTACCCGTTTAACCGGGCGGACGAGGAAGACGTCGACAAGGCCAGGAATGCATTACACCAGACCAACCAGGCTGTGCTTAAGCTGGGTGGGATTCCCTGGAAAGCCGAGGCCCCGGCGCAAAGGCAGATCATGGAACAAATGGAGCCGAACACCCTTAAATTAATGAAAAGGGTAAAAGACCTGCTTGACCCGAACGGAATCATGAATCCCGGTAACTGGGAGGTGCTTTGAATTGCAATATGCCGATATCGTTCACAGGTGTTTCAGGTGCGGGTATTGCAAATTCACCAGCGATTTCCGCGACCTAAACTGCCCCACCTACAGCAAATTTAACTTTGAAAGCTACTCTCCCGGAGGGAGATTGTGGTTGATTAACGGCTGGTTAAAAAAGGACATTCAATGGACCGAACACCTGGCTGATATAATTTATTCCTGCACCACCTGCAGGAACTGTGTGGATAAATGCGTGTTTAAATTTAAGGATTACCTGGTGGAGATTGTGGTTGCGGCTAGGCAGGAAATGGTTGAGCAGGGCCTGGTCCCGCCCACGGTTAGAGATTACCTTAAAAACATTCAGCTTTACGGCAACCCGTATAAGGCTCCGCCAGCAGACCGGGGTAAGTGGGCGGAAGGGTCCGGGATGGGCCTATATGACGGAAATGAATACCTTTTTTATGTAGGTTGCGTGGGATCTTACGACGAAAGAGGGCGCCGGATCGCTCACTCGCTGGCTGGCCTTTTTGCCAGGGCGGGCTTATCAGCAGGCATTCTGGGCAGCGAAGAAGTATGCGACGGCAATGAAGTTAGGTTACTCGGCGAACTGTCTCTGTTTGAATACCTGGCAGAGACAAACACCACCAGATATAATAAAGCAGGGGTAAACAAAGTAGTGACCTTGTCTCCGCACTCCTATAATGTTATGAAAAACTTTTACCCAAATTACGGCGCCGGTTTTAGTGTCTTCCATTACACGCAACTGCTTTGGGATTTGCTTAAGGACAAAAAATTAAAACCTGGCAAAGTTGACCTTAAAGTGACCTATCACGACCCCTGTTACCTCGGCAGGCACAACGATGAGTATAACACCCCGAGGAGAGTATTACAGGCCGTTCCAGGATTGAAACTTATTGAAATGGAAAAAAACAGGAAAGACGCTTTATGCTGCGGCGGAGGTGGTGGAAATTTCTTTACGGACATAATCGGCAGCGGAACAAACAGTCCCGCTGCTGTCAGGGTTCGGGAAGCAGCATCCACCGGTGCAGAAGTCCTGGCCGTAGCATGTCCAAACTGCGCTAAAATGTTTGATGATGCCGTAAAAGCTGAGGGGTTGGAAGGCCGCCTTAAAGTCAAGGACATTGCCGAACTGTTATCAGAGGCTTGCAATTGACACAAAAGTGAAAGATTCGGTCTTTTTTGAATCTCGAATATCTTCCAGGCTGGGGAGAGGTAGTTGGTCTCCCTTTTTTCTTGATAACTGCGGGAAATTGGAATTTAAGACAACATTTCTGTTCTTGGGCATGGGGAACACCTCCGGTATTATATTTTCTCCGTTGTCTGTTCCCGGGTAGTTTTCCCCGGGGGCCGGGTTTTCATGGGGCGGGTCTGCATCAGGAACAGGTAAACGTGTCCTTTTTCGCCCCGGAGATAGAAATTCTGACACAGTCTCGGACTTTTAAACAAATACTATTAAATATTGACACAAATTTTTTCTAAATTCTTTTCTAAATTAATGCAGGAAAAGTTAAGAGAATGATGAATAAGCTCATATTATTCCCCTTTTTTACTCTAAAATTATTGGAAAAATATACAAGTAAGGGTAAGTAGGTTAAAATGAGCGGAATATTGGTTATTTATGCCGGTATAGCCGGATTTATCCTGCTTCTTATTTATGATCTCGCATCTTTAAAGCAAATACGAAAACGTTTTTTAATTGCAGCCGGGGGTTATGGAATTCACACAGGCGCCATTATTGTGGCTGCGTTTGACGCCCAGAAGATTGTACTTCCACAGTGGACAAGCTGGAGCGGGTGGCCATTGACAATCATTGGATTGTGGTGGCTGGTGTATTGCCTGTTTTTATATGCCCCTATAAGACGTACATACAGGGAAACCTCAGGAATGGTTCTGGCAACCGGTGGCCCTTATGCTTTTACAAGACACCCCGGGTTTATCGGTTACATTGTCTTTATGACGGGTCTATTCCTTGTTTCCGGATCGCTTCTTGTCCTGAAAGGCGGAATTATCTGGACTTTTTGCAACATAATTTATATTGTCATCCAGGACCGGTGGATATTCAGAATTTTATTCCCCGGATATGAAATCTACAGCAGGACAACACCGATGCTGTTCCCGAACAGGAATAGCTTCAGGCGATTCATGTACGGGAGAGGAGCTTATTAATACTATGGCAAGCATTTTAGAACTTCTTAAAGAAGGAAAAAAAAGGGATGTCTGGATGAAATACTGCGGCTTTATAGATTTATCCATTGATGAGTTTATAAAAGTCCAGGAACGCCTTCTCACGGAACAGCTGGGGCTGTTGTCCAACAGCGGTATGGCAAAGATAATGTTCAATCAGCCTATTCCGGATAATTTGAACGATTTTCGAAAATATATTCCTCTGACCACGTATGAAAACTATGTATCATTTCTTGGGCAAAAAAATGAAGATGTTTTGCCCGCCAAACCACAATACTGGATTTGTACATCGGGCAAGCTGGGTAACTACGAACGCAAATGGGCGCCTTACAGCCGGGGAATGGTGCAGATACATGCAAAGAATTTTTTTTCTGCAATTATCTTTTCTCTATGTTCAAAAAAATACGATTTTACCCTTAAAGAAAACTATAAATTCCTTTATGCTATGGCGCCGCCGCCTTATATGACCGGTATGGTCCCCTACGGACTAATGGATAAGTTTCCTTTTGAGTACCTCCCTCCACTGCCTGTAGCTGAAAAAATGACCTTTGAAGAAAGAAACACGGAAGGTTTCAGACTAGGCCTGGTGAGAGGGATAGACCTGTTCTTTGGTGTATCCAGCGTGCTTGTAAAAATTGGTGAAAAGTTTTCCCGGCAAGAATTCGGAGATTCGGATTTTCGGAGGTCAAATTTCTTAGCCAAGCTTCGACTTGCCTGGGGTCTTGCAAAAGCCGGGATTCGCGGCAGGAAGCTTTTGCCGAAGGATGTCTGGAGCTTAAAGGGAATCATCTGCGCAGGTACGGATACCGCCTTTTACAAGGATCGCATTGAATATTACTGGGGAAAAAAACCTATTGAAATATATGGAGGCACAGAAATAGGTATAGCCGCTACGCAAACCTGGGATCATGAAGGCCTCATTTTATTTCCAGATGCTAATTTCTGGGAGTTTATACCGGAGGAGGAGTACTGCAAGTCCGTGGCTGATCCGGGATATATACCGTCAACCGTTTTGACGCACGAAATTGAGCCCGGAAAAAGGTATGAACTGGTCATAACCAATTTCCGGGGCGGGGCATTCATACGCTACCGGCTTGGAGACTTTATCAGGGTTTTAAGCCTGCGCAACCATAATTTGAACATCAACCTGCCCCAGATCGTTTATGAAGACAGGGCCCGCGACGTTATCGATATAGCGAATTTTACCCGTATTACGGAAAGAACGGTCTGGGAAGCCCTAGAAAGAGCGAACATCACCCACGGCAGGTGGGTAGCCAGAAAAGGCTTTGCAAAAGACCATCCCATAATGGAGCTATACATTGAAATAGATTCTGGCAGTGAGTTCCAATCAATCGAAGAAAAAATTCACCTTGCCCTTCGGTCAGTGGACTCCGACTATCACGACCTGGAAGACATTATAGGTTTTCGGCCACTGAAACTGGTCCCTCTGCCCGAAGGATGCTTTAAACTGGTAATGCAAAAAAATAGGGGGGCCGGAAATGGCCGGGAAATGGAAGCGATTACCCGGATAAATCCACCTGATAGAATTATAGCGGAACTCGCCCAATATAGTCTGATGCGGGAGGGTGATTAACATTGTCTACTGACATAAATATTTCCATATCATTATCAATGGCTATTCCCCTGACAGCATTTTTTTTTTACTGCGTACTGTTCTTATTGGCCCTGAAAAGCCCACGCTCTAAGGTTGCCAGGATTTTCATCGGCTACCTGGTAGTGATGATTATCTGGAGTTTTGGCTCCTTCGCCATGCGCGCGGATATTTTCCCCGGAACGCTTGTCTGGAACAGAATTATGATCTTCGGCATGATGGGCGTTCCCTTTTTGTTTTTTCATTTTTCGCAGGAAATTTTGGGCCGGGCAAAATTAATCATCTGGCGTAGAATCGGCTACGTATTTTGGGGCGTCTTATTTATAGGTAATTTACTGGGGATGATAGTTGCGGACGCATACATGTCCCAAGGCACCTTCGTTTATATCCTCGGCCCGCTGGCGGTCCCCTTCGGCATTATAGGAGGCGGTTATACACTTGCATCCGCCATTTTTCTTATCAATGAAGCCTTTAGAAACCCCCCATCGTTCTGGTCCAACCGGCTGGTCTACCCCTCCATCGGAGCCGCAGTAATAACGTTGGGATCATTGCTGAATTTTATCCCCCGGATAGGGCAATATCCCATAGACATCGCAGCTAATACAGTTAACGCCTGCCTCCTTTACTACGCTATCTACCGCTATCATTTTTTAAACATAACAATAACAATCCGCAAGGGACTGGTTTATTCCGTTTTGACCGCGTTGCTGACCGGAAGTTATCTTTTGATTGTCTTTGTTGCAGAGCACCTTATAAGAGAACAAGTGGGGTATTCCACTATTTTGTTCGCCTTGCCGGTAGCAGTCATTATTGCACTCTTTTTCGAGCCTGCAAAAAAATATTTACAGTTGTTAATCGATAAGTTTTTTTTCGGGCAGCAGTTTGGCTTCAGAGAAACCTTAAAAGAATTCAGCCATATAATAACCGCTATTCTCGATCTTGATAAACTGGCCAATTCCACCCTGGAGCTATTAACCAAGGCTTTGCAGACATCTTCATGTTACCTTTTTCTACCGGACAGGGATGGGAATTTTTATATTCACTCGGCTTATGGCGCTAAAATGGAGGACTTATCCGCGATTAGAATGGATAAAACAAGCCCGATAGTCTGCTGCTTGTCTCAAAAAAGTGAGTCCATTCTCACTATTGAGGAGATTGAGACCCGTCCGGACTTTCAGGGCCTATGGCAAAGTGAAAGGGACGAACTGGAAGAAATGAAAGCGGAGCTGCTGGTGGGTATAAGAATGCATAAAGAGTTGCTCGGTATTCTGGTACTCTCTGAAAAAACTTCCGGCGATCCATATTCGGATGATGACCGGGAACTCCTGTTGACACTGTCCAATGAGGCAGCCGTTGCCATTAATAACGCCCGGGCCTACACGGAAGCAAGGACCCAGGCGGTGAGGGATGAACTGACAAAACTGTTTAATTACCGCTTTTTTCACGAATTTCTGGATAAGGAAATTGCCCGCTGCAAGAGGGCTGACCTTCCCTGCTCGGTAATTTTTATGGACCTGGACCTTTTTAAAGTATACAATGATCTCTACGGCCATCTGGTCGGCGATGAGGCCTTAAACACCATTGCGAAGGCCATAAATGAGTCTACCCGGGCAACCGATGTGGCGGCACGCTACGGAGGTGATGAATTTGCAATCATACTGCCCGCTACGAACCCCCTTGAAGCAGTGTCGGTGGCAGAGAGGATACGAAACAGAGTACAAAACAATTTCCGGGGCGCGGGATACGACAGCAAACTCCTTACAGTCAGCCTCGGCGTTGCTTCCTACCCCAAACATGCCGGCAACAAACAACAACTTTTGTATTGTGCCGACCAGGCTTTATATCAGGCCAAGCGTTTAGGCAGGAACAAGGTTTGTCTCTATACGCCAGCTGCAAACACAAAAAACATTTCCAACGTAGTTACAGAAAATACTCTGGAAGCGGAAACAGACTTCCTAAGAAAACAGATCGAGGACGCCTATCTGTCCACTGTTTACACCCTGGCGGCCGTAATCAATGCCAGAGATAATTATACTTATACCCATTCTAAAATGGTAACGGCCTATGCCTTGGCTTTGGCCCAGGCCCTTAAACTTTCTGAGGAACGGAAGGAAATGGTCCGCCTGGCCTCTATGCTCCACGACATAGGAAAAATAGGAATACCCGAATATATCCTCAACAAGCCCGGGCCTTTAACGCCATCCGAGAGAGAAATCGTTCAGAGACATTCCAATATCGCAGAGGCTATTATAAACCAGATGCCGTACCTTCGAAGGGTGGCGCCGATAATTCTACACCATCATGAAAGCTTTGACGGCTCCGGTTACCCGAACGGAATAAAGGGAAAGAATATTCCTATAGAGTCTAGAATACTGACCATAGCAGACGTTTATCATGCATTGACCAGCGACCGCCCATACCGGAAAGCTATGGCCATGGAAGAGGCCATCAGCCAATTGCAGTTATTGAGCGGCAAAAAGTTCGACCCCGATCTGGTGCCCGTATTTATCAGGTTGCTTAAAAACGAAATGATTGAATTTCAATATTTCTTAAAGACGGTAGTCCGGTAGCCGGTAAGCCCTGCTGCTTAAGACGTCCGGAGCGGAATTTGAGGATTCTCACGCTTTTTATGCTAAATATTAACAGGCAAATTTCATATAAAAATATGCTTGACATAGATTTAGCGACATGATATAAGAATACTAAAAAACCATTTTGGTTTTTAAGGAGAAGTAATGGACCAGGAGAAAAAGCTCAGAATACTACAGGTTGCCAAAGAAAAATTTGAACAGTTCGGATTCAAGAAAACCACCGTGGATGAAATAGCTCAGGGCGCCGGTGTTTCCAAGCGGACGTTGTATGAAATGTTCGAAAGCAAGGAGAAGATTCTTTCTGAGCTGGTTATAACCGAGGCCTTATCGGTAAGAAGAAATGTGTTAAATCAACTGAAGAACATTGAGAACCCGCTTGAGAAATTGAAAACCTTCACTAAATTGGCGATGGATTACTTTCGCGATAATCCATTCCTGAGCAAGGTGTTGAATGATGATTCGGGACTGTACGCTCCATTTCTGAAGGATGAAATAAAGACCATTGAGGAAGGTATCGAGGGTATCTTTTTGGGTATTCTCCGGGAGGGGACCAGCAAGGGTCTTTTTCGCAAAATGGACGAAAAGGCCACGGCCGGCTGCATTTTTATACTCTTCCGCAGCTTTACCTATGGCAAAACACTGAAACCCAACAGGGCGTGGGTGCAATTCATACTCAATGCAATTTTAAAGGACAACGGCAGTTCCTAATACTACAGCGTAAATTAATTCCTGAACCTTGACAATTATCCGGATTCCAGAAACATCAACTTCTTTTTCCGATGAGACTGGTACGCAACAAAGTT
>DYET01000150.1 GCA_020725625.1 Desulfovirgula sp. | reverse complement strand
GACCACCATCACCAGTTGCCGAATTTTTACCACGAGACCTCACTCCTTACCCGGGAGTCGGCTACTTCTTATGAAGTAACCTCTAAAGGTCTCATTTCTTTATTGCCCCTCCAGACACCTACTAAAAATATACACTGCCTTCAGGCGTCCGACACACTCTTACAAACACCTTCGTTACGCTACTTCTCCAGCATAACCCGGTCCAGGACCTCCCGGACGGTGAGCCCCAGCACCCTCACGGTCTTGTTCCGGCCGGCCTGCCCGGAGACCAGCTGCACCGACTTGCCGGGTACCCCCAGCAGCCCGGCCAGGAACTTCAGGCAGGCCTCGTTGGCCTCGCCTTCCACCGGCGGGGCGGTAAGCCGCACCCTGAGGGCCCCGTCCATGACCCCGGCCAGCTGGTTGCGGGAGGCCCTGGGCTGCACCCTGACCCTGAAGGTAACGCCGTCTTTATCTTCGCGCACATCCAGCAAATCAATCACCGCCATTTCCATTAACAACTGTCAGCTGCAGTTTATTCCGTAATTATATCTCCTTTCTCCTGTCTACTGTCTCCTGTCTCCTGACCGTTAGTAATATCTCTTGAGCAATACAAAAATCCTCCCGCTCCGGGAAGTTCCCCTGATCTCGGCCACCTCCACCCTTCCCCTGCCCCTGATGGAAATAACGTCGCCCGCGCCGACCGGCCGGGAGGGGGAGTTTCTCACCTGCCAGTTCAGGTAGACCCTTTCGGAGGCTATGTAGCCGGCCATCTTGGTCCGGGACATGCCGAACCCGGCGGCGGCCACCGAATCAAGCCTCAGGGAGGAAACGGTGGCGTTCACCGTCCTGACCCTCTCCTCAGGAACCCGCAGGTCGGCGGCCCCAATCTCCTCCAGGGCCACCTCCCACCTGCCCACCCTGAACAGGTTGCCCATTATGTAAGGCAGGACCTCGGCGGCAATTACCGCCTGGGCCCCCTTGCCGTCAACCAGGATATCTCCCACTTTCTCCCTTTTCAGCCCCAGGCCCAGCAGTGCCCCCAGGAAGTCCCTGTGGCCGGGACGGGAACCGTGAAAGTCGCCCGTGATCGATAAATAACCCAGCCTGGAGTCGGCTTCACCGGGGTCCGTGCAGTCCGGGCAGATGACCACCCTCCTCCGCTCGGCCCCGGGATAGCCGCCGTCGCTCCTCCAGGCCAGGCCGGCCGCCCTTTTAAGTGCGGAAAGAACTAAACCCGCGTGATACGGGTCGTAAAAGTCGGTCACAGCCGGCCGGCGGCTGCGCAGCACCGCCTCGGCCAGATCGGCCGCCCGGGCCAGCAGTTCCCTGTTCTCTCCCCCGGCGCCGGCCAGAAAACGTTCCCTGTCCAGTTGGAACCTCACCTCAAAAGCTTATATATAGGATTATCCTGATAATCAGGCTTTTTACCACTCCCAGGACCAGAAAGGCCGCGATGGGCGAAACGTCCAACATCCCGATGGGGGGGATGATCCTTCTGAAAAAGCCCAGCACCGGCTCGGTTATCTCATATATAAAGCGGATGACCGGCTGATACGGATTGTGCCTTATCCAGGAAAGCAGGATTCTGGCCACCATCAGCGCCATGTATACCTCAAAGGCTATATCCACCAGGGTCACCAAACTCATAATCCACCACGCTCCTATTTTATGCCGCCTGACAATTCGCGGGATCTCTCCGTGGCGGCCTGCACAGCCTCCATCAGCGCTCCCCGCAGGCCGTTGATCTCAAGGGCGTATATCCCCTCTATGGTGGTCCCCCCCGGTGTGGTGACCATGTCCTTCAGCTGTCCGGGGTGCTGGCCGGATTCCAGCAGCATTTTGGCCGCCCCCAGCATGGTCTGGCCGGCCAGGAGGGTCGCCACGTTTCTCGGCAGCCCCATCCTGACCCCGGCGTCTGCCAGCGCCTCGAGAATGATAAACATGTAAGCCGGACCGCTTCCGCTCAGGCCCGTTACGGCATCCATCATCGACTCGGGAATTTCTACCGCCCTGCCGACGGCGTTAAAAATGGCCAGGGTCCTGTCCGTGTCTTCCCTGCCTGCCTTAGTGCCCGGGCAGACAGCGCTCGCCCCCTCCCCGACCAGGGCCGGTGTGTTGGGCATGACCCGCACTACGGCAGCCCCCTCTCCGGCGGCGGTCTCGAGGCTTTTGAGAGAAACCCCGGCAGCAATGGAAATAATGGTCTGTCCGGGTTTAAGGTCGCCGGCCACCTCCCGGAGGACAGGCAGAACACTGCCCGGCTTGACGGCCAGGACGATTACATCCGCCTGCCGGACCAATTCCCTGTTGTCATCCAATATATTAATATTTAATGACGACCTTAGCATTTCCAGCCTCTCTTTGCTTATATCCGAAACGTACAAGTCCCGTGCGGCCACCGCGCCGCTGCCGGCAAGCCCGGCAAGCAGGGCCCCGGCCATGGCCCCGCCTCCTATGAAACCCAGCTTTAATCCCTTCAGGGGCATCCGTAGTTCATCTCCGATCCTTGCTTAATATACTGATTGTATCCTGTCGCATCCAGGAAAAAAGCCCCCGATCCTTCAACTGGTCGCCGATTTCGCCGGATATGTCCATGTTGCTGGGTACAAACAGGAAAATCCCGCTGCCGACCTTCTGCAGGCTTCCGTTGAGGGCGTAAGTGGCGCCGCTGATAAAATCCACCACTCTCCGGGCCAGTTCCGGGTCGGCCTTTTCCAGGTTGACAATGACCGGCCGGCGGTTTTTGAGGTTGTCCGCCAGGTTCTGGACATCCTCGAAGGCCTTGGGCTCCGAAACCACCACCTTGAGCTGGCGCTGGGCGTGCAGGTTCAATACCTGCCCCTTGCGCCGGCTTGCCGGAATGGTTTCCTCCTCATCCCGGAACCTGGTTTCACGGACCTTTTCTTCTTCGTCAACCGTATCCTCCTCAAACCCCATTATTCCGAGAAACCTGTCGACAAGTCTTTTCGCCAAATCGGTGTTCCTCCTTTCACAGCGGCTGAAAACCGGTTACCGGCCACTGAAGATGGCAGTACCCACCCGCAGCATGTTGGCCCCTTCTTCCACCGCCACCCGGTAGTCATTGGTCATTCCCATGGAGAGGTAGGTCATAGATACAGCGGGAATGCTCAGCCTAATCGAATCGAACAATCTTTTCAAATCCCTGAACACCGGCCTCACTTCCTCGGGGTCGTCCACCAGCGGGGCGATGGTCATCAACCCCCTTACGGAAATACCCGCGAGATCAAGCCCCGACCTGATAAAATCCGGCACTTCCGTCGGATCAAGGCCGTGCTTTGATTTTTCACCGGACACGTTGACCTGGACCAGGACCTCCGAAACCAGCCCGGCCTCCCTGGACCGCCGGTCCAATTCACAGGCCAGACGCCACGAGTCCAGGGAGTGGATGAGATCGACCCTGCCCACCACTGATTTGACCTTGTTTGTCTGCAGGTGCCCAATCAGGTGCCAGTGCACCCCCGGCCCGAAGCGCGGCTGCTTGGCCAACAGATCCTGAACCCTGTTCTCACCCAGCTCCGTTATTCCCTCCCGTAAGGCTTCCAGCATTCTTTCCTCAGGGACATTTTTGGTTACTGCTATTATTTTTATATCGGCGGGATTGCGCCCCGCCTTAACGGCCGCGGCTAAAACCTGGCCGCGCAGCCTGGCAATGTTCTCCCTGACCACTGACCGGTCCACTTTTGACCACCTATACCCTGTTAAATAACCTGCGGGGGTTGACCACGTAGCGGGTCCCGGGAACCACCTCCGCCCCCGAAACGGCGGCCGTGTCATCAACCACGCCCTCCAGGCTGACCGGAACCCACCTGACCCGGTGCTTGTCCATTATGTATAGTCCCGCCTGCCCATCCTTTTCCACCAGTGATTTGGCAGGGACAAGGCACCCTGTCACCGTTCCCCCCTCAAGCCCCAGGATCACCTTTCTTTGCTGGAGAAAACCCGCGGGGTAGGACATAACCTCGACAACCAGCTGGGGCCGGCCCCGGTAATCCCTTGCGTCTGTAATCCGGCCGGCGAATTCGCTGTTCTCCCAGGTCATTGAGATGGTTCCGCCCTTTTTCAGCAGGCCCGGCGGGAAACCGTCGGGCACCTGCAGGCAGATTACCACGGGAGAAAGGTTATCGACGATTTTCAGGACCGGCTGGCCTTTGTCGCATCTGCCGCCTTTGCCTTCGTCCCGTCCGGGGCCTTCACCGGCCCTGAGCTTGACTCCTGCAACTTCCAGGATATCCACGTGCCCCGGGTTCAATACGCCCTCCAGGCCGTCGGTCCGGCAAATGACCACCCCTGACCTGGGAGCCCTGATCAGCACCGTCCTGTTTGATCTTGCCGTATCGCCGGCCACCGTTTTCACTTCGGCAATGCTCTCCCCGGCCCTGACCTTTTCTCCTTCCTGGACCAGCATGTTAAGCTGACCGCCCGCAGGTGCGGTTATCACCGTTTCGTCCCTGACCAGGACTCCTTCGGCCAGGTAAAGCTTTTTCAGTTCCCCCGCACTGAGGAAGGCGGTCTGCCTGGGCAAAGCCGCCCTCCATAATTGTAAAAGAACAACGTACAGGACAAGTATCGTGCAGATAACAAGTATTATCCTGAATGCCGGAGACTTCAAACTGCCTTGTCCGGGAACCCGGGGGTCTGTTTCAGCACTTCCGGCACCCCTGCCCATAACCGGACCACTCCCGGAGAGTTATAGTCATTTTCTGGTATTCGACGGTGAAAAATTATTTCCTGCGAAAAAACACCTGCATTCCGGGTGTTTTTTAAAAAATCTGCTTAAGAATGCATTAAACGGGCTCCCTGAAGCGGTACCCCACTCCCCGGACAGTTTCGATAAACTGGGGACAGCCGGGGATTTGTTCAAATTTCTGCCTTATGTGGCGGATGTGAACGTCAACCGTCCTGGAATCGCAGGTATAGTCGTAGCCCCAGATTTTTTCCAGCAGGTAGTCCCGGGAAAAAACCTTTCCCGGTTCCGCGGCCAAAAACCGAAGCAGTTCGAACTCCTTGGGAGTCAGGTCCTGGCGCACTCCGTCCACCGTGACCAGGAACCTGCTCTGGTCGATGGCCAGCTGACCATGAACGATAACGCCGCTGTCCTTTTTCACCGGCGGGTCGCTTTCCTCATCCTGCCTGCGCAGCCTGGCCTTAATCCGGGCCAGCAGCTCCCTTGTGCTGAAGGGCTTGGTTACGTAGTCATCGGCCCCCAGTTCAAGGCCCAGGACCTTGTCCAACTCCTCTCCCCGGGCGCTGATCATGATTATAGGTATTCTGCGGGTAGCCTCGTTCTGGCGGAGTATGCGGCAGGCGGACAACCCGTCCAGATTGGGCAGCATGACGTCCAACAGGATAAGGTCCGGCCTTTCCCTCAGGGCGGTTTCCACCGCGCCGTTCCCGTCGGACGCCAGCAGCACTCCGTAACCTTCCTTTTCCAGGTTATACCTGATTAATTCCAGTATGTTTTGCTCGTCGTCCACCACCAGGATCCTGTACAATCCGGCACCTCCCTCCCAAAATGCCCAGGGTCCGGTATAAAGAACCCCTACCTGAGAACAATCAGGGACGCCATCCTCCCGCACCTCCCGGACTGGCCCCGGTAGGAAAAAAACAGATCGGGGCTGCATGAGGTGCACAGTCCGGCTACTGATATATTCCGGAGATCCAGCCCGGCCCCGACCAGTATGTCCCGGTTCAGGCCGGGCAGGTCCAGCCTCCAGCGCCCGGGGCCGGCGGGCCGGACATAGCGGGCCGGGTCGAATCCCCGTTCAGTCATGGCGTCCACGACAGGCCGGTCGATTTCATAACAGCAGGGACCGACGGCGGGGGCTATGGCCGCCAGGCAGTCCCCGGGCCGGCTGCCGAAAGCCCGGCCCATGGTCTTCAGCGCCGCCTCGGCTATCCTCAGCAGCGTGCCCTTCCACCCGGCATGAACCAGGCCGGCGGCCCTTCGCACCGGGTCAAGGATGATTACCGGAACACAGTCGGCATAGAAGCTGGCAAGAAGCAGCCCGGGCCGGCCGGTGACAAGGGCGTCGGTTTCGGGTATGCCCCCGGCGTAGCTTCGGGCCCCCATTCCCCGGTGGACTTCGGTAACCACGTGGACGCGGTCCCCGTGCACCTGCTGCCCGCAGACCAGGTCCTCCAGGCCGGCGCCCACCGCCCGGCAGGCCCTCCTCCGGTTTTCCAGCACCGCCCCGGGGCTGTCCCCCACGTGAAAGGCAAGGTTCAGTGAGTGGTAGGGGCCCCGGCTCACCCCGCCCAAGCGGGTGGTGAAGGCGTGATTCACCATTCCGGTCGCGGCCAGGCAGTCAAAAGAAATATACTTTATGTCACCCGCTGTAATTATACTATAACCCGGCAAGAGCTTCTTTCCTTCCCTATAAGCTGTCAACCCTGACCAATTGGGGAGATTCCGCTCCGGCATCTGGAATGGCAATCACAATACTGTATTCCCGATTTCACACTGCTTCCTTACGGCTCAGTTTTTCCAGGAGGCCGTTTAAATCATTCAGCTGCCGCATAATGGCGGCATAGTCGCCCTGCCCCGGCCCTTCCTCCAGGAGCCGCTGCAGTTTGGCCGCCACCCTGGCGTGGGTCTGGAGAACCTGGTCTTCGGTGAAGGTGATGCCCGGTGTGATTTCGTAAGAATCCAGCCATTGCGGGACCACCGCCTCAATCCCGTACCTCTCCTTGATCAGCCCGGCCAGGACGGCGGCCGACTCGGGCTCGCCGTGGACCAGGAAGATTTTCCGGGGCGGGGCCTTAAAACCGCCCAGCCAGTCCAGCAGGCCCTTCTGGTCGGCATGGGAAGAATAACCGTCGATGCGCCGGATATCGGCCCTTACCTTGACGTCCTCGCCGTGAATGCGGATGAATTCGGCTCCCTCGATCAGGCGGCTGCCCTTGGTTCCCGGCGCCTGATAGCCGACGAAGAGTATGGTGCTTTCGGGTCTCCACAGATTGTGCCTGAGGTGGTGTTTTATTCTCCCCGCGTCGCACATGCCGCTGGCGGACAGGATTACCGCCCCTTTCTTCAGGTTGTTCAGGGCCACGGACTCCTCGGTTGTCCTTGCGTACTTGAGGTTAGGCATGTCGAAGGGGTTTTGTGCCAGGCACATGATCATCCTGGCCTCGTCGTCAAAGCAATCCTGGTGCAGCTTGAAAATCTCGGTAGCCGCGATGGCCATCGGGCTGTCGATATATACGTCCATGGGCGGGAAGCGTCCTTCCCTGACCAGCGTATTGATGTCATAGAGCAGGTCCTGGGTGCGCTCCACGGCAAAGGCGGGTATGACCAGGTTACCGCCCTTCCCGTATGTTTCCCAAACGACCCGGTGCAGCGACTCCAACCTGTTGCCGCCCGCGTCACCGTGCAGGCGCGACCCGTAGGTGGATTCCATGACCACGTAATCGGCCTCGGCCACCGTGGCGGGGTCGTCCACGAAAGGCTTGCCGTCCGTCCCCAGGTCCCCTGTAAAGACCAGCTTGGTCTGATCGGTGCCCTCCCGGACCCAGATTTCCAGTATCGCCGATCCCAGTATATGGCCGGCGTTGGTGAACCGGGCGCTGATTTCGGGGGTAAGGCTGACCGTCTCGCCAAAGGAAACCCGGTGGAACCTGCTCAGGCATTCCCTGGCCTCATCCGCGGTGTAGATCGGCTCCAGGAGCGGCCTGCCGGCCCTTCTGTGCTTGCGGTTGAGTCTCTCCACTTCCATTTCCTGGATGTACCCGCTGTCGGGAAGCATCACCGCGCAAAGGTCCGCCGTGGCCGCCGTGGCGTAAACCTTTCCGCTGTACCCGTGCTTGACAAATTTCGGAATCAGCCCGCAGTGGTCGACATGGGCATGTGTCAGCAGGAGGTGGTCAACCGATCCCGGGTCAATGGGAAACTTCCGGTAGTTTCGCTCCCTTAAGGCCCTCGGGCCCTGGAACAGCCCGCAGTCCACCATTACCCTGGACTGGCCGGTCTCAATCACGAAACACGACCCCGTTACCGTTCCCGCCGCTCCTAAAAACCTTAATTTCATTCCCTTTCTCCTTTGCAGAATAAGATCCTCAGTACAAGCTATTTATCAGGATAGATATTCCCCCCGGACGCCGGGAAATCCTTTTTTTTACCCCCCGGAGGATCCTTGACATCGAAAAAGGAAATGCTTAAGCTTAATTGTGTAGGAGGGAGGAACTGAAATGCCCATTTACGAATTCAAATGCCAGTCCTGCGGCCGCAGGTTTGAGAGATTATGCAGCCTGGGAGAGACCGGTGAAAGCCTGGCCTGCCCCCAGTGCGGGACAAACGGCCCCCGGCGGGTGATGAGCGGCTTTGCCGCCAGGAGTTCCGCCAAGGGTGATTTCGGCGGAACGGCAAGTTCGGGCGGATCGGGCTGCAGCGGGTGCACTTCCACCAGCTGTGCCTCCTGCGGCCATTGACAAGGCCCCGTCAGTCTAAAGCGGGCCCTGACAACAAAAGACATTGGACCCCGGTCCAATGTCTCATCTTTTCCCGGACGTTAATACCTGAATACGAATACTTCCCGCCCGTTTCACCCGGGTCGGGGAAGGCTGCGGCACGCCGCACCAGGGGCTTCATCCGGCAACCGGCTACCTCAGACACTCCAGGAACACGTCGTCAATGGCCATGGCATTATTGTTCCCGCTTTCAGGGGTGAAGATGAAGCGAACCTCCATGCTGCGCGTTGCGGCCGGGGTCAGCCCGGAAGTGAAACTGAACTGAATGAAATTCTCCGGCACGAAATCTTCCGTGTACTCCGGGTCGGCAGTGGTCAACAGCCTGCCGGCAGCGTCGTAAAAGAACATCCTGGCCCTGAAGCGGAAATTGCTTCCGGGAGGAACCTGGGGTATTTCCCGGATCCAGTAGGCCAGCCTGTAAATCCTTCCGGGCAGGGCCGGGAGTGTCTGGGAAAGCCTGGCCTGCCGACGCGGGTTGGTTCCCAGCCGGGCCGAAAACCTGCCCGAATGGCGGATAAATTCCTGCCGGGAGACGTTCTCACCGGTCCAGCCCGGCGGCGGAACGTCGGGATTGGGCCAGTTCTCAAAACTGCTGTTCACCAGGAGGTTGACCCCCGGCTGGCACACGGCGGGCGTCGGGGGCGGGGTCGGAGTCGGCACCACGGCCCGGGTGATCACAATATTGACTGAAACGAACCGGTTCCTGAGGTTCTGAGCCCAGTTAAAACCGCGAATGGTTATGGTCTGCGGGACCACCAGAACACCCCGCAGGTTGCGCTGGTCCCAGGTCGCCCTGAACACCTGGCTTTGGCCGGGCTGCAAGGTAACAGTGGCCGTCACCGGAGCAAACACCCGCCCGGCGGACCACCTCCACACCACGGTCCCGTCGGCCCGCACGGCCTCGAACTCAAACCGCTGGGTGGTGGTGTAAAAAAGTGTTATTGGGGCACCAGACACGTTTACTTTGAACAGGGTTATGTTTACCGGCTCCCCCCGCCTGTACCTGCTCCTGTCGGTGGCCAGCACGTATAAGAGGCCGTCAATGACCCTGCTGTTGACATGGCTGCTTCCGTCTCCGGCGTCAATTCCTTCCAGGTTTACCATCAGGGTCTGTCCCGGAAAAATCGTGTCGGGGTCAGCTATCTGGTTAAGGGCCAGCAGGTTCTCGACCGTGGTCCCGAACATTCGGGCGATGGAGGAAAGGGTGTCCCCGGCCCTTACCGTATAAATCTGCGGCAAATTATAATACCTCCTTTCACAGGGGCGGTAGTGCTATACCATATTATGTAGCCCCCAGCAAAAGGGTTCTTTACCAGCAGAATCCTGAGTACAGAAGACGGAGCAGAACGGGATGACCTTTTTGTTCCGGGCAGTTAAAACCGCCCCTGCGGGCGGCACGATACTATCCGTAAAATTCTTTGATCTTCTCGCATGTCGAACCTCGAATCCCGAATCCCGGAAGGCGGGAGTTGCTACCAGTCAATCAGCACAGGGGACTTTACCTCCAGGGAAGCCCTGACATCGATTACCCGCTGGTTGGCCGACCCCCGGAAAGCCAGGTTCAGGTCCCGCCGCTCCCGGATGTAGGGGCCGTCAATGAGGATATCGGTTGCAAGCAGCAGGGACTTCACCCCTTCGTCCTTTTCCGCCATTTCCAGCAGCCTTTCCCAGGTGTAACCGGTATAGGTGATCACGTCCTTCCCCGTATCCTTCACCCGGCGGGCCAGTTCCGCCAGCGGCCCGGCCTGCAGGAAGGGCTCCCCCCCGGTAAGGGTAACGCCCTGCAGGAGCGGGTTTTTGCATATTCCGTTTAGCAGATCCCGGATGCTGATTTCCCTCCCGCCCGCCGGGTCCCAGGTCTCGGGATTGTGGCACCCGGGGCAGCGGTGGGGGCATCCCTGGGCGAAAACGACAAAACGGAGGCCGGGGCCGTCCACGACACTTTCCCCGGCCGTGCCGGCAATGCGGACCACACCCATAAATAAAAACCCCGCTCTCAAAGGTGGCAAAGAAAGAATCGATTCATAGAGCTGCTTTACGGCCGCAAGATTACTGCCCCACGGGCAGTCACCTGGGGCCTCACCCTCCGCCGCAGGCCTTCGGGATGCCGGTCATGCCCTCCTGGATCTTGGCGTTAATCTTGTCCACCACTTCGTGAAACCGCATCCTGGCCTCGTAATATTCCCTTACCAGGCCGATGGCCATGGCCTTGTCCTCAACTTCCTTGAGCCTGTTAAGGTGGTCCTCGGAAAGATCATGACCCTGCATCCGCAGGCGGTAGTACGACTGCTGCAAGTCCTGAAAGTCCCTGACCGCCTTGCTGGCGGCTGGATCGGCCAGGACCGCCCGTTCCGCCCTTTGCATCTGCCCGTATTCATTGGTCCGGGCGATTTCCCTGCCCAAGTCTAGGGCCTGGTCATAAATTGACAATATCAACACCTCCGTGTATGGTTATTCTCCGGGAAGCCGGGCAAATCCTCCCAGCTCCCCGGCCCGCCACCCTCACTTATTTTCCCCCGCGAGGGGGGGGGTTTTCCGGAAAAATCAGTACCAGCCCCAGGAACAGCACGATGAAGGCCAGGGGAAGGATGACCAGGTAAAAGGCAAAGGCTGAAATGGAGTTTATCCCGGCCTTTTGCACCGGCGGCACCTCCTTTCACTCCGGGTTCCGTCCCCCGGCGGAAGGGCTTTTACTCACTCCGCCTACGCCTCTCAGGTATGCCACCGCCAGAACCAGGGTGGGAAAGATGTACTCTATGGTAAGGGAAAAGGGAGGCCAGCCCTTGACGATATACTCCGTAACTTCCCTGGAGTTTTCGGCCGCCGCGATGGACAGGGCGGCCAGAACAACCCCCACGGGCAGCACCAGGGGGCGGTAGCTCCTCAGGTTTGCCAGCTGAGCTGCCCCCAGGACGGCGGCATAGTAAAACAGGCAGATTTTTCCAAACATCCCCAACACCCAGAGGGCCACCAGCACCGCGTCGATACGCTCCAGAAAATTGGCTATGCTGACCTGTCTGACCAGGGTGAAGGTGGGAAAGGTCAGGCGGGCCACAGTGGGTCCGAACACCAGCGTATTGGCGGCGGCGTCGGCAGTCAAAATCAGCCCGATAAAAAGCACGGCCACGACGGCACAGCGCCCCCCGGCCTCGGGCCGGGCCAGGTAGGGAAGGAACATGGCCAGTAGGATGATTTCCCCCCGCCAGCCGATGGGCGGCAGCGAGGCCTTGATAATGGGCTTCAGGCCGTTTTCCAACACCGGGAAGAGATTGCCTAATTTCATATCCCCGGCAGTCAAAAGAATTGCAGCCGTAAAAAGGAAGATCATGAAGGGAAAAGTAAGCTCCACAACCCTGGCCAGCACCTCCAGCCCCTCCCGGACGGCCCAGGCGCAGAGCAGGAGAATCAACACGTGGAAAACAAGCGGGGGCGTCCGGGGCAGGACTATGGCTGTCATCAGCTCGCCGAACTCCCTGATGATAATGCCGTTGGTGTGCAGGAAATAAAAAAGGTACAAAAGCCCGGCCGCCCTGCCCGGCCATGACCCCAGGGCGGCCTGCAGGTACTGGATCAGGGTCTGGCCGGGAAACCTTTTACCCAGGGCCGATATTACCAGGGCCAGGAAAATCCCCGGCAGCGTGGCCAGCAGCGGGGCCATCCAGGCATCCCTTCCAGCGGCCTCGGCCGTGATGGCCGGGAGAAATATCACGGCCGTGGCACTCACCAGAACCACCAGCAGGTAAAACGTCTGAACGCACGATATTTTCCCACGTTCCAGCATCGCCTCGGCCCCCTTTCCCCTTAGCCGGCACCCGGCCGGTTTAAACTGCCGCAAAGCTTATGTTGCCCACAAACTGCTTTTATATGCCTGATCTGGCAGCAAGATCCCTGGGTTATCCGGGCAGTCGAGAATAAAAATGGCGCCTCCGTCGGATATTAAACACAGCCTGATTAAAACTCCGGGAGGTCCGGGCGATGTTCCGCCTATTCAGGACACTGCTGAAAAAAAGCCCGCAGAAAAAACCCTCCTTCCCGGGACTTTACGGGAAGGAGATGCAGGGCGCCGACCCGCGGCTGTACAGCGCCGAAAATCTGAAAAAGACACCGGTGTCGGCTTCCCTCGACGATAACCTCAATCTGCTCAAAAAAATGCTGGGCGGGAATACGGACATAGTTTTCCGGCGGTTCAGGCTGGGCTTGGCCAATCAGGCCGAAGCCGCCGTAATATACGCCGACGGTATGACCCAAAAGGCGATCATCAACAGCGATATAATAAAGCCTCTGACGCTGGAGTCCCGCATGGCCGGGGTCGGCCCCGCCCGGGGCAGGCTGCTGGACCTGGTCAAGACCCTGATTGTCAGCGCGTCCGAAATGAGAGACATCCGCAACATGAACGACGTGGTCAACGGCATCCTGTACGGCGAGGCGGCCCTGATCATAGACGGCCAGGACACCGCCCTGGTCATAGACATCAAGGGCTGGAACACCCGGGGAATCGCTGAGCCCGAAACCGAAATGCTGGTGCGAGGGCCCCGGGAGGGGTTTACCGAGACCCTGATCATCAACACCAGCCAGCTCCGCCGGAGGTTGAGAAGCCCCAATTTTGTAATAGAGGGGCTGAATATCGGCCGCGTTTCCCATACCGGTGTCGCCGTCGCCTACATCAGGGGCATCGCCGACCCGGCCCTGGTGGACGAAGTGAAGAACCGCCTGCGGCGTATCGACATCGACGGGGTGCTGGAAAGCGGGTACCTGGAGGAACTGATTGAGGACAACCCGTATTCCCCCTTTCCCCACGTATATCACACCGAACGGCCCGACCGGGTGGCCGCCGCCCTGCTGGAGGGGCGGGTGGCCATCCTCACCGACAACACACCCGTAGCCCTGATCGTGCCGGCGGAATTCACAACCTTCATGCACTCCTCCGAGGACTACTACGAGCGTTATATGCTGGGCACCGCCTTGCGGCTGTTGAGGTACCTCGCCCTGGCCTCGTCGCTCTTACTTCCGTCCCTGTACATCGCCGCCACCACCTTCCACCAGGAGATGATCCCCACCCGGCTCCTGATCAGCCTTGCCGCCGCCCGGGAGGGGGTGCCCTTCCCGGCCCTGGTGGAGGCCCTGCTGATGGAGTTCACCTTCGAGGCCCTGCGGGAGGCCGGCATCCGTCTGCCCCGGGCGGTGGGCCAGGCCGTAAGCATAGTGGGCGCCCTGGTCATCGGCCAGTCCGCCGTGCAGGCCGGCGTGGTGTCCCCCCTGATGGTCATCGTGGTGGCCATCACCGGCATCGCCTCCTTCAT
>DYET01000149.1 GCA_020725625.1 Desulfovirgula sp. | reverse complement strand
TGGACGGCGACACCAGGGGCGGCGCGGCCCTTTCGGTCAAGGCCGTGACCGGCTGCCCGGTGAAATTCGTGGGCACTGGTGAAAAGCTGGACGCCCTGGAGCCTTTTCACCCGGACAGGATGGCGGACAGAATCCTGGGCATGGGGGACGTGATCACCCTGATTGAAAAGGTCCAGGCCAGCTTTGACGCCGACCGGGTGGAGAAGCTCAACAAGAAGATACGCAGCATGGAATTCACCCTGGATGATTTTCTGCAGCAAATCCAGGAGGTTAAAAAGCTGGGGCCCATTCAGCAGCTGCTGGGGATGATCCCCGGCCTGGGGAGCGTCAAGAAACTCAGGCAGATTGGCGAGATAGACGACAAGGAATTGGTGTACGTGGAGGCCATAATCAAGTCCATGACCCCCTGGGAGCGCAGCCACCCCCACGAAATCAACGGCAGCCGCCGCAAGCGCATAGCCAGGGGCAGCGGAACAACGGTGCAGGACGTCAACCGCCTGCTCAAGCAGTTTGAACAGACCAGGAAACTGATGAAACAGTTCAGCGGGATGGAGAAAAGTATCAAAAAAAGCGGCGGGAAAGGAGTCGGCCCGTTCCTGCCCGGGGGCAGGAAAGATCTTTTTTAAGCCGGGGGGCACGGGATCACTTGAAAGAGACGCTATGCGTTCCCCTGCGGCACCCGCGGCGATTAATCAGCCGAGGAGGTGAGAACAGAGTTGGCAGTCAGGATCAGGCTTAGAAGGATGGGAGCCAAAAAGAAACCCTTTTACCGCATTGTGGTGGCCGATTCCCGGTCGCCCCGGGACGGCCGGTTTATAGAGGAAATCGGCTATTACGACCCGCTCAAGAACCCGGCCGAAATCAAGATCGATCAGGCCAAGGCCGCGGACTGGCTTAAAAAGGGAGCCCAGCTTACCGATACCGCCCGGGCCTTGTTCAACAAGGCCGGAGTTCTGGCCAAACCCGCCGGTGAGAGTCAATAAGTGGTTTCAAAAGGATTAGGGAGGTCCTATCCATGAAGGAACTGGTAGAGATTCTGGCCAAAGCCCTGGTGGACAATCCGGACCGGGTCAGGGTGAATATGATCGAGAAGGATAAATCATGCATAATTGAGTTGAGGGTTGATCCGGAAGACATGGGAAAGGTTATCGGCAAGCAGGGCCGGATCGCCAGGGCCATACGAACGGTAGTGAAGGCCGCAGCCACCAAATCGAACAAAAAGGTGGTTGTCGAGATTATCTGAGCGGCGCGGAGGGGGCTTTCCCCTCCGCAAACCCAAAAAACCGGAATGTGGGATCGCCATGGATTCAATCACCGTCACCCGCCCGGTGATCGTCAAGGTGCGGGTAACAGAGAGCTACAAAAAGGCTGCGGCCGCAGAAGTCCGGGAAGCCCTGGCCAGGCTGGACGCCCGGCGGGACCTGCTGGATAACCAGTACAACAAAATCGCCGAGATTGAAAAAAACAATCCCCGGCAGGCGGCCGGGGGTTTGCAGCAGATAGACGAGGAGCGCCGCAAAATCAACGAGGCGCGCAGGCAGCTCGGCGACCGCCTCAAGGAAATAGGCCGCCTGGCCGATGGCCAGGAGATTGTCCACGGCCGGGTGGAGAGCCTGGTGGAAATCAGGGTCGGGGACGACTGGAGCAGGCTGATGTCCGTAGAGGTGGTTTTGCAGGACGGCCGGGTGGTCGAAATCAGGCAGGGAGGATTTGTTTGAGGCTTGCTTATGGCTAAAAGCGATATAGCCGTGGGGAAGGTCGTGGGCACTTACGGCCGGCGGGGAATGGTCAAGGTGTTCCCCCTTACCGACTTTCCCGACCGGTTTTTCAGAATGGAAAAGGTCACCCTGGAACAGCACGGCAGGCAGAGAGCCTACACCGTGGCTGAGGTCAGGCGCCACCGGAGGCACGTTCTGTTGAGGCTGGAAGGGATTGCCGACATGACCGGGGCGGAAGCCCTGAAGGGAGCCCTGATTGTGATCGGCCGGGAGGAATTGACACCCTTGCCGGAGGGGAGCTACTATATTTTCGATATTGTCGGCCTGAAGGTGTTCACTCCCGAAGGTGAGTACATCGGCGTGGTGGAGGATGTCATCCAGACCGGGGCCAATGACGTCTACGTGGTGGATAAAGGGGAAAAGGTTCTGTTGTTGGTGCCGGCCCTCAAGGACGTGGTCAGGGAAGTGGATATCAAGGGCGGCAGGATGGTGGTTGCCGGTTGCAAATAGACATCCTTACCCTTTTCCCAGAGATGTTCAAGGGGCCCTTTGACCACAGCATAATCAAAAGGGCCAGGGAAAAATCACTGATTTCCGTGGAGCTTGTCAACATCCGGGATTTTTCGCGCAACAAGCACCGCACCGTGGACGACACCCCTTACGGGGGTGGCGCCGGCATGGTTATAGGCCCCGAACCGATTTTTGAGGCGGCGGACTGGATAAAATCCAGGCGCGGAGGGATCGGACGCTTCATCTACATGACCCCCGCCGGGGACCCCCTGAACCAGGAAACGGTCAGGGCGCTGGCCGCCGAAAGCCACCTGGTGGTTCTCTGCGGCCACTACGAAGGGGTGGACCAGCGGGTCAGGGACCACCTGGTCACCGACGAGATTTCCATCGGGGATTACGTGCTCACCGGCGGCGAACTGCCCGCCATGGTCCTGGTGGACGCGGTGGCCCGGCTGATCCCCGGGGTGCTGGGCGAAACGGATTCGGCTGGGGAGGAATCCTTCAGCGACGGGCTGCTGGAATACCCCCATTACACCAGGCCCAGGGTTTACAGGAGTCTGGAGGTGCCGGAGGTACTCCTCAACGGCCACCATGAACAGATCCGCCTGTGGAGGAGAAGGCAGTCACTGCTGCGGACCCTGGAGCGCCGTCCGGACCTCCTGGCCGGGGCCGACCTTACCGAGGAGGACAGGATTATCCTCAAGCAGGTCGTCCTCGACCTGGAAAAACTGAGCCTGCCGGAAGAAATCGGGAAGAAAAGAAAGAAAAGGAGACCGGAGACCGGAGACAGGAGCCAGGAGTAAGAGAAGGAGACAGAATACGGAAATTATTGTGCACTTCTTTTACTGCCGTCTGCTTGATAAGAAATTTATTGCACTGGGATATACCGGCCTCGTTAGGTCATATTAAAACTATAGAAATCACCACTATAGAAATCACCGTCTTCCGCGGCAAATCTCAGTTCAAGGACCCTAGAATTCGTCATGTATTTTTTTCTCCTGTCTCCTGTCTCCTGTACTCCTTGTATTGCATGGCTGTAGTGTTTGTGGTATAATCTTGCTTGTTGAATTAAGGTCGGCCTCTATTCCGTGAAAAACCGGTGTACGGACGACTTGGCGGGAAGGGAGGTACATAAACGTGAGTCTCATTCAATCACTGGAAAAGGAACAGCTGAAGGCTGATATGCCCGATTTCAGGCCCGGTGACACCGTCAGGGTGCACGTCAAGGTTATTGAAGGAAGCCGGGAAAGAATACAGGTGTTCGAGGGAGTGGTGATCCGGCGCAGGGGAGGCGGCATGGGGGAAACGTTCACCGTGCGCAGGGTCTCCTATGGCGTTGGGGTGGAAAGAACTTTCCCCCTGAATTCACCCAGGATTGACAGGATCGAGGTCGTCAGGCGTGGACAGGTTCGGCGGGCCAGGCTCTACTACCTGCGCAAGCTGCGTGGCAAAGCCGCGCGGATCAAGGAGAAGGTAAGAAGGTAAACAGGGCTTGAGGGGACTGTAGGAACAGTCCTTTTTTGTCAATGCCGGAATATAAGTGTTTGCCTTCCGGAACCGGATTGCGGCCGATATCCTTGGAGGGTCAGCTTAATGACTGAAAACGCCGAAGCGTTGAGCAAGGTAAAAGAAGGTCCGAAAAAGTCAGCCCTGAGGGAAATCGCGGAGTCCTTGGTCATAGCGGTCGTCCTGGCCCTGCTGATCAGGGCGTTCATCTTCCAGCCTTTCTACATCCCCTCGGGATCGATGGAACCGACCCTGCAGATACAGGACCACATCATTGTCAATAAATTCGTCTACCGGTTCCACGAGCCCGAGCGCGGGGACATCGTGGTTTTCAGGTACCCCCTCAACCCGAAGAAGGACTTTGTCAAGAGGCTTGTAGGGAAGCCCGGGGAAAGGGTGGAGATCAGGAACAGCAGAATTTACGTGGACGGCCGGGAGATACCCGAGAAATACCTGCCACCCGGCCTCAGGTACCAGGACTTCGGGCCGGTGCTTGTGCCCGAAAACAGCTACCTGATGCTGGGAGACAACCGGAACAACAGCGAGGACAGCCGCGTCTGGGGGCCCCTGCCCAGGGAAAATATAATCGGCAAGGCGATGCTGGTGTACTGGCCGCTGGACCGGATCCAGCTGCTGTCCGGCAGGTAGTTCGCGGCTTTGGGCGGTATTTTGTTTTCTCCGGTGTTTGGTCCGGTGCCTTTTGATAAAAAAGAAGCGGGTGACGGGAAGGAGGAACCGGGTGTTCCTCCTTCCTTTTTGACAGGTCGGCTGCCGTCTGTGTTGGAAAAACTGTAATTTGGATTTGAGAAGTCAGAACTGTCTCCTGTATTCTGACAGAGTTGGAGGTCCCAAAAGGATTATGGACATCCAGTGGTTTCCCGGTCACATGTCCAGGGCCGGCAGGCTTTTAAAGGAGAGCTTAAAACTTGTCGATGTGGTTATCGAGGTGGTGGACGCCCGGATACCGCAGAGCAGCCGGAACCCGGTGCTGGAAAAAACGGTGGGGAAAAAGCCCCTGCTGGTGGTTCTGAACAAGGCCGACCTGGCCGACCCCGGCCTGACTGCAAGGTGGGAGGATTACTTCAGGTCGAAAGGTCTTCAGGCGCTGCCCGCCGATTCAGTCCGGGGAACCGGGGCCGGCAGGATAACCCCCGCGGTCAGGGAAATGGCCGGTCCGAAGACGGTTTCCCTGGGTTCCTCGGGCCGCCTGCCGAGGCCGCCCCGCTGCATGATTGTCGGCATCCCCAACGTGGGCAAGTCTCTCCTGATTAACCGCCTGGCGGGCAGAAAGTCGGCCAAAACCGGAAACAGGCCGGGCGTGACCAGGGGGCAGCAGTGGATCAGGGTGGCCGGGGAAATTGACCTGCTGGATACTCCGGGAGTCCTCTGGCCCAAGTTCGACGACCCCGAGGTGGGCTACCGGCTGGCCGTAACCGGGGCGATTAAGGAACAGGTATTTGATCTCGAGGCGGTTGCCGGGCGGCTGGCGGTGTGGCTGGCCGGCGGCTGCCCGGACTGCCTGAGGATGCGCTACCGGGTGGATCTCCCGGCCGCCCCGGACCCCCAGGAGGTCCTGGAAGCTATCGGGAAAAGCCGGGGGTTTATCCAGCGGGGAGGCGGGGTGGATACCCGCAAGGCCGCCGTACTCTTGCTCAAGGAGTTCCGGGAAGGCACCCTTGGCCGCTTCACTCTGGAGTCGCCGGAGGTGTAGGGCAAGGCCTTAGTGCCGGGACCATTGATTTCCGGCTTCCGGATTCAGACCGTCCAGGCCCGGCCCCCGAGCTGTAAAAAACCATTCGGGCAAAAAATATTTGCGTTCGGGGCAGGGATTTGTCCCTTCATCTCGAAAATCCTATTAATCCAATTTTTTGTTGCGGGGTTCTGTGATTGGACTTATCCGCCATGACACTGGCCGAAATAAGGCAGCTGATCAGGGAATCAGATTCCCGGGGGTCCGGGTTCCCGGGGGAAGACCTCCTGCGGGCACTCTCCTCCGATCCCAGGGCGGGTGTCAGAAGCCTGTACAGGATGCTTGAAAAGCGGCGCCTGATCGTTTTGGAGGAAGAAAAACGGCTTGCAGATCTCTACCTGTATGAGAACAAGCTGGTCGCCCGGGGGATTGAGGCGGTGGCGGGCGTGGACGAGGCCGGGCGGGGTCCCCTGGCAGGCCCGGTGGCGGCGGCGGCGGTAATCCTGCCGCCCGGCGCCAGGATACACGAATTGAACGATTCCAAGCGGCTCTCGCCGGCCAAGAGAAAAGCCCTGGCCCTTGAGATAAAAAAAATATCCAAGGCCTGGGCTGTTGGCATGTCCACGGTTGAAGAAATCCGGGACTTGAATATACACCACGCCTCCATGCTGGCCATGCGCAGGGCGCTGGAGGGCCTGAAGACAGACCCGGAACATGTGCTTGTGGACGGTTTTGCCATTCCGAACCTCAAATTTCCCCAGACCAGGATCGTCGGGGGGGACGGCAAAAGCGCCTCCATCGCGGCGGCTTCGATACTGGCCAAGGTCGCCCGGGACGACCTGATGGACCTCGTCCACTTTCTGTATCCACAGTATGGGTTCAACCGCCACAAGGGCTATGCCACCCCGGACCACATCCGGGCCCTGCGCCGTTACGGGCCCTGCCCGCTCCACCGGCAGGGATTCACCCCGGTGAAAGAGGTGTCGGGTGTTTGAGGCAGGTTCCGGATGTCCTTGATTTGGGGAGCATGTCAATTATTGCTGCTCAACTAAATGATCGGCATCCTATATAATTGACTGTGTACTTTCAAGGAGAAGCGGGATCGAGATGTGTTAGAAAAAAATAATAACGGGTTTTGAATTTGACTTGAAAGGGGGGAGACTTTTTGCTTTCTGACTGGGGTGCTGTGTTTCTCTTTTTTGTCGCGGCAGTGATCTTTTCTGCCGGAGGTGTGGTAACGGGTTTCGTGCTTGCTCCGCGCCGGACCACCGCCCAGAAAGTTACAACATACGAGTGCGGCGTGGACACCATCGGCCCCACCTGGGTTCAGTTCAGGACCAGCTACTTTCTGTACGCTCTACTGTTCCTGATCTTCGACGTGGAAACAATCTACCTTTACCCGTGGGCCGTAAAGTTTCAGAGTTTGGGACTGTTTGCCTTTATTGAAATGATTATCTTCCTGTTTATTCTTATTATCGGATTGTGGTACGCCTGGAAGGAAGGAGCATTGGAATGGATGTAAAGAAAACTGCCCACCCGGTGGAGGAACTGACCGACGACCCGGTGGTAATCGACCAGGTCAAGCGCCTCATTCATATTGCTCCGCTGGAAAAACTTTTCGATTACTGCAGGGCGCGGTCCCTCTGGCCCTTCGGTTTCGGCCTGGCCTGCTGCGCCATCGAGGGCCTGATGGCGGCCAACATGCCCCGCTTTGACCTGGCCCGCTTCGGCTTCGAGGTCATGCGCGGCTCCCCGCGCCAGGCGGACGTGATGCTGGTCTGCGGGACGGTGACCTGGAAGGCTGCGCCCTTCGTGGTCAGGCTTTACGAGCAGATTTCCGAGCCCAAGTGGGTCATCGCCATGGGCAGCTGCGCCATTTCCGGCGGCCCCTTTGTCGATTCATACCACGTCGTTCCCGGAGTGGATAAGCTGATTCCGGTGGATGCCTACATCCCCGGCTGCCCTCCCCGCCCCGAGGCCGTCATCGAAGGCTGGCTGATGATTAAGAATAAAATTCTCGACCCGAAGGTGGTGAACAAGATCCGTGGCTGATTACAGACTGCCCGAAGAGCTGATGGAGGCCCTGAAAAGCAAGTTTCCGGGGATGGAAGTCAGCGAGAGGCAGGACGTCACCCTGCCCCTGGACGACCTGGTCCCCTTTATGACCGAGATCAAGGAAAACCCGGACTATGCCATGGACTTCCTCACCAACCTGACTTGCGTGGATTACCCCGATTACTTCGAAATGGTGTACAACCTGGTTTCCTTTTCTCACGGGTACACCCTGATGGTGAAAACCAGGATCGAGGACAAGGAAAATCCAGAAATTCCGTCTTTAATCCCCCTCTGGAGCGGGGCCGACTGGCAGGAGCGGGAGGTATACGACCTGCTGGGCATTGTCTTCACCGGCTGTCCCGGCCACCCGACCCGGATTTTCCTGGAGGAAAACTTCAAGGGACACCCTCTGCGCAAGGACTTTCAGTGGGAGGGCGGCAGGGAACCATAGAATTGCTACTTACGGGATAAGAGGTGTTGTGGTAAATGAAAACGCAAACTTATTACCTGAACCTCGGCCCCCAGCATCCCAGCACCCACGGCGTGTTCCGCATCATCCTGGAACTGGACGGGGAGGTAGTGGTGAAGGCCACCCCCGTGCCCGGCTACCTGCACCGGGGCATTGAAAAGCTGGCCGAGGCCAGGACCTATACCCAGGTCATTCCCTATACCGACAGGATGGATTACCTGGCCGCCATGCTGATGAACTGGGGCTACGTGGAGGCCGTGGAAAAGCTGATGGGCATAGAGGTGCCCGAGCGGGCCGAATACATCAGGGTTATCGTCGGAGAACTGTCCAGGATCGCCAGCCACATGATTGCCACGGGGGCCTATGGTGCGGACATCGGCGCCCTGACGGCGTTCACCTACACCTTCCGGGACAGGGAATACGTCATCGACCTGCTGGAAATGGTCTCGGGGTCCCGGATGACCTTCAGCTATTTCCGGATCGGCGGAGTGGCTGCGGATTTTCCGGAGGAGTTCTATCCGGCGGTTAAAAAGCTGCTGGATCAGATTCCCGCCATGTGCGACGAGTACGACGGGCTGATTACCGGAAACGAGATCTTCCAGGCCCGCACCAAGTTCGTGGGGATTATCCCGCCGGAGGTGGCCGTCGACTACAGCCTGAGCGGCCCCGTCCTGCGCGGCAGCGGGGTCAACTACGACCTGCGCAAAGTGCGGCCGTACAGCGTCTACGACCGGTTTGACTTTGAAGTGCCCCTGGGCAAGAACGGAGACTGCTGGGACCGGTTCCGCATAAGAATCGAAGAAATGCGCCAGTCCAAGAGGATTATCGAGCAGGCCCTGGAACAGATGCCCGAAGGACCGGTCCTCGGCAAGGTGCCCAAGGTTATCAAGCCCCCGGTCGGCGACGCCTACGCCGAAATCGAGAGTTCCAAGGGCGTCTACGGCTGCTACGTGGTCAGCGACGGAAGCCCCAAACCGTACCGGGTGCATTTCCGCCGCCCGTCCTTTATCAACCTGGGATACCTCGGCAAGCTTCTGGAGGGCTGGAAGATAGCCGACGTGATTGCCATCCTGGGCAGTATTGATATCGTGCTGGGCGAAGTGGACTGTTGATTAACTGCCGCTGACATTTTTACCAGATATAAAGGTTTTCTGGTAAAACCCCAAGACGGTCCCAAAAAAGATCCGGATGCGAGGCCTGCGGGCTTTGGCGGCAGCGGGCCGGGCCGCGGGAAAGCGCGGCGGGCGGGCTTTTTTGGCCGGCTTCAGTGAAAACAGTAGTGGGGGAGAAGATATATGGGTGAAAATATTTTTGTGGATTTCACCGCCTGGCTTAGAGGGTTGATAAGCGGTCTGGGCGTGCCGGACCTCTTTAACGACATCATCCTGATGATTGTAAAGCTGGCGGCGATTATCGTTTTTATAGCCCTGAACGCCACCTGGCTGGTGTACATGGAGCGGAAGATATGCGCTTACATCCAGTCCCGGGTGGGTCCCAGGCACCATGGGCCGGTGGGATTGCTTCAGCCCGTTTTTGATGTCGTCAAGCTGATGACAAAGGAAATAGTCCTGCCCAAGAATGTGGACCTGGTGGTTTTCCTGCTGGCCCCCGTGCTGATCGTGGTTCCTCCCATTGTAGCCTACTCGGTGCTCCCCTTCGGGAAGGACATGGTGGCCATCGACATGAACATCGGGCTGTTCTTCCTGGTGGCCGTCACCTCCCTTTCCACCATCATGTTCTGGATGGCCGGTTGGGCCTCCAACAACAAGTACTCCCTGGTGGGCGGCATGCGCGTGGTGGCCCAGATGGTGAGCTATGAGCTGCCCCTGGTGCTGGCCATGCTGGGCGTGGTGATGATCACCGGGACCCTGAACCTGTCCGAGGTGGTCAATGCACAGAAGAACGTCTGGTTCATATTTGCCCAGCCGATTGCCTTCCTGATTTACTTCATCGCCGGGGTCGCGGAGACGAACCGGCCGCCCTTCGACCTGGTGGAAGGGGAGTCGGAGATTATCGCCGGGCCTTACACCGAGTATGCCGGCATGGGCTTCGCGATGTTTTACGGGCTGGCCGAGTTTGCCAACATGATGGTGATATCGGCCATGTGCACGGTCATGTTCCTGGGCGGCTGGCTGGCGCCCTTCGGGCTGACTTTCATCCCGTCCTGGGTGTGGTTTTTCCTCAAGATGTACCTGGTAATCTTCATCTTCATGTGGGTCCGCTGGACATTCCCGCGGATCCGGGTTGACCAGCTGATGGGCTTCGGTTGGAAGGTGCTGGTGCCCCTGTCCCTGGCCAACATTTTTATAACCGGCACCGGCATGTATATCTACCGGGCGATAGGGTGGTGATGATATGTTCGGACAAGGATTGCTGAAAGGCCTGGAAATTACCTGGGGGCGTCTTTTCGGGAAAAAGCACACCGTGAATTATCCCTACAAGAGGATAGAGATGTTTCCGCGCTTCCACGGCCGCTTCCAGCTGGACGTGGACAAGTGCATAGCCTGCGGCCTGTGCGTAAACGCCTGCCCCAACAAGGTTATTGAAATGGAAAGGGAAAAGGTCGGCAAGAAGCAGTTCCTGACCAAATACGTGATGCGCATAGAATACTGCCTGTTCTGCGGGCTGTGCGTGGAGTCCTGCAACAGGGACGCCCTGAGATTCACCAACGTAATCGACATGAACCAGTATCGCCGCAAGTGGGTCCGGCTGACCCTGGTGGACCGCCCGGCTCCGGAAGCGGAAGAAACCCCTGAAGAGGCCCCGGCCAAGGCAGCCAAGGCGGAGGCGGCCGCCGGCAAGGCTCCTGATAAGGAGGGTTGATCATCGGTGATTGATTTTACGCTGACATTGTTAAACAGCATCAGCTGGGTGGCCGTGGCCTTCCATACCCTGGCGGCCGTGGTCTGCATATCGGCGCTGCTGGTGGTCCTGGTCAGGAACATCGTGCACGCGGTACTGTGGCTTGCGGTGTGCTTCGTTTCCCTGGCCGGGGTGTTCATGACGCTGGACGCCGCCTTTATCGCCGCCGTACAGATCCTGGTCTACGCCGGGGCGGTCTGCATCATGGTGGTCTTTGCCATCATGCTCATCCGGCGCGGAAACATGGGTGAAACCAACCTGTTCAACAAGCAGGTCTGGGCAGGCGGCGGGGTCGCAGTGCTGGTAACCGTGCTGGGCGGCTTTTTGTCGTTCAGGATCCGCTACGCCGGTTCCGCTCCGGCGGTTCCCGAAAACACGGTGGACCACATCGCCACCCTGCTCCTGAGCAAGTACGTCATCCCCTTTGAGGTGGCGGCCCTGCTCCTGCTGGTGGCCCTGGTGGGCGCCATATTCCTTGCCAAGGAGGTGAAGGCCGATGCTGACTCTTAGTGTCAGCCTGCACCACTACCTGATCCTGGCCGCCGTCCTTTTCGGCATAGGGCTGTTCGGGGTGCTGACCAAGAGGAACGCCGTGGCGGTGCTGATCTGCATTGAGCTGATGCTCAACGCCATCAATATAAACCTGCTGGCCTTCAACAAGTACATCACCCCCAACGATTTCATCGGCCAGATTTTCTCGATATTTGTGATTACCGTGGCCGCGGCCGAGGTAGGGGTAGGTTTGGCCATTGTCATAGCCATCTACCGGAACAAGCTGTCGGTCAACCTGGACGAGTTTGACTGGCTTAAATGGTAGACTTTGGAATTAGAAGGTAGGTGCTAACTGAGATGGTAGAATTTGCAATGCATAACGCATGGCTGGTGCCGCTCCTGCCCGCCCTCTCCTTCCTTATAATCATCTTTCTGACGAAGCCGTGGAAGAAGCTAAGCGCCCTGGTGTGCGTGGCCGGCATGGTACTCTCCTGCGTAATCGCCACCCTGGCCGCTTACGGGGTATTCACCAACCATGAGTTTACTGAAAAGCCCCTGGTCTATTCGGTCCGCTGGTTCTCCATGGCCGGCCTGAACATAGACGTGGGGGTTCAGCTGGACCCCACCTCGGCCATGATGATGTTCATGGTTACCCTGGTGGCGTCGCTGATTTTCATTTACGCCACCGGCTACATGGAGGGGGATCCCGGGTACTCGGTGTTTTTCTCCTACCTTTCCCTGTTCGGTGCGTCCATGCTGCTGCTGGTCGTATCCAGCAACCTGCTGCAGATGTTCGTGGCCTGGGAGCTGGTGGGGCTGTGTTCGTACCTGTTGATCGGTTTCTATTCCCATAAGATATCGGCCCGGGAGGCGGCCAAGAAGGCCTTTATCACCTGCCGGGTGGCCGACTTCGGGCTGCTGCTGGGCCTGCTCTCCCTGCAAATCGTTTTCGGCACCCTGAACCTGACCGAGCTGGCGGAAAAAATCAGCCACTTCGAACAGTACACCACCATGGGCATTCTGACCCTGATCGCACTGCTGGTGTTCGCCGGGCCCATCGGCAAGTCCGGCCAGTTTCCGCTGCACGTGTGGTTGCCGGACGCCATGGAGGGCCCCACTCCGGTCAGCGCCCTGATTCACGCTGCAACCATGGTGGTGGCCGGTGTTTACCTGGTCGGCCGCACCCTGTTCCTGTTCCACGAGGTCCCCACGGCCATGGAGCTGGTGGCCGTGACGGGAGGCTTCACGGCGCTGTTCGCGGCCTCCATCGCCATCACCCAGCGCGAGATCAAGAGGATCCTGGCCTACTCCACGGTCAGCCAGATCGGCTACATGATGCTCGCCCTGGGCCTGGGCAGCCTCACCGCCTCCATGTTCCACCTGTGGACCCACGCCTTCTTCAAGGCCCTGATGTTCCTCTGCGCCGGTTCGGTGCTGCACGCCCTGCACCACAAGGCCGACGTGTGGGAGATGGGCGGGCTGATCAAGAAGATGCCCATCACCGGCTGGACCTTCGTGGTGGGCGGACTGGCCATCGCCGGGGTGCCGCCCTTCGCCGGGTTCTGGAGCAAGGATGAAATACTGCTGGCGGCCTTCGATACCGGCCACTACGTGCTGTTCGGCATGGCCGCGCTGACCGCCTTCATGACCGCCTTCTACATGTGGAGGCTGATTTTCCTGGCCCTGTTCGGCGATGAAAAGCCGGAAAATCATCCCCACGAGTCCCCGCTGAACATGACCCTGCCCCTGATTGCCCTGGCCGTCCTGTCGGCCGTCGGCGGCCTGGTGGGCACCCCCTGGGCGCCCTTCTGGCAGGAGTGGATTTTCTTCGGACACCCGCACCACGCCGATCCCAACTACCTGATCATGATCGGTTCGGTAGTTCTGGCGCTGGCCGGCATCTACCTGGCCTACAACCTGTACTGCGCCGACAAGACCAGGGCCAAGGCCCACGCCCTGGCCGAGAGGTACAGGTTCTTCTGGACGGTTTCGTACAACAAGTACTATATCGACGAGATTTACCTGTGGTTCAACCACACCTTTATCGACGGCGCGGCCAGGCTGTTTTACCTGTTTGACATTTACGTGGTGGACGGCGTCTTCGTCAACGGCATCGCCGCCATTACCAGGCTCTCCGGCGAGGGACTGCGGGTTACCCAGACCGGGCGGCTGCAGAACTACGCCCTGGTGTTTTTCCTGGGGGTGCTGGCGGTGGCCGTGGTGCTGGCCTTTACCGATCCCTCCACCGCAGCCGGCCTGACGGGAGGTGTAAAGTAGAATGAACGGTTTCCCCGTACTGACGACGATCCTTCTGGCGCCGGTGGCCGCCGCCCTGATCATGACCTTCATTCCCCGCAACGAGAGCAAGCTGATCAAGTGCATCGCGGCGGTGGGCACCTTCGTCTCCATGGCCCTGTCCCTGTACGTGTACTTTTCGTACGACACCGCCCTGGGCGGCCTGCAGTTCGCCGAGAAGATACCCTGGATCAGGGACCTGGGAGTGAACTGGTTCCTGGCGGTGGACGGCATTAGCCTGCCCATGCTGCTTTTGACCAACCTGATCGGCTTTTCGGCGGTCTTCGCCTCCTGGAACGTGGACAACCGGCCGCGGGAGTTCTTCATCCTGCTCTGCCTGCTCATCACCGGCGTGATGGGGACCTTCGTGGCCCACGACCTGTTCATCTTCCTGCTGTTCTACGAAGTGGTGGTCATCCCCATCTATATCCTGGTAATCATCTGGGGGAGCTCCAAGCGGGTGACCAAGGAATACGCCGGCATGAAGCTGACCATCTACCTTCTGATCGGGTCGGCGTTCCTCCTGGTGGGCGTCATCGCCTTCTTCGTGAAGGCCGCAGGCGTTCTGGGACAGCCCAACATGAGCTTCACCGCCCTGGCCGAGGCCGGGAAGCAGCTCAGCGCCTTCGACCAGACCTGGCTGTTCGCCCTGATGCTGTTCGGCTTCGGATCCCTGGTTTCCATGTGGCCGTTCCACTCCTGGTCACCCGACGGCTACGCCGGCGCCCCCACGGCAGTGTCCATGATTCACGCCGGCGTGCTGAAAAAGATCGGGGGGTACGGCCTGGTCAAGATAGCCCTGTACATGCTGCCGGTGGGGGCGAAGTTCTGGGCGCCCTACATGGCCGTCCTGGGGGTGGCCGGGGTCACCTACGCGGCCTTTGCCGCCCTGGCCCAGAAGGACCTCAAGTACATCGTGGGTTATTCCTCGGTGTCGCACATGGGGTATGTCATGCTGGCCATCGGTTCCTTCAGCGTTATCGGCATCAACGGGGCGGTGGCCAACATGTTCGCCCACGGCGTGATGGCGGCCCTGTTTTTCTCCACCGTCGGCTTCATCTACGAGAAGACACATACCCGCTGGATTCCGGACCTGGGCGGGCTGGCCAGGCAGGTGCCCCGGCTGGCCGTGGCCTTTATGCTGGCGGCCCTGGCCTCCCTCGGCCTGCCGGGCCTGATCAGCTTCATACCGGAGTTTACCATCTTCGTGGCCTCCTTCAAGGTGTACGGCGGCCTGGCCGTCATCGGTATCGCCGGGATCATCCTGACCGCCCTGTACGCCCTGCGGGCCGGCGCCAACACCCTGTTCGGCCCGCCCCGGGAAGAATACGACCACCTGGAAGACATCCGCGGCCCCGAGATGGTGCCGCTGGTGGTGCTCGGCACCGTCCTGGTGGTGGGGGGTATCCTGCCCTCCCTGCTGTTTGACATGGTCAACAGCGGTGCAGCCACGCTTATGACCCACGTAGAAAGCGCCGTCAAGTTAGGGGGGGTGTTTAAATGATTCCGGACCTTTCTCTGATTGTTCCTGAACTCGCCATGGCGGTGCTGGGGCTGATGGTCCTGATTTTCGGCCTGATCATCCCCCGCGGGTCCCGCCACGGCCTGGGCTGGTTTGCCGCCCTGGCCCTGCTGGGGGTCACCGGCCTGGTGCTGGCCGGCTGGAACAACGGCGGCAACCTTTACGGAAACCTGTACGTCGTGGACCAGTTCTCCCAGTTTTTCAAGATAACCTTCCTGCTGGCCGCCTTCCTGGTGGTCCTGGGGTCCATGCGCTATGTCGACAGGCACCTGGGCGGCCAAAGCGAGTACTACAGCATCCTTATCTTCGCCACCCTGGGCATGATGGTCATGTCCTCGGCCAACGACTTCATGACCATGTACCTGGGCCTGGAGCTGATGACCATCTCCTTCATCATCCTGGTCTGCTTCCGGCGCCTGGAGGCAAAGTCCCTGGAATCGGGCATGAAGTACGTGCTGCTGGCCGGGATGTCCTCGGCGGTGCTGCTCTACGGCTTGAGCCTGGTTTACGGCATCACCGGAACCGTGGTCATCTCCGAGGTGGGCAAAATCCTGGCTATGCGGGCGCCCCTGCCGCTGCTCATGCTGGGCGTGGTCATGCTGGTGGCCGGCCTGGGCTTCAAGATCTCGGCGGTGCCCTTCCACATGTGGTCGCCCGATATTTACGAAGGCGCCCCCACTCCCATCACGGCCTTCCTGGCGGTAGGTTCCAAGGCCGCGTCCTTCGCCATCCTGATCAGGATATTCGTGGTGGGTATGTTCGGGATATCGCTGAACTGGGAGCTGCTGCTGGCCATCCTGGCGGCCGTGACCATCATCGTGGGCAACCTGGTGGCTATTCCGCAGACAAACATCAAGAGGCTTCTGGCGTACTCCAGCATCGCCCAGGCCGGGTACATCCTGGTGGGACTGGTTACCGCCTCCCAGGACGGGGTCAAGGGCGTGCTGTTCTATGCCTTCCTGTACGTGTTCGCCACCGTGGGGGCCTTTACCGTGGCCTCCCACTTTTACAACGTCACCGGCAGCGACGAAATCAAGGACTACGCCGGCCTGGCCCAGCGCTCCCCGCTAATGGCCGCGGTGATGGTGGTGGCCATGCTGTCCATGGCCGGCATTCCGCCTCTGGCCGGGTTCGTGGGCAAGTTCTACCTGTTCATGACCATAGTTGAAAACTACCTGTGGCTGGCCTTCATCGGCCTGATCATGAGCATGGTGTCGGTGTACTACTACCTGAGGGTGGCCCTGGTGATGTACCGGAACGATCCCCTGGACAGCACCCCCATCGCGGTCAGCGCACCGGTCACCGTGACGCTGGTGGTGGCCATGGCGGTGACGCTTTTCCTGGGCATCTACCCCGGACCGGTGGCCGAGGTGGTAAACAACGCCGCCCACTCGTTCTTCATGCACTAAAAGGGCTTTGCAAGGATGGCTGCCCCAAATTCCGGTTTGGGGCAGCCCCTTGTTTTTCCGGCAAGGCCGGCTGCCCCCGGCAGGCGGGCTTTTTCCCCATTCCCGGGGTTCGGCAAAAACCGTGGCAGAGGCCCGGGAATGAACAAGCAGCGTTAATTTTTTGGGTGACGCGGCAATTATTTGTGTTATACTTTTAGAAGAATTATTATGTGGAGGAAAGACAATGACAGGCAACATTTACAGCGGCACGGCGGACTACCTGGTGTCTGAAGATTTGCGCAATGCCGTCAACATCTCCATCGCCCTGGGCAGGCCGCTGTTGATCAAGGGGGAGCCGGGAACGGGGAAAACCATGCTGGCAAAGAGCATCGCCGACGGGCTCAAGATGCCCTTGATCATCTGGAACATCAAATCGACCACCAAGGCCCAGGAGGGGCTTTACGTGTACGACACCGTCCAGAGGTTATACGACAGCCAGTTCGGCGACCGTGACGTGTCCGATATCAAGCAGTACATAAAGCTGGGCAGGCTGGGGGAGGCCTTTGTCTCGGACCGCCAGACGGTGCTCTTGATTGACGAAATCGACAAGGCCGACCTGGAATTTCCCAACGACCTCCTGTGGGAGCTTGACATCATGAATTTTTACATTCCCGAAACCGGGGAGACCGTCACCGCCAGGCACAGGCCGGTGGTGGTGATCACCAGCAACGCCGAAAAAGAGCTTCCGGACGCCTTCCTGCGCCGGTGCATCTTTCACTACATCTCCTTCCCGGACGAGGAGATGATGGGCAACATCGTCAGGGTTCACTTTCCGGACCTGGAGTCCAAACTGCTGGCCGAGGCCCTGAAGGCCTTCTACTGGATCCGGTCCCTTCCCGGCCTCTTGAAAAAGCCCAGCACCAGCGAACTGCTGGACTGGGTGCAGGCCCTGGTGGTGGGGGGCATTCACCCGGACCGGGTGGTTGCCGAAATCCCCTTCCTGGGTGTCCTTTTGAAAAAGAACCAGGACTTCGACCAGGTGTTGAGAAGGATCCACTCTCCCGGCGGCGTGCAGCGCCAGACCGTCTGGGCGGGGAATGTTAGATCGGGCCTTAGGACTTAAGGGATAGGAATTAGGGTCAGGAGACAGGAGACAGTAGACAGGAGAAAAAATGCTTGTTAATGCTTGTTAATGTAAGGGTCAAATATTCTCCTTTGAAACTTACCTGTGAGGTTAAGAGATGTTTACCGGTTTTTTCTACACCCTGCGGGATGAAAAGGTCCCGGTGACCCCCACCGAGTGGATGACCCTGATGGAGGCCCTGGACCGGGGACTGGCCGGGGGGAGCCTGTCGGGGTTCTACTACCTGGCCAGGGCGGTGCTGGTCAAGAGCGAGGCCTATTACGACCGCTTCGACCTGGCTTTCAGGCGCTACTTCGACGGCATCGAGACCTCGGAAAACTTGGCCGGCCAGGTGGCCAGGTGGCTGCAGAACGCCCTTCCCCCGCTGAAGGTGGACCCGGCCGGCAGACTCCCCTTCTCTGACTGGAGCCTGGAGGAGTTGAAGAGGCAGCTGGAGGAGAGGCTGGCCGAACAAAAGGAGGAGCACCACGGGGGTTCCCGCTGGATAGGCACCGGGGGCACCTCCCCCTTCGGGCACTCGGGTTATCATCCCGCAGGCCTGCGCATCGGCGGCCAGTCCGGCAACCGGTCGGCCGTAAAGGTGGCGGCGGAGAGAAGGTACAGGGACTTCCGCAATGACGACACCCTGAACACCAGGCAGTTCGAGGTGGCCCTGCGCAAGCTCAGGCAGCTGAGCAGGAACGAGGAAAAACCGCCGGACGTGCTGAACGTGGACAAAACCATAGACGCCACCTGCCGCAAGGGGGGAATGCTGGAATTGGTCTGGGACCGGCCCCGGAAGAACACCGTCAAGGTGGTTCTGATGATGGACTCGGGGGGGTCCATGAATCCCTATGCCAAGCTGTGCAGCCAGCTTTTCCAGGCTGCCTCCAAGGTCAACCACTTCAAGGACATAAAATTTTATTATTTTCACAACTGCATTTACGACCGGCTGTTCAACGACCCCTTCTGCCTGGTCAAAAACTCCGTCAGGACCCTGGACGTTCTCCGGGAACTGGACTCTACCTACCGCCTGATCCTGGTGGGGGACGCCAGCATGGCCCCCAGCGAACTCCTGATGGTGGGCGGGGCCCTGGACTGGGGGGTTGAAAACGACGAGCCGGGCGAGGCCTGGCTGAGAAGGCTTGCCGTTCACTTCACCCATTCGGTGTGGCTGAATCCCATCCCCGAGTACATGTGGCCGCCGGCGGGGGAGAGGTCCTATGACACAATCGGGATTATCAGGGGGATTTTTCCCATGTTCGAGCTGACGGTGGAGGGGCTGGAAAGGGCGGTAAATAAGCTGAAGGTTAACAGGTAGGGGAAAATGAAAGCCTGGGGCCGGAACCTGCCGGGCCTGGTGAAAGTACAAGGGAGGTGTAGACACATGGCAAAGGACCCGATTGAGGCCCGGAACAGGGCCGGAGATTATTTTAAGAGCGGCTACAATTGTGCGGAGTCGATCTTCCTGGCCTTCAGGGACTGGCTGGGGATGGACGTGCCCGGGGAAATGGTCCGCGCCTTGACCGGTTTTGGGGGAGGCCTGGGCCATGCCGGCTGCGCATGCGGCGCCCTGACCGGTTCGGCCGTAGTACTGGGGCTGCTGAGGGGAAGGACAAGCGCCGAGGAAAGCAGGGACCCGGCCTACACCCTGGCCAGGGATTTTCACGACCGCTTTGAGGCGAATTTCGGATCTACCTGCTGCCGGAGCCTCAACCCGCACCCCTTCGATACAAAAGAACACCTTCGGAACTGCCTGAAAATCACCGGGGGCACCGCCAAGCTCCTGGCCGACTACCTCAATGAAAAGGGGTTGGCCGGCTGACGGGGTGGCTGTTTTTATAGAAGATAATAACTGGACTTTTTTAAAAACCCCGTTCATCAGGGGTTTTTCATTTGAAGAGTATTTAGATCAAAAATTCTTTATATATTAAGAGGAAAATTTAAAAGGAGAAAGAATTATTTCATAATATAAAATACATTCCATTATACGGGACAAATAAAATGTCGAACAGCCTGCGTAAAGCCTTATCGATACTGCTTATAATTTCCGAGAAAGCCGGGCGCAACGGCCTGCCCATCAGGGACCTGGCAAGGCTTTCAAAGCTCCCGCCGAGCACGGTCCACCGGCTTTTGCAGACATTCAAGGAATTTGACATTCTGGATCAGGACCCGGCCACCCAGAACTACCGCCTGGGGCCCCAGCTTCTTGTAATGGGGATGCAGGCCAGGGGGTGGATGGACCTCAGGAATACCGCCATGCCTGTTTTACAGGACCTGACCGAACAAACCAGGGAAGACTCCTACCTGACGGTGGACCAGGGAAATCTGGGCATATTTATTGAGCGGGTGGAGGGGCCGTACCCGATTAAGGTTTTGGAAACCTTCGGCAGTCAGGTGCCGCTTCACTGCGGGGCGTCCAGGAAAGCCATCCTGGCCTTCAAGGATGACGACTGGATTCGCAGGTACATTGACCGGGGCCTGGTGAAATTCACTGAAAACACCATCACCCGGCCGGACGTCCTGTTAAGGGAGATAGAGACGATAAGAAGGGACGGCTATGCCGTTTCCTTTTGTGAATACCTTGAGCATGCCGTCGGCGTGGCTGCCCCGGTACGCGATTACACCGGATCGGTAATCGCGTCAATTGGGGTTATTGTCCTGGCCATGCGCTTTTCCGAGGAAAGAAAGCCGGAACTGGTAAACCAGGTTAAGGCCGCCGCCGGCAGGCTGTCAAGGAAAATGGGGTACAGCCCGGCTGCACCGGGCGCACCCGGATCATCAGGGCGGCCGCGGCCCGCAGGCAAATTCTTTGACGGAGGGGGATAGGTTGATTAGTCGGATAATGACCTGTAAAGAAGCCATTGAAAATTTTGTGCGTGACGGCGACACCGTCGCCATCGGGGGTTTTACCACCAACCGGAAGCCCTATGCCCTGGTGCGGGAAATCATCCGGCAGGGGAGAAGGGAGCTGTACATAGAGGGCAGCGGCGCAGGGGGGGAGACCGACCTGCTCATCGGGGCCGGCTGCGTTAAGCTGATGGTCAACGCCTATATTTCCAACGGGGCCTTCGGCAACATCGGCCGCCGCTTCAGGAGGGCCGTCGAGCGTGGTGAGCTGGAATTCGAGGACTACAGCCTTGATGTTCAGCCCCTGCGCTTTCACGCCGCCGCCCTGGGGCTGCCCTTTATCGCGGTGCGGGGCCTGCTGGTGGAATCCGACCTGGAGAGGCGCTGGGGGATCCCGGCGGAAAAATACCGGCAGGATCCCAAACTTCCCCCGGCCAAGCTCCTGATCCGGGAAAACCCCTTCAACCCCGGGGAAAAGCTTGTTTACCTGCCTGCCCCAAGGATTGACGTGGCCCTCATCCACGTCCAGAAGGCGGCCCATGACGGCACGGTCCGCATCGAAGGGCCCGCCTTTGTGGACGTTGACCTGGCCATGGCCGCCAGGCACGTCATCGTCAGCTGCGAGGAACTGGTGGACCCTGAAGAACTGCGCAGGGAGCCCTGGCTAAACCAGATACCGTTCATCATCCCGTCTGCCTGCGTGCACCTTCCCTTCGGGGCGCACCCGTCACAGTGCGTCAACCATTACGATTACGACCCGGAAATGATGCACCTGTACGATCGGGCCTGCCGGGACGACGAGCTTTACGGCCGGTTTCTGGATGAATACGTATACTCCCTTAAGGACCACGGCGAGTACATCTCAAAAATCGGCCCGGACCGGCTGGGGCGGCTTAAAGTGGGGGAAAAGAACTATGTTGAGAATCTGGCGAGGGGAAATGGCGAATCATGAAATCAAAACAGGCACAGGAAATCATGTACACCAGGCGGGAAATGATGGCGGTGGCCCTGGCCCGGCAGATTAAAGACGGGATGGTTTGTATCGCCGGCACCGGGCTGCCCCTGATCGGGGCTACCCTGGCGAAACTGGCCTGGGCACCCAACTCCGTCATTATTTCCGAGACCGGCATCATCGACGGTCAGATGGACCAATTGCCCACCAGCGTTTCCGATACCCGCTTCGCATACCGCGCCTCGGCCTGGTGGCCCCGTTACCGCTACTGCGGGTTTATCATGCGGATGCCGGAAAAGGTCGACCTGGGCTTTCTGGGGGGCGCCCAAATCGATCCCCACGGCAACCTCAACTCTACCTGCATCGGGGACTATCATCGCCCCGCCACCAGGTTCACCGGCAGCGGGGGGGCCAACGGCATCGCCACCAATGTCAACACGGTGATCGTCATGCGGCACGAGAGAAGGCGCTTTGTCGAGAAGGTGGACTACGTGACCAGCCCGGGTTGGCTGGACGGGCCGGAGGGCCGGAAGAGGGCGGGTCTGCCCGAAAACAAGGGACCCGTGGTGGTGGTGACCACCCTGGGGGTGATGCGTTTTGACCGGGAGAACAGGCGCATGTATGTGAGCGAGTATTACCCGGGCGTATCACCGGCGGAGATAGCCGACCAGACCGGATTTCCCATTGACGTTTCCAGGGCGGTGGAGGCCGATCCTCCCGACGCCGGCGTGCTGGAACTGCTGAGGAAAAGGATAGACCCGGACCACCTTTACATATAATCAATTATTTATTAATAACGTTTTTATCCACCGCCCGGCCCGGGAAAAGGTCAATCAGATCTCCGCCCGGTGCTTGAATAAAATATCGCGGCAACCTTTGCTGTTTTCCGGGAGGAAACGCCCCCGCCGGGGAGAATATAGAACAAATAGTAAGATGGTAAGGGGGATATCGACAGTGCCTAAAATTTATTACGACAGCGATGCCGACCTGAGCATCCTGAAAGGCAAGACAATTGCCGTTATCGGATATGGCAGCCAGGGTCACGCCCAGGCGCAGAACCTGAAGGAAAGCGGCCTGGATGTGGTGGTGGGCCTGCGCCGGGAGAGCAAATCCTGGGCCGTGGCCGAAAAAGACGGCCTGAAGGTGATGACTGTTTCGGAAGCTGCGGCCGCGGCCGACCTTGTGCAGGTCCTTCTGCCCGACGAAAAGCAGGGGGCGGTGTACCGGGAGGAAATAGAGCCTCATCTCAAGGCCGGGAACGCCCTGGTTTTCTCGCACGGCTTCAACATCGTCTACCACCAGGTGGTCCCGCCCTCCGGCGTGGACGTGTTCATGGTGGCCCCAAAGAGCCCCGGACACCTGCTCCGGCGCATGTACGTTGAGGGCAAGGGCGTCCCGGCGCTGCTGGCCGTGCACCGGGACGCCACCGGAAACGCGTACCGGCTGGCCCTGGCCTACGCCAAGGGTATCGGCTGCACCCGGGCCGGCGTCCTTGAGACCACCTTCAGGGAAGAAACCGAGACCGACCTCTTCGGGGAGCAGGCGGTTCTTTGCGGAGGGGTCACCTCCCTGATCAAGGCCGGCTTCGATATCCTGGTGGAGGCCGGCTACCAGCCGGAAATCGCCTACTTCGAATGTCTCCACGAAATGAAGCTGATTGTGGACCTCATTTACGAGGGCGGCCTGGGGTTGATGCGCTACTCGGTCAGCAACACCGCCGAGTACGGCGACTATACCAGAGGCCCCAGGGTGATCGACGACAGGGTCAAGGCTGAAATGAAGAAGATCCTGGAGGAAGTCAGGAACGGTTCCTTTGCCAAGGAATGGATGCTGGAGAACCAGGTCAACCGGCCTCATTACAGCGCCCTGGCGGAAAGGGACAGGAACCACCTGATAGAAAAGGTGGGTGCCGAACTGAGATCAATGATGCCCTGGCTGAAAAAATAAATATATATGCCGGAATTACAGGTCCGGGCCGCCCCCCTGGGGGGCGGCCTTTACTGTGCGACAGGCAGTCGCACCTGTCCTATTAATAGAATGGGACAAACTTATGTGATAAAGACAGCGGTGACGTTACAGCAGTAAAAACGAGCCGGGAGTCTGGAAGCATGAGGATTCACGGAGGTGAAAGTCCTCCCCTGGGAGTGCTGGCGCGAACCAGGAAGCTTAGTCTAGGGCAGCATCGTGAGGTGCTGTCTGAAGGAGACGTGGAAGCCGAGAGGCCCATAAGCGGCTTGGCAGACCGAAATGCGAAAGCGTGAAACACGGCGGCTGGGCAAGTTGGCGACTGTGCGGTGAAAACGGGAAGCCCACCGAAAAAGGTGACACCTACTCAAATGAGCCAGCCGGGTAGGAGGTAGCTTGTCAAGTGATGGTGTTTGGTATGTCAAGAAGGAAGGTGAGATGACCCTGTGAGATCTCCAACCAAGCCTGCAAAGGGTGGAGGCATATAAGGCTATGCCGAAGCTGCCGCCACGGTTGGAGAAGTCAGACGGCCTCATAGTACGGAAGTAAGCTGCAGACCAAACTGCAACTGAACGGAAGGGGGCCGACCTGTGTGGCTCCTGCCGGACTCTCGGGTAATGCAAACGGAGACGTTACTGCGGTAGAAACGAACCGGAAGAACACGGGAAAGGTAAGGAATAAGACATTGAACAAGGAACTCAAACTCAAGTGGCATAGCATTTATGGACAAATTCTATTCGACCGGAAACTCACGGCAGCATGGCGGAAGGTTGAGGAAAACGGTGGTGCCGGAGGCATAGATGGTGAAACCATCGAAAGCTTCAAGGAAAATGAGGAAGAGAAGATAGCAGACGTACTGCAAAGGCTCAGAGCCAAGACATACAAACCGACAGCAGTGCGCCGTCAATATATACCCAAGAAAAACGGCAAACTGCGCCCGTTAGGCATACCCACGGTTTATTCATACTGCACCCTCCTCAAACAGGTTTTGGAATGTAATGGTTACTTAAAGAAAAGATTGTAAAAACAGGGGTTTGGCCTTACCCTTTTGAACATTGAAAATTTAAAATACGCTTTGATTTTCTTACCCAGTCGGATAAGGTTTTCTCGGTGACATCGTCAATCGAGATAATCCACGGCCAGCCCGGTGCAAACTTGGTCCCTTTTAACAGGCCATGGTAAAGCCAATAATAGACCACATGGGTACTAACACCGAAATGATTAGCGGTCTCCTTAACAGTGAGGCCGTCATGGACTGGTCCCTTAATCCGGTAGCGGTAACGCAGCCACCTGACAGAAGTCATTCAGCCACAGGGAGTCATTGAGATCGCGGTGTATAATATTATAAAAGCTGACGGGGGTGACCGGGCGGAGTGCTTAGCAAGGATTTGGCCAAAACCATTGTGGGGCGGACAATGGCCGTTTTAGGAAAGAATATCAACATTATGGGTACCGACGGGATTATTCTGGCCAGCGGCGACAGCTCGCGGGTGGGCACTTTTCACGAAGGGGCGTTAAAGGCCGTAAAAATGCGGCAGGTTATAGAAATAGGGAAAAACGAGGCGGTGACCATGGCCGGCGTACGTCCGGGAATAAACCTGCCCATTAGCCTTAACGGCGAAGTGGTGGGCGTGGTCGGTATTACCGGGGACCCGGCCGAAGTCTGGAATTACGGGGAACTGGTAAGGATAACGGTGGAATTAATGCTGGAGCAGGCGCTGTTTAAAGAGCAGATCCAGATGGAGGCCCAGGCAAGGGAAAACCTGGTACAGGACCTGATATCCGGCAGATTCGGACACAACACGGAGCTATTCTCCTTGAGAGCCTATACCCTGGGCTTCCGCCTGGATTTGCCCAGGGTTGCGCTGGTTTTGGACATTCACCGCTTCGGGGACACGGCAAAAAAGTACATACTAAAGGGCGGGGGAACGGACGGCGAATTATATCTCCGCCGGTTGCTGACGAAAGTGACCGGGGTTGTCCGAAGCGTCACCGGTCCAACGGATATTACAAGTTTTGTCGGCGAGAACAAAATTGTGGTCTTTAAAAACATCAACCCGCAGCAGGACGAGAAGTCGCGCAAAAGGGGTCTTTTCCGGTTGGCCGGGACCCTGCAGAAACGGGTGTGGGAAGAGGTAAACCTCAAGATGATAGTCGGGATCGGCAACTACCATGAAAATATCGAGGGCCTGCGCCTTTCCTTTCACGAGGGCCTGGCGGCCATCAAGCTGGGCCGATTGCGGAACAGTTCCACACACATCTACCACATTGGCGACCTGATGCTGGAGGGCCTGCTGGATACCCTGCCGCCCGGTGTGCGGAGGGCCTACGCCGCCCAAACCCTGCAAAAACTGGTGGATACCGGCGGTTATTTACCAGAGTTGCTGAAAACCCTGGAGGCCTTTTTCGCCAACCACCTGAACGCCGCGGCTGCCGCCAAGGACCTGTTTATCCACAGGAACACCCTGCGGCTGAGGATGGCAAGGATAAGGGACATAACTGGTCTCGATGCGACTGATTTTCATCAGGCCGCAGTCCTGTACACCGCGCTTCTCTGTTGGAAATTGGGTTAACGTTGTGCAATTTGCACAGGGAGGTGGGCCTGTGTATTTTTTTTATGTGCTGAAAAGACAGGGGAAATTTTCTTTTAAATCAGAAATAACAAAAGAAACACTGACCGGCCGGTCACAACAGGGTTAAGTCTGCAGTTTTTTAAAGGTGAAAACATGCGGCGTATAATTGTAGCTCCGGATTCCTTTAAGGAAAGCCTGGACGCCGCGGCAGTGGCCAGACATATAGCATCCGGGATCAAACAGGTTTCTCCTGAAACCGAAGTGGTTCAGGTCCCACTGTCCGACGGCGGTGAAGGCCTGGTCGACACCTTGGTGTCGGCCACCGACGGAAGGATCATGGCGCAGGAGGTGACCGGGCCCCTTGGTGATCCGGTGGAGGCCAGCTACGGCTTACTTGGGGACGGGAAAACGGTAGTAATAGAAATGGCGTCGGCCTCGGGTCTCGGGCTGGTGCCGCCGGAACGGCGCAACCCGCTTTTGACCACCACCTTCGGCACTGGAGAACTCATCAGGACTGTTGTGGATAAAGGCTACCGCCGGCTGATCGTGGGTATAGGAGGAAGCGCCACTAACGACGGCGGCGCCGGGATGGCCCAGGCATTGGGAATTAAGCTCCTTAACGCCGGGGGTAAAGAGATAACCGGGGGAGCCGCAGGATTGCTTGGACTTGAACGGATAGACCCGGCGAATATTCATCCCGGTCTCCGTGACACCGAAATTTTGGTGGCGTGCGATGTGGACAACCCTTTATGCGGGCCCAGCGGCGCCGCTTATGTCTACGGCCCACAGAAAGGAGCGGCGCCGGACATGCTGCCCCTCCTGGACCGGGCCCTTGAACGGCTGACGGAGGTGATCAAGCGGGATATCGGAACAGAAATTCGCCACCTTCCGGGGTCCGGCGCTGCCGGCGGCCTCGGCGGGGGACTGGTGGCCTTCCTGGGGGGCAGGCTCTGCCGGGGCATTGATTTGGTTTTCGATATACTGAAGTTCGAAGAACTCCTGGCCCGAGGAGCAGACCTGGTGATTACCGGGGAAGGAGAGATAAACAGCCAGAGTATTTACGGAAAAGTTCCGGTGGCCGTGGCCCGCCTGGCAAAAAAATACAACTTGCCCGTTTTGGCCATTGTCGGGTCCATTGGCCCCGGCGCCGAGAAAGTCAGAGAGGAGGGGATAGACGCCATAATGAGCATCATGCCGCGGCCCATGAGCCTGGAGGAAGCTGTTGAGAGGGGTGCGGGCCTGCTGGCGGATGCCGCGGAAAGGGCCGCGAGAATTATGAATCTTTTGCGCCGCAGTTAGGTCTTAATGATTTGTCCGGAACCGATCCTTGTGATACTGCCTGTTCAATAGGAAGGAGGCCAAGCCGATGACACTGGGTGTAGTAAACTATGCCAAACGGGTTGAAAAAGTAAGGGAGGCCATGGAACGGCAGGGTATATCCGCCCTCATACTGACCAGGTTGCAGAGCGTATCCTACCTCAGCGGCGCCTTCGTGCCGTACCGGAGCGCTCTTTTTTTCCCTCTGAAGGGAGATCCGGCCCTCCTGCCCTCCGCCCTTGAATCCAACCGTATTGCCCTGGAATCCTGGATGCCGGTCTATGGCTGGGCGCCTTTTCCCGGAATGAGCTGGCCGGAGCAGGTGGACAGATTTGTCCGCCAGGCCGGGCTTGAGAACGCCAGACTGGGGATTGAGTCGGGGATCAGCCCCCGGGTAACCACCGGTTACATAACCGCTGGTGAAATGGAAGCCTTGAAGCGCCTGCTTCCCGACGCCGTCTTTGTCGACGCCTGCAATATCATCGAGGAGATCTGCAAGATCAAGGAGCCCATTGAAATCGTGTACATGAGACAGGCGGCGGCCATTGCCGACGCCGGTCACCGGGCGGTAATCGCCGGGATACAGGTAGGGATGACCGAGGCCGCCGTGGCCGGGATTGGGGAACGGGCCATGCGGGTGGCGGGGAGTGAATGGAACTGGCCTTTCAGCGGCGGCACGGAGATTGCCTCGGGGTACCGGTCCGGCTACCTGACCTGCGGTTGCACGCCCGCCACCAGGAAAATCATCCAGCCCGGTGAAACTGTTTTTGTGGATCTTCACTGCACCTACAACCTCTATTATTCCGATTTTGCCACCAACTTCATCATGGGCGCCCCAAACAAGGCCCAGGCCGAACTGGCCTCTGTTTTCACCGAAGCCGCCCATTTGCTGATAGATAAAATGCAGCCCGGGGTGGTCTTTGGAGAAGTCTTTGGATCTGTCATGCAGTTTCTGTCGGGCAGGGGCTACGCGGAATACGCCATACCTATTTTCGGCCACGGAATAGGCATAGCCGGTGACGAGTTCTACCCGCCCGTAATGGCCACACCGCCCTGGAACGAGATGACCCTGCAGCCAAACATGGTGGAAGAGGCTTATTTTCAGCTGAACGTACCCGGTGTGGGCGGTTTCAGGCTGGAAGCCCCCCTGCTGATTACCGACAAAGGCAACGAGATACTTTGCAAGGTGTCGTGGGAACCCAGGCAGGTCAACATCGATTGAAGTTAAACACCCCAAATCGCCCTTTAAGGCAATTTGACGTTTTGTTTTTTTGAAACCCGGATAACTCCCGGGTTTTAGCCATTTTATGGGGAAACTTGCACCACCATGACACCTCAGACAAAAGGACCAACCCGATCCGTACGTATGGCCTTGCCTTCAGTTACGGACCTTCGTACGGGCGGGCGTACGGACCGTGGTTTCCCCTCCCCGCCGGGCCCGGCGTACGGAAACCGCCCCGGTTTCGGCCCATTTCCCCCCGGGGCCAGGAATTTTTATGCGGCCCGGGAAAAAATTCCGGGCTTCGATATTTTCCCGGGGCGGCTGCAGGATTGGGGGCCGCTCCGTCAAAATATTACTGAAATCCCTGAGTAGTTTCGGAAACAGTTAGCCACCTGCAATTTTACACCGGACGGTTTCTGGC
>DYET01000022.1 GCA_020725625.1 Desulfovirgula sp. | reverse complement strand
TGGTTTTTCATGTACTGGTTTTCCACCATAGGTCAGCCTCAAATAAGCGTTCGCTTCTATTCGGTTAAAAGCATTCAAAGGTTAAAATGGTCACTTTTAATCGCCGGGCTTTCTTACATAATCGGCTGCCTTTGCGCCTATACCGGCCTTCAAGTCAAGGCACTGGTGACCCAGGGAGTCATTCCCCCCTTAACTCACCCCGACACCGCATTGCCGGTCTTCGTAGCCTATTACTTCAGCCCCATTGCCCAGGGTCTTATTTATGTCGCAGTGCTGGCAGCCACCATGTCAACCGCCGACTCGTTCATCATCGTTTCCAGCTCTGCGGTGGTGCGGGATATTTGGCAAAAGGGCCTGGGCAAAAACCTTTCGGAAAAGGGAGAGCTGCTCGGCACACGGGTTCTTTCGGTGATAGTCGCCGTTATCTCGGTATTATTGTCACTTAACCCCCCCCCCAGCTCATAAGCTTAATCGGGGCCACCGCCTGGGGCGGTTTCGGCGCCACAATAGGCCCGTTACTCCTGCTAGGGTTACGGTGGAAGCGGGCTACCACGGCGGGCGCCATCGCGTCGAGCTGCGTGGGCCCGTTCTTTTGGTTCGGGCTGTTCCTGGCGCATAAATTAAAACTTACAACCTGGTTAATTCAGTATCCCGAGGGCGGTGTAGCCATAGTGGCTTCCATGGCCACAATGATCATCGTATCCCTTTTGACGGCGCCGCAAGAAAAGAAAATCTTCAGCAACTTTAAATTCGGCCGCAAGGATACCTCTATAAGCGCTGCCTAAAAAGCTGGAAGTTATATTTTGCATACTGTTTCAAAAGTTATTTTGCCCCAGCCTTTTGGTTGGGGCACCTCTACTTTTTATATTAAGTAAAAACTGATGATCATTTTGCGTGAGAATTTTGATCATTTTGTATGACGCGCTTCAACCAAAGAAAATAATAATATTGACATGGAAGGGTTTTTTGTTTATATTATAGTCAAAGATGGTCAATGTTAAGGTCAACAAATGTCATTTTCAGATAACGACAGGAGGTGTTACCTGGACATCCAGCAGCATCCAGCCGCAGGCAGGGAAAAACGTCAGGTTCCGGCAGTGCCGGCCGGCAAGCACCCGTGAAGTCGACGCGACGGCCGCCGGGCGGCTGCACGGGACTGACCAGAGGCATATAAACGGCCCGGTCGAAAGAAAATACTATTGGATAATTACGGTTTTAAAAACATTTCAAAGGGGGTTCGCATATATGGGCAAAACCGTGGGAATAGACCTGGGCACCACCAACTCGGTGGTGGCCGTAATGGAAGGCGGCAAACCCACCGTTATCATCAACGCCGAGGGGGCGCGGGTAACACCCTCGGTGGTGGCCTTTAAGCCCGACGGGGAGCGGCTGGTGGGACAGGTGGCCAGGCGCCAGTCGGTGCTCAACCCGGAAAACACCCTTTACTCGGTGAAACGCTTTATCGGCCGCCGGTATTCCGAGGTGGCCGAGGAGCGCAAGCTGGTGCCGTACAAAGTGGTGTCCGGGCCCAATGACGCGGTCCGCTTCGACATTCGCGGAAAGCTGTACGCGCCGGAGGAAATTTCGGCCATGGTGCTGCGCAAGCTGGTGGACGACGCCTCCAAGTACCTGGGCGAAAAGATTACCGACGCAGTAATTACCGTTCCGGCCTACTTCAACGACGCCCAGCGGCAGGCCACCAAAGACGCAGGTAAAATCGCCGGACTGAACGTCCTGCGCATCATCAACGAGCCAACGGCGGCCGCCCTGGCTTACGGGCTGGACAAAAAGTCCAACCAGACCATCCTGGTCTTCGACCTGGGGGGCGGCACCTTCGACGTTTCAATCCTTGAGGTCGGCGACGGCGTTTTCGAGGTCAAGGCCACCAGCGGGGACACCCACCTGGGCGGCGACAACTTCGACAAGGCCGTGGTGGACTGGCTGGCCGAGGAGTTCAAAAAGGACTACGGTATCGACCTGCGCGACGACAAGCAGGCCCTGCAGCGCCTGACCGAGGCCGCCGAAAAGGCCAAAATCGAGCTCTCCACCACCCTGGAAACCCAGATTAGCCTTCCTTTTATCACCGCCGACGCCTCCGGGCCGAAGCACCTGGAGATGAGGCTTACCAGGGCCAAGTTCGACGACCTCACGCACCATCTGGTGGAGCGCTGCCGGGGACCGGTCAAGGCCGCCCTGGCCGACGCCAAGCTGACCGAGAGGGACATTGACGAGGTCATCCTGGTGGGCGGCTCCACCCGCATCCCGGCGGTGCAGAGCCTGGTCCGGCAGCTAACCGGCGGCAAGGATCCGCACCAGGGGGTCAACCCCGACGAGGTAGTGGCCGTGGGCGCGGCCATCCAGGGCGGCGTGCTGGCCGGGGAAGTCAAGGACGTGCTGCTGCTGGACGTCACTCCCCTCTCCCTGGGCGTAGAAACCCTGGGGGGGGTAATGTCCAGGATCATCGAAAGGAACACCACCATCCCGGTGCGGCGCAGCCAGGTGTTCACCACCGCCGAAGACAAACAGCCGGCCGTGGACATCCACGTGCTGCAGGGCGAGCGGGAAATGGCCCGGGACAACCGCTCCCTGGGTCAGTTCAAGCTGGACGGCATCCCGCCGGCGCCCAGGGGCGTGCCCCAAATCGAAGTGACCTTCGACATCGACGCCAACGGCATACTCAAGGTCAGCGCCCGGGACAAGGCCACAGGTAAGGAGCAGACAATCACCATCAGCGGGTCCACCGCCCTGGACAAGTCCGAAATCGACCGCATGGTGCGTGACGCAGAGGTCCACGCCGCCGAGGACAGGAGGCGGAAAGAGGAAGTGGAGGCCCGGAACGAGGCCGACTCCCTGGCCTACCAGGTCGACCGGCAGCTCAGGGACCTGGGGGATAAGGTGCCGGTGCATGAAAAGGCCCGCATAGAACAGTTGCTGAGCGACCTTAAAAGCGCCCTTAAGGAAAACGCTCCTATCGATCGCATCCGGTCCCTGCGCAGCGACCTGCAGCAGGCGGCCTACTCGCTGTCCCAGGCGGCCTACCGGCAGGCCGAAGGCGCCGATGCCGGCGCTCCGTACGGACCCCCGCCGCCGCCAAGGGACGACGTGGTGGACGCCGAGTTTGAAGAAAGGCCTTAAAGAGTCGCCGGGCCGCGGCGGGGGGAAAAACATGCATGGCAGGGAAGCCCTGTCCGGTCATATAGATGACGACCGCTTCCCGCCGGGCCGCACGGCCCGGGAACCGTTCCGGGGTGATAGGCCCGGCGGGGAACCTCCGCGTCCGGCCGCCGTGAGGGCGGCTCACAAGGGCAGGTGAACGACTTATGGCTGTCACCTATCAGGACTATTACGAAATACTGGGGGTCGGCCGGGACGCCACTGAAAAGGAGATCAAGGCCGCCTACCGAAGGCTGGCCCGCCAGTGGCATCCCGACCTTCATACCGGCAAGGACAGGGAAAGGGCCGAGGAAAAGTTCAAGCAGATCAACGAGGCCTACGAGGTCTTGGGCGACCCCGGAAAAAGGGCCAGGTACGACCGCCTGGGGGCCGGCTGGCAGGCCGGCCAGGACTTCCAGCCTCCCCCGGACATGGAGGGCTTTGGCTTTTACACCGGCACCGGAACCACCGGCTTCAGCGACTTCTTTGAGGCCGTCTTCGGGACCGGGGACCTCTTCGGCCGGAAAGCCCGGAGGGTCCGCCGGAGACCGGTGCCCGGCCGGGACGTGGAAAGCGAGCTGGATTTAACCCTGGAGGAGGCTTGCCGGGGCGCCGAAAAAACGCTGCAGATTCCGTCTCTGGAGACATGCCCGGCGTGTGGCGGCGACGGGATCGACCGGGGATCTTTCTGCAGCCGCTGCGGCGGTACAGGTGCGTACGGCGGCGTGAAGTCCCTGGCAGTCAAAATCCCACCCGGGGTTCACGACGGCAGCCGGATCAGGCTGAAGGGCCAGGGCGGCGAGGGGCTCAACGGAGGTACCCCCGGCGATCTCTACCTCAAGGTCCGCCTGCTGCCGCACCCGGTATTCAAAGTGGATGGTGCCGACCTGGAAACGGAGCTGGTCTTAAGGCCCGACCAGGCCGCCCTGGGCGACCAGATCACCGTACCCACCCTGGACGGGCCGGTGAAAATGAAGGTTCCCCCCGGAACCAGGGCGGGGCAGCGCCTTCGCCTGCGGGGCAAGGGAATGCCCCGTAAGGGGGGCCGGGGCGACCAGTACGTCCGGGTCAAAATCGACCTCCCGGATCGCCTGACGGCCGAAGAAAAGGAGCTTTACCGACAACTGGCCGCCTTGAGAAAAGGGGTGTGAAGTAATTTTTATGGATATAAACCGCTACACGCAAAAATCAAAGGAGGCCCTGGCCGCGGCACAGAATCTGGCGGCCCAAAGACACCACCAGGAAGTGCACGGCAAGCACCTGCTGGCTGCGCTGCTGGCCCAGGAAGGGGGCATTACCCCCCGTCTCCTGGAACATGCCGGGATTAACCCCGGGATGCTTGCCGGATTGGTTGAAGAACTGATCAGGAAAACACCCTCGGTAACCGGGTATGAAAGCCCCCTGTACCTTGGTTCCGGGCTGGCCCGGGTGTTGTCGCGGGCAGAAAGGGAAGCCCGGGACATGAAGGACGACTACGTCAGCGTGGAGCACCTTCTGCTGGCCCTGCTGGAGGAAGGGGAACCGGAGACCCGGGAGGCCCTGAGGAAGACCGGACTTTCCCGGGACACCCTGCTCGGATCGCTGCGGCAGGTCCGGGGAAGCCAGAGGGTGACCGGGGAAAACCCCGAAGACACTTACCAGGCGCTTGATCGTTACGGCCGTGACCTGACCAGGCTGGCCGCCGAGGGCAGGCTGGACCCGGTCATCGGCCGGGACAACGAAATCCGGCGGGTGATGGAGATCCTTTCCCGGCGGACAAAAAACAACCCCGTTCTAATCGGCGAGCCCGGCGTGGGCAAGACCGCCGTCGTGGAGGGCCTGGCCCGGCGCATAGTGGCCCGGGACGTCCCCGAGGGGCTCAAGGACAAGCGGATTATCGGCCTGGACATGGGCTCCCTGGTGGCCGGGGCCAAGTACCGGGGCGAGTTCGAGGAGCGGCTGAAGGCGGTCCTGAAAGAAGTCCAGCAGTCACAGGGAAAAATCATTCTCTTCATCGACGAGCTGCACACTGTGGTGGGGGCCGGGGCTGCCGAAGGGGCCGTGGACGCCGGCAACATATTAAAGCCCATGCTGGCCCGGGGGGAACTGCGTACCATCGGAGCCACCACCCTGGACGAATACCGGAAGCACGTGGAGAAGGACGCCGCCCTGGAAAGGCGCTTCCAGCCGGTGACGGTCAGCCCGCCCTCGGTGGAGGACACCATCTCGATTTTGCGGGGACTCAAGGAACGATACGAGGTGCATCACGGGGTGCGCATCCAGGACAGCGCCCTGGTGGCCGCCGCCACCCTTTCTGACCGCTACATTTATGACCGCTTCCTGCCGGACAAGGCCATCGATCTGATGGACGAGGCGGCGGCCCGGCTGCGCACCGAAATCGACAGCATGCCCAGCGAACTGGACGAGATAACCCGGCGCATCATGCAGCTGGAGATAGAGGAGGCCGCCCTGAATAAGGAAAAAGACCAGGCATCCCGGGAGCGTCTGAAAAAAATAAGGGAACAGCTGACCGGGCTCAGAAGCGAGTCCGACGCCATGAAAGCCCAGTGGCAGGCGGAAAAGCAGGCCATCTCAAGGGTGCGCCAGCTAAAGAGGGAAATCGAGGAAACCCGCCAGGAAATCGAGAGGGCTGAGCGGGATTACGACTTGGACCGCCTGGCCGAACTCAAGTACGGGCGCCTGAACGACCTGGAGCGCCGCCTAAAGGCCGAGGAGGGACTTCTGGCCAGCAAGCAGAAGCACAACATGCTGCTTAAGGAGGAGGTGGACGAGGAGGACATCGCCCGGGTGGTCAGCCGCTGGACCGGAGTGCCGGTAAGCAAGCTGATGGAAGGGGAAAAGGAAAAGCTCATCCACCTGGAGGAGGAACTGCATAAGCGGGTCATCGGCCAGGACGAAGCGGTACGGGCGGTGGCCGACGCGGTGCTGCGGGCGCGGGCGGGGATCAAGGACCCCAACCGGCCCATCGGCAGCTTCATCTTCCTGGGCCCCACCGGCGTGGGCAAAACCGAGTTGGCCCGGGCCCTGGCCCAGGCGCTGTTCGACGACGATCGCAACATGACCCGCCTGGACATGTCCGAGTACATGGAAAAGCACACCGTGGCCAGGCTAATCGGGGCTCCCCCGGGCTACGTGGGCTACGAGGAGGGCGGGCAGCTCACCGAGGCCGTCAGGCGCAAGCCCTACTCGGTGATCCTCCTGGACGAAATTGAAAAGGCCCACCCCGACGTATTCAACGTTCTGCTGCAGCTTCTGGACGACGGCCGGCTCACCGACGGGCACGGGCGCACGGTGAGCTTCCGGAACGCGGTGGTGATTATGACCTCCAACCTGGGCAGCCATGAAATACTGGCTCACCAGGAGCGCGGCGGGGACTTCGAGGTAATGAAGGCAAGCGTCCTGGCCGTCCTACGCCGACACTTCCGGCCGGAATTCCTCAACCGGGTGGATGAAATCGTGGTCTTCCACGCCCTCAACCAGGCCCAGGTGCGCCGGATCGCCGGGCTGTTCCTGGAGAGGCTGTCCGATCGCGTTCGCAGCAGCGCCGGGTTAAGGCTTGAATGGGAAGACGGCGCCCTGAACTACCTGGCCGGCAGGGGCTACGACCCGGCCTACGGGGCCCGGCCCCTCAAGCGCCTGATCCAACAGGAGGTTGAAACTCCCCTGAGCCGGATGATGGTCAGGGGAGAACTCGACCCCGGCGACACCGTTGTGCTGCGGGACGGGAACGGCGGCCTGCACCTGGATACAGGGAAAAAGGATGTTGCCCGTTGAATGTTCCCGACTGCGGTCCGACCCGCGCCGTCCCCTGAAATGGTAAGGCCCGGGCTCTACGCCCGGGCCTCTCGTTTATTCGAGTCAGCCTCCCAGACTTTTTTATTCCCCCCCTTGTTAGGAAACTAAAGGCTCTTCCTTGCCGACAGTACCAAGCCACTGGCAGTCCAATGGAGAAGGCGTTTCATGTTATGTCAACCTAACGGCCCGAAACTTGGACGGACTGGCCGTTGATAAAGAGGAATCCCGGGTTTCCCGGAGAAATATTAGTTCAGGCTGCGGATATCTCCAGCCGGTCGGGGTCAACCCGACCAATCCGGCGCGGGAAGTAAAACATGTTGTTGCTACTGGGATCAGCGGCGGCCTTCGGGCTGATGATCATTTTAATAAAAAAGCGCGTCCCCCTGGGTTTGTGCCTTCTGGCCGGCGGGACAACGGTGGGGCTGGCCGGGTTCAGAAGCTTGGAATCATGGGCCGATGCGGCCTTTTTTGCCTTTTTTTCCAGGTCAACCCTTGAACTGATCGCCATTATCCTGCTAATCAACCTGCTGGGAAGGGCTATGGCCGCCCACGGCTCCCTGGACCGGATCAATTCTCTCATGGCCCGGGTGTTTCCGGACAACAGGTATCTGGTGGCCCTTTTCCCCGCCGCCATAGGGATGCTGAACGTGCCCGGCGGGGCCATCCTTTCCGCCCCGCTGGTGGAGAAGGCAGGCGGCGGGATCGGCCTTTCCCAGGACCAGAAAGCGGCCGCCAACCTTCTCTACCGGCATTTCTGGTTCTTTGTCTACCCTTTTTACACCAGCATGATTGTAATCAACCGCCTCTCCGGGGTGAATGTCCCGGACATGATCGTGCTGGGCATCGCGCCGACCCTGGTGGGCTTCTGGGCCAGCTGGAAACTCTGCTTCAGGGGGTGGAAACGGCAGGCCCCCGCGGATACAAGCAAGTCCAGGATTGCCGACACGGGGCGCCTTTTGTACCACTTAAGCCCCCTGCTGGCGGCGCTGGTGGCAGGCCTGGCCCTGGGCTTGAATTTTATCCTCGCCCTTATAATCGGCGTGATCTGGGTTGAAGTTATTCACAATATCACTCCCGGGGCCGACGGGAACCGGGTGGACCGAATAAAAATTCGATTGGACCGCTACCTCCGGGACACCCTCATACCCGCCGTAAAATGGGACCTGGTCATCATCCCGGTGGGAATTAATTTTTTCCGCCACTCCCTGACCTCCACCGGAGCCGCGAAGTCCCTGGCCGACTTCCTGATGAGCCTGAACATCCCCGCAGAGGCGCTGATTTTCATCGTTCCCCTGCTGATTTCCCTGGCCACCGGCCTTCACCTGGCCGCAGTAACGATTTCGGTGCCTCTCTTTTTACCGCTGTTGGGCGGCCAGGACCTTCTCCGGCCGATGTTTTTGCTCCTTACGGCGGCCTCGGTGGGCTACTGGATGTCACCACTGCACCTGTGCCTGATCCTTACCCAGGAATACTTCAAAGCCAATTACGCCGGGACGGTAAGGATCATGTTCTGGCCCACCCTTCTGGTGACCCTGGCGGGGGTGGGCATCTACCTCCTGGCCCGTTGAAGCGAGGCGCCGGGGCGCCTCGACCGAACACGGTACAAAAAGGAAAATCGGCCACAGGTGTAGAACAGGTACTTTACACGTTATCGCGGGGGGATTGGCATGAACGGAGAGGCCTGCCCGAAGTGCGGCGGCAGGGGGATTGTAATCAAGAGCCGCGACACCGCCCTTGTCTGCCGGTGTGCCGGCAGGATCAGGGCCAACAGTCTGGCAAGGTCATCCCACATGACCGAGGTGCTCAGGAAAAAGACCTTTCAGAATTTCTCCCTGGGATACTACTCAAAACACGAGAAGGATCCCCTGATTGGTAAAACTTATTACGAAATCGCCTCCAAATCCCTGGATACCTGCGTATCCTTCGTCAAAGACTATCTGGACGGCAAAAATCCCCGCGGCCTCTACATATTCGGCGAGGTCGGGTCGGGCAAGACCCACCTGGCCTGCGGCATTGCCAACGAACTGATTAAGGAGGGCGTGGAGGTTCTTTTCGTGGTAGTTCCCGATTATCTCGAGGAAATCAAGTACTCGTGGGAGCAGGGAAGCGAATACCATGAAAAGGAAATCCTCGACCAGGCCAGGGAAGTGCCCGTGCTGATGATGGACGACCTGGGGGCGCACAGCTATTCGGACTGGACCAAGGGCAAGATATACTCGATATTGAATCACAGGATTAACAGCAGCTTGCCCACGGTCATCACCTCGAACCTCGAATACCATGAAACCGGGGACTACCTGGACAACAGGATAAGTTCCAGGATACTTGAACTGTGCAGGCCGGTCCCGCTGTTTGTGAAAAAAAGCGAAGACATCAGACTGCAGAAATCCATTGAGGCCGCGCAAAAGCCCTACGGAAGAAGCGGCCCCTAGCCGGCGTGCGGCCGCATCCCCGGCAGGCGGGACCGGGGCCCGGCCGGCCCGCGGTAACGGGTTAAGGCCAAGGGCCGGAAGAAGGCCTGTTTGAATCTCCCGGCGTGATTATGAACACTATGGATAAATTTACATGCAAAATGAAGCTTGACTTTTACACTTCTGTTTGTTAGAATAAGCTTTGCTGACAGTGAGCACCGTCAGCGTTGGCTTTTTTGGGGTTTATGGTGGATGTAGCTCAGCTGGTTAGAGTACCAGATTGTGGCTCTGGGGGTCGTGGGTTC
>DYET01000021.1 GCA_020725625.1 Desulfovirgula sp. | reverse complement strand
CTGATGGTCATCGTGGTGGCCATCACCGGCATCGCCTCCTTCATGAACCCGGCCTTCAACATCGCCATTACCTTGCGCCTGCTGCGCTTTCCCATGATGCTGCTGGCGGCCACCCTGGGGCTGTTCGGGGTGATGGCGGGCGTGCTGGCCATCCTCATCCACCTGGCCGGGCTGCGGTCCTTCGGCGTGCCCTACCTGGCCTCCCTGGCCCCCATGCACGTCCAAGACCTGAAAGACATCGCTGTGCGCGCACCCTGGTGGGCCATGGACCGGCGGCCCGCCGAGACCGGCAAGCGGAACCCCCGCCGGCAGGCCCGGGGCCTGAAACCATCAACCCCGGAGCCGGAAGGGAACCGGGGAGGCGGTGCCGGTTGATCCGGAGATTCGGACTTGTCTGCAAACTGTTAATCTCCGCCCTCCTGGTCGCCGGTGCTGCGGCCGCCCTGACCGGCTGCTGGGACCAGCGCGAGGTGGACAAGATCGGGATAGTGCTGGCCACCGGAATAGACCAGGCCCCCGGAGGCCGTATCCGGGTGATTGTACAGAACGTGAACCCGGCCGCCCTGGGATTGGGGACGGGCGGCGGCGGCGGGACAGCCTCCCTGGCGGCCAGCAAACCTTACCGGAACCGCAGCGTGGAGGGAAACACCATGTTCGAAGCCTTCCGGGACCTGTCCCGGCAGACGCCCCGCCAGCTTTTCTTCGCCCACAACCAGGTCATTCTGATCTCGGAAAAACTGGCCCGGGAGCGTGGGGTGGCTGAAATAATGGATTTCCTCCAGCGCAACCCCCAGATCCGGCGGACCACCTGGCTGCTGGTGGGGAAGGGTGACCCGGCCGTCATCCTGGACGAGCCGGGAAGGCTGGAAGACACCCCGGCCCAGCGCATTTTCGGCTTTATCAACGAGCGGCGGCTCACCTCCCAGTACGCCGCCCGGAGAATGGGAGATTTCCTGGAATTATTGGAAAGCGAAAGCACCCAGCCCTTTACCGCCTTAATCGAAAGGATACCCAACCCGGCTTCGCCGGAGGAGCACAAAAACAGGCTGGCCGAGGGCCAGGTGGCGGAACCCCACCACACCCTCAGAATCAACGGCACCGCCGTATTCCGCGGCGATAAAATGACGGGCTGGCTGGATTCAAGGGAAAGCCGCGGCCTGCTCTGGGTCAGGGGGGAAGTGGAGGGAGGGGTCATCGACGTCCCCAGCCCGGATCCCAAGGGCGGACGGGTCTCCATAGAAATTCTGGGGTCAAGAACCCGGCTGCAGCCCGAGATCCGGGACGGGCAGATTTACATGACGGTGGAGATAAAAACAGACGGATCCCTGGGGGAGGTCACCGGGCAACTCGAAGTCTCCAAGCCCGAGACCATCAATAAGCTGGAAGCAACAATGGCCGGGGCCATCCGGGGTGAAATAGCCTCGGCCCTGGCCAAGGCCCAGCAGGAATACGGGGTGGACGTATTCGGGTTCGGCGAGGCGGTACACCGCAAGTACCCCCGCCAGTGGAAGGAAATAAAGGGCATATGGGCCGACCTGTTTCCCGCCGTCCAGGTGCAGGCCAGGGTGGAGGTTAATATCAGGCGCACCGGAATGACCACCAACCCGCTCCGTCCCAGGCAGAAATAACAGCCGCCCGGGGTCTGGCAGCCGCCCCGGGTCCCCGGGCAGCCCATAAACCACGATCCGGCTGCCGCTGCCAGTGGAATTTATCTTTAACCAATGGTCAAAGCAGGTTTTTCAAGGAGGAAACGGCGTGATTGTCCTGCTGAGCCTTGTCTTTGTCGCCATTATCGCCCTTGAGGTCCCCCCCCTGGTCAGGCAAAAAATGTGGCGGGAACTGGCCGCCTTCGGGCTGCTGCTGGTCGTAGGCATGATTTACAGCTTCGGACAGGCCCTGGATTTGCCCCTGCCAAATCCCACCGACGGCATCATGGCCATTTTCGAACCGATCAGCCGGTACCTGGAAAAACTCCTGTCCTGACCGCCGCTTCCACCGGAGAATACGTCTTACGGCCGGAAAACATTTAAAAGATATTTTTAATGGATATGGCTTCCTTTTCCGGGATGTGCTTAATCATCAGCCTCAACTCCGACAGCTTTCCCCGGGAAAGGGCGGTGTTCCGGGTGGCAACATACTCCTTAACCCTGGACATGGCAAATTCAATGTTGTCCATTTCCTGGTGGTCCAAGAGCACTGGCCACCAGCCGGCATTTTCTTTCCAGGCCCGTTCCAGTCCCCTTGTTTTGGCCAGGGCCCCATCCCAGTCATCTTTTTTCACATCCGCCGCTATCCTGTCAATGTGTTGCACCAAATCCGCGGTTGACGCCTGCAACAGGTGGTTTGTCCAGAAGCCCAGCCCAATAACCGCCGTGAAAATAACAAGCAATACAAGCAACAAACGCATCCTGAGAACCCCCCATCTCTAATTCCCGATTCCCACTTCCCAATTCCCACTTCTAACCGGCTTTTGACTTAACCTGGAAAAACAGTTTCCCTTCCGTATCAAGGCTGGCAAAAAGCACATCCTTCAGGTTGTGAACGTTGAACTTTCGCAGCTCCGACTTCAACCATTCCTCACTGAGGTTAATCTTGGCCAGGTTTTTATGGAATACATAGCCGTCAATAATCAGCGTCACAGGCAGACCTTCATACTTGGTGGGCAGGTTCAAATCTTCCGGGATCACCGGCCTCTTCTGGGATTTTGGAATAACGCTCAGCTGCCCGCCGGTTTCCAGAATGGCAAATTCCACGTCGGCGATATTCGGGATGTTCTTGGCCCTGAGCTGCTCCAGCAAGTCATTGATGTTGTAACGCAGCCGGTTGAGTTCTTTCTCCACAATCTTTCCATTTTCGATCAGCACACTGGGGGTGCCGCAGATTATCCCCCGGGCCCGCTCACTTTTCAGGCTGGTATAGGATAAAGCCACATGCACCACGATCAGGGTTAAAATGGGCACCAGCCCGCTGACCAGGGGCACCCCGGTATTCTCCATGGGGATGGTCGCCAGGGCCGACAGCATGATGACAATGACCAGCTCGTAGGGCTGGAGCTGGCCCACCTGCCTCTTGCCCATCAGCCTTAAGCCCACCACCACCAGGGTAAAAAGAATCAGGGTGCGTATAATTCCGAGAATCATGTTACCCAATCTCGCCCCAGACTGTTTTTTTTATCTTCACCAGCCGTGTGAATTTTATGTGGCCTAGAAAGCCCCTGATAAGACTGGGATAACTTTACAGCGCATATTTCACCGCCTTTGCACAGACTAATAAAGTCTCCCCGTATATAAATCCGCCCTGGTATGCAAAATATGTTAAGCCGGAGGTAATTACCAAATGACTGTCAGTACGCAGGTCAAGCAAACTCTTGCCAGTCTCAAAGGTGTGCGGGCCACCCTGGAAACCTTTGCCTCAATCGAGGAAAACCGGGAGGCAAAAGCCATACTGTCACGGAATGCAGAGCGGATAAAACAGGTGATCAGGGATATCGATCAAAGGGTCGGGGTCCTGGAATACGAAGAGCCGCAATACAAGGGCTTTTAACAGCAAATGACAAGGGGTAATACCGATGCCTGAATGGTTGAACATTTTGATCCGTTCCACGGGTTTATTTGCCCTTACCTTGTTTCTCGTCCGTCTCATGGGGAAAAGGCAGACCTCCCGGTTAACCTTTTTTGATCTTGTTACCGTGATTGTCATCGGTGTGACGGCTGCCGCCATTTCCCTGAACCTTGTGCAAAACCTGGCCGGCGGACTCATCGCCCTGGCGGTCTGGACCCTGTTCCCGGCGTTAATTTATGTCCTGGCCATAAAATACAAAGCAGTGAGGGATATTATCCAGGGCAGGGAAGCAATCCTCATCAACCACGGCAAGGTCCTGGAAGACAAACTGATGGAAGCCCGCATGACACCCGAAGACCTGCTAAGCCAGTTGAGGAAGAAAAATGTGTTTAACTTCGCCGACGTGGAATTCGCCGTGCTGGAACCCACCGGAGAGGTAAGCGTGCTGCTCAAGAAAGACAAACAGCCCGCCACCGCCAAAACCTTAAATATAGACGTGGGACGGGAGAGCGTGCCCCAAACGGTGATGCTGGACGGCATTATAATGGATGAACCCCTGGCGGCAATGGGATTGAACAGAAAGTGGCTGCACACGGAACTGGAAAAAGCGGGAGTGGCGCCTGAAAACGTCTTCATCGCCCAGGTGGACTCCACAGGGCAGCTGTACCTGGATCTTTTCGACGACGCCATTCAGGTACCCAAGCCCAAAACAAAGGATCTTGTCTTCGCCACCCTGAAAAAATGCCAGGCCGACTGCGAACTGTACGCCCTGGGCACACAGCAGCCGGAGGCCAAGAAGATGTACGAAAGATGTTCCGGGGTACTGTCGGAAATAATTGGAGAAATCGGGCCTTTACTGAAAAGGTAAGAAGGTGGTTGACAAATGTCAAACAAGAAAAAGAAGAAATTAACGCCGGTGCAGCAGGAGTACCATTCCTTCGCCAAGGCGAGGGAACCCCGGCGTCCGGTTTTGCTCAACTGTATACTGGCCTTTTTGGCAGGCGGGACAATCTGTCTTTTCGGCCAGTTTATTTCGGATTTTTTCCTGTGGAATTTTGATTTCACCGAAAAAACGGCGGGAAATCCCACCATCGCGGTATTGATAATTATTTCTGTTATTTTAACGGCCCTGGGTGTTTATGACCACATCGCCCAGTGGGCCGGCGCCGGAACGGCGGTGCCCGTCACCGGGTTTGCCAACTCCATCGCCTCGGCGGCCATGGAGCACAGGACCGAGGGATTTGTGCTGGGGGTCGGGGGCAAAATGTTCAAGCTGGCCGGTTCGGTAATTGTTTTCGGCGTTTTTTCCGCCTTCGTGGTGGCCCTGATCAGGACAGTCATAACCATGCTGGGGGGGGCCTAGTATGCTGCAGGGGCACCAGACCTGGGTATTTCCCAACCGGCCTGCGATCATATCCACGGCAACCGTTGGAGGCCCCTTCGAGGCCAGGGGGCCCCTGGCCGAGGATTTTGACATCCTGCACGGCGATTTGTGGCTGGGGCAGGACAGCTATGAAAAAGCAGAAAAAAAGATGCTGGAAGAGGCATGTGAAATAGCCATTAAAAAAGCCGGCCTGAAAAAACAGGACGTCCAGTTTTTCCTGTGCGGGGACCTTCTTAATCAGATTATATCCAGCGGCTTTGCCGCCAGGGCGCTGGGAGCGCCCTACCTGGGACTCTACGGGGCGTGCTCCACTGCCATGGAGAGCCTTGCCCTCGGCTCCCTGATCGTGGACAGCCGCTCCGGAAACAACGTTGTCTGCGGCACTGTCAGCCACAATGCGGCGGCTGAAAAACAATACAGGTACCCCACCGAATACGGGGCCCAAAAGCCGCCTACGGCGCAGTGGACGGTGACCGGGGCCGGCGTCGCCATTCTCGGTTCCGGGGGAGAAGGCCCCAGGGTCGTTGCCGCCACCATCGGCAGGGTAGTGGACATGGGGATAACCGACCCCTTCAACATGGGGGGCGCCATGGCTCCGGCGGCGGTGGACACCATCACGGCCCACTTCAGGGACCTTCGCGCTTCTCCCCGGGAGTACGACCTTATCGCCACCGGCGACCTGGGCCGGGTAGGATTTAGAATTGCCGCCGACCTGCTGAAAAAGCACGGCCTCGAAATTCCCGAAGACAAATTTACAGACTGCGGCCTGCTCATATACGGGGAAAACCAACAACACGAAGTGCTGGCGGGGGGAAGCGGCTGCGGCTGTTCGGCCACCGTCGCCTACGGCCACATCTTGAACAGGATGAAAAAAGGTGAACTTAAAAAGGTACTGATTGTGGCCACCGGGGCTCTCCTGTCTCCTCTGTCGTACCAGCAAAAGGAAAGCATTCCCTGCATCGCCCACGCCGTTTCCATAGAACACAGGCCATAAGGAGTGAGCGGGACATGGAAATATACATCTGGGCCTTTGTGGTTGGCGGGCTGATTTGTGTCGTCGGTCAGCTGTTGATGGACGTAGGCAAGTTCACCCCGGCCCACACCATGAGCATCCTGGTGGTGGCCGGGGCCGTCCTGGACGGGTTCGGGCTCTACGAACCCCTGATCGATTTCGCGGGGGCCGGCGCCACCGTCCCCATCACCAGCTTCGGCAACGCCCTGGTGCATGGAGCCCTGGCCGAGGCCGAAAAGACCGGGATAATCGGAATACTTACCGGGATCTTCGAAGTCACCAGCGCCGGGATCTCGGCGGCCATCATCTTCGGCTTCCTGGCCGCCCTGCTGTTCAGGCCGAAGGGGTGAAAAACCTCCTTGCGGGCGTCAGAACCCTGTGTCCAATATTAAAAATTATTCTGTTTTATTTTATTAAATTAAAACCCGTGCGGGATGCGGTCCTTCAGCTCGGACACCTTGCTGTCGTTGAAGCGGTCCACGGTGCTCAGGTATCCGGTGATGCGCCTGACCCTGCGGATTTTCAGGGACCCGCAGGAGGGGCAGGCGTCCTCGTTGATCACGCCCAGGTGGTTGCAGCCGGTGCAGAAGTCCACCGGGAAGTTGATGGCCGCATAGCCCATGTCGCTGGCCGCCATGTGCCGGACGATGGACTCCACCGCCTGCTGGTTGTGCAGGGGCGGGGCCGACATCTCCACGTAGCTGATGTGGCCGGCGTTGCAGTACTTGTGGAAGGGCCCCTCGATGCTGATCTTGTCGAAGCTGCTGATGGAAAAGTCCACCGGCACGTGGAACGAGTTGGTGTAGTACTCCTTGTTGGTCACCCCCGGAATGATGCCGAATTCCTTGCGGTCCAGCTTGACGAACCGGCCGCTCAGGCCCTCGGCTGGGGTGGCCAGCAGGGTATAGTTAAGGTCGTATTCCCCGCAGGCCTCGTCTATCTTCCGGCGCATGAAGGAGACGATCTGGTGGCCCAGTTCCCCGGACTCCCCGTTCTGCCCGTGGTGTTCCCCGGTCAGCGCCACCAGGGCCTCGGCCAGCCCGATGAAGCCCACCGACAGGGTGCCGTTGACGATGACCGGCTCGATGGGGTCCTCGGGCTTCAAGTCCTTCGACCCGATGTACAGCCCTTGCCCCATGACGAAGGGCATGTCCTTCACCTTAAGCCTGGCCTGGACGGTAAAGCGGTGGTAGAGCTGCCTGATGGCCAGGTCCATGACCTCGGACAGGTATCGGTAGAACGCCTCGAGGTTTCTCTCGGCCCTGATGGCCACCCTGGGCAGGTTTATGGTGGTGAAGGAAAGGTTCCCCCGCCCGTCGGTAACCACCGGCCCCCGCCGGTTGGCCATCACCCTGGTGCGGCAGCCCATGTAGCTGACCTGGTCGCCGTACTCCCGGTTGAAGGACGAGTCCATGAAGCTGAAGGTCGGGTTGAGGCGCCTGGAGGCCACCTTCATGGCCAGCCTGAAGAGGTCGTAGTTGGGGTCTCCGGGGTTCAGGTTGACCCCTTTCTTGACCCTGAAAATAATATTGGGGAAGATGGGGTTTTCGCCGTTCCCCAGCCCGGCCTCGTAAGCCAGCAGCAGGTTGCGCACCACCCGGCGGCCGGCCTCCGACGTTTCCGTCCCTACGTTAATGGAAGAAAATGGCACTTGGGCCCCCGCCCTGCTATGCATCGAATTAAGGTTGTATATCAGCGCCTCCATGGCCTGGTAGGTCTCGAAGTCGTCGGCGTTCTCCACAAAGGGCGCCATGTCCCGGTCGAAAAAGGCGAAGGACTGGCCCCCGTGCATGTCGTTCTGGGAGCTCTGCAGGATGATGGCCGCCAGGGCTGTGGCCGAGGTGGGCCGCTTGGGCGGCCTGATGTAGCCGTGCCCGGTGTTGAAGCCCTCGGACAGCAGCCTGCCCAGGGGGATCTGGATGCAGTTGTGCACCACGTAGTCGTTCACGGTAAACCAGTGCTCCGTGGTTTCCAGGTCAAACACGTAGCGGTCATATCCCGTTACCTCGTCAACAGCCATGACATCCTGGGGATTCAGGTTTCTGCCCGGCACGGTAAAGGCATAATCCCCGGTCCTTTGCTGATCCTTGACACTTCCCACCACAGCCAAAAATCTCTTTATGTTATCCGCATCGAGAATGTTCACCACGTGGCTGTCATAATTGCGCCTGGTTACCTCCACGCCGTTGACCACCACAGGCTTGCCCTGGAAGCAAATTCTCTGGTAGGAAGCGGAAATGCCCATTCCCTGCAGCATCAAGATCAATTTCCTGGCGAAATTCTCGGAGACTGTGCCGTAGCTGATTCTCCCGTCGCCGTAGTGGCCGTCGCCGTCAAACAAGCCCTGTAAGAAGTGCGCCTTTAATTCGGCTGACGCGTTATTGACCACATCCGGGATGTCCATGTCACCGGCGTTGAATTTTAATCCCAAAAGGTTTTGCAGGAAGGCCACGTACACCGACCCGTTAAGCATGCGCCCTTTGTGCCGCAATTTGCCACCGTCCGTATAGACGACCGTTGTCCGGTCATTAAACACCGCTTCAACACAGCGGTCAATGTCCTGCTGGATCAGATCATTGGAATTGATAATGGCTATTGACCTGCCGGAAGAGGAAACATTAACATGCCCTTCCGCCAGAATACAGCCCAGCAGCCTGAACAACTCCGGTGAAACGGGCAAATAGGCGGGTAAAGTCTTGCTTCCCTTGGTGGTGGTTACTGTCAGATGTTTCTTGACTTCATACGGTATGCTGTACTTTTCGGCGATCCTGGCATATTCTTCCCCGCTGAGCATCCAGCCGCCTTTAACGCCCTGCTTAGCCCCCACTGTCAGTTTAAAGTTGAAGTCGTCGTAATGGTATTTCAGCCAGTAAATCAATTTTTGCGCATTTCTAACGGTAATCCCGTAAGGTATCTCTTTATATTTAGCCACAAACATATCCAGTACAGGTATTTCATAATCAGGATCGAAATCCTGCTTGGCCAGCAACAGGCGGTCTCCCTTTTTTATGTTCCTCGCGGGTAAAAGTAATTCCTGGCCATGGCGTATGACAGGAACCTTGTGTTCACCCGTCAAATGCAAAGGCAGCCCCTTGCGCAGCTTGATGCGGTACAGGTTCTCCCCCGGCGCCAGCCTCCGCCGCATGACTTTTTCAATTTTGGTCCAGCCCGTACGGCCCAAAATTTGATAGCCCGACACCGGCAGGAGTTCATAACCCTCCAGCCTTTTCACCTGTTCTTGATTTAGAGACATCAGTTTATTGAAAAAGTCAAAGCTTACCCTGCGCACATCGCCTTGATTATCCCTAATGAGGGTATACTCAAAATCGGGCACACAAGTGAGGGTTTTGCCGTAAAAGTCGAGGTCGTGGATGTGGATGTCGCCCCGGGTGTGGGCCTGGGACATCTCTTCCGGTATCAGCCTGGTCAGGTAGTACTTCTTGCTGGCCGCGCTGGCTATCTGAAGCATCTTGGCCGAGGGCGAGTTGCTGATGTTGGCGTTTTCCCGGTTGGTTTCCTCCAGGATCTCCTCCACCGCGTCCATCAGGTCCCCTTTGGCCTCCCGGATGCGGGTCCGCTTGTCCCGGTAAAGGATGTAGGCCTTGGCGGTGCGGGCATGGCCGGCCTCGATGAGCACCTTTTCAACCACGTCCTGCACGTCTTCCACGCCGAAGACGGTCCCGTTGTACTTCTTCTTCAGCATCTTCAACACTTCGATGGTCAGTTCCATGGCGGTCTGGCGGTCCTCCCCGCCCACCGCCCGGGCGGCCTTGAAAATGGCGTCGGTTATTTTTGTCTCGTCGAAGGGAACTTCCCGCCCGTCCCTCTTCTTGATTACCTTGAACAACTGGCTTGCCCCCTTATGTATAATAGCCGTCAGCTGTTAGCCATCCAGTAACGAGCTTTCGGAAAAATAAAATGTATTGCTGACGGCTGATGGCTAAAGGCCGGCGGCTTGACATCAGCCGCCGCCCTCGCGATTGTTGGCCTTCATAAGTTTTTCTATTTCCCCCAGGAAGCTGCGGACATCGTGGAATTCCCGGTACACCGAGGCGAACCGGACATAGGCCACCTCGTCCAGCTGTCTTAAGTGTTCCATCACCCTCTCCCCGATGTCCCGGCTGCTTATTTCGGTATCCGCGGTGTTGCGAAGCCCGCGCTCAATGGCGTTCACCATGGCGTCCAGCTTTTCCATGGATATGGGCCTTTTCTGGCAGGCCTTGGTCAGGCCGTAAAGGAGTTTCTTGTGGTCAAAGGGCTCCCGACGCCCGTCCTTTTTCACCACCATCAGGGGAATCTCGTCGACCCTTTCATAGGTGGTGAAGCGCCGGCCGCACCCGCCGCATTCCCTCCTGCGGCGGATCGAGTTGCCGTCCTCGGCCGGCCTCGAGTCCAGCACCCTGCTGTCGGAAAATCCGCAGTAATGGCATTTCAAAACGAATACACCCCCGGCGTGCCTGGCGGCCGGTTAATAAAAACACTATATTGTATAGGTAGCATGAGTATTATACTATATATTGTTCCACCGGGCAAAAGCGGTAAATGGTTCCAGCAATTAAAAAGGGAGAGCAATCACTCTCCCGGAACCGCTAATTTGATTTTTTGCATTTTTTGTATTCCCGGGCCGTCCCGGCGACCCCAAAGACGGCCTCTCCCGATCCCGGCAGGCGCCGGGCCGGAGGCTGGGGCAGGGCCACGGACCGCATTGAACGCCATGGAGTCCGGGCTCTAACTTTTAAAGGCGGGCGGGGCCGGACAACTCAGGTTACCAGCGGTCCCTGCCGTAATAGTATCCCGACCGTGCCTCCTGGGGCACGCTCAGTTCCACCAGGATTACGTCCACACCGATCCTGACTATTTTTTCCCAGGGTATGACGATTTCGTTTTCCCTGGCGAATAAGCCCATCAGCCTGGTTCCATACGAAGGCAGGATAATGGCGCTGATCCGGCCTTCTTCAAGGTTTATGTCGATGTCCTTGATGGGCCCGAGGCGTCTCCCGTCGGTGATGTTCACGACTTCCCTAACCCTGAGGTCAGAAATTTTTACCATTTCCCGGGCACCTCCCGTACTACATTATGTATATGAGGAAAGCGCCCGAACCTGAACAAAAAAAAAGGGGTCAACCCCTGGTAAACTGCCTGTACCACTCCACCAACTTCAGCCTGTACTCCAAGCCCGGCCCGGCCTCGACCTTCTCCGGCCTGACCTGGTCGTACCTGAAGGCCGGAATTTCAGCCGGAGTTTTTTCCCCCGTTCCGGCCTCCCCGGCCGGGACCCCCCGGTCCGCCGGGCTCACGAAGCACAGTGGAGGGAACAGCACGCACCACCAGTTGGCGCCCCTTCCGCTTCCGATAACCACCCTGACCGCCTCGTAACGGCCGGCGGGGAGGGTCAGGTCCAGATCCTCACCTTCATTCCCGCCCGTGATGCGGTAGGATTTCAGGGGAAAATCATAGTTTCCCCGCTCCACCCGGACGGGGCAGGGGCGCCCGTTTTCCGCCAGCACCCCTTCCGCCGCGGCCTTGATCAGGTCAAGGCTGGCGTCAACCCTTTTCCTGGCCTCCTCGACATCATCAACCCCGGCCAGCACCGGATCGGTCACCTGGATTACAGCGTCCCTGACTTTCAACTTGAGGGCCTGGTCGGCTGGGGAGTCACTGTCGGCAATGACGTGAAGCCTGATTACCGGGGCGCCGTTGACTGCGGAGGCTGATCCCCCGCCTTCAGGCCAAAGCCCCGCCGCGGCTGCGGCCGCCGCCAGGATTAATATGTAAAATAACCTTCTCACTGACCACTTCTCCCGGCAATTTCCGATCTTTATTACCAGTGTGGTCATTATTTTTTCAAATTAAACCGCCAGTATATAAAATCAAAGAAATTTCTTCATATGGTTGAGGGCCGCTTTTTCCAGACGGGAAACCTGGGCCTGGGAAATCCCTATCTCCTCGGCCACTTCCATCTGGGTTTTGCCTTCATAAAAGCGCAAGGTCAGGATGTGCTTCTCCCGGTCGCTCAGTTTGCGCAGGGCGTCCCTGATGGCGATCCCTTCCAGCCAGTTCTGGTCGTGATTCTTCTCGTCGCTGATCTGGTCCATTACGAATATGGGGTCTCCCCCGTCGTGGTAAATCGGCTCGAAAAGGGAGATTGGCTCCTGGATGGCGTCCAGGGCGAAGACCACCTCCTCCCTGGGCATCTTCAGTTCGCCGGCTATTTCATTGATGGAAGGCTCCCGCGAATACTTGTTGACCAGGGTGTCCCTGACCTGCAGGGCCTTGTAGGCCACGTCCCGCAGGGACCGGCTGACCCGGATGGGGTTGTTGTCCCTCAAATACCTCCTTATTTCACCTATGATCATGGGAACCGCGTAGGTGGAAAACTTGACGTTTTGGGACAGGTCGAAATTGTCGATGGCCTTCATCAGGCCGATGCAGCCCACCTGAAAAAGATCGTCAACGTACTCGCCGCGGTTGGTGAACCTCTGAATAACGCTTAATACCAGGCGCAGGTTGCCGTTGATCAGCTGGGTCCTGGCACTGGTATCTCCTTTGTGCATGGCTTCAAAAAGGGAGCGCATCTGGGATCCGGTCAGCACGGGGAGTTTTGAAGTGTTTACACCGCAAATTTCTACCTTGTTGACGATCATTCGGCGGCTCCCACTCCTGTATTCTTATGCATTTTCTTCAGTCTCATTATTACCCCCGCACTACGCGTTTATACATAATCCGACAGGCATTCAGCCGGCTCTGAATAAGCCGCCTTTCGGGGAGACAAAGGCAAAAAAGCATCCGGCTTTAAGCCGGATGCCGGTCTGCTTTTAAATTGCGGGGGTGGAATTTGCGGGGTGGGCGGCGGAATTCCGGGATGACTTATTCCATCCGGTGAATTTCCTTTTTGAGCCTTTTTATGATCCTCTTTTCCAGTCTCGATATGTACGACTGGGATATCCCCAGCAGGTCTGCAACCTCCTTCTGGGTTTTTTCCGACCCGTTGTTGAGGCCGAAACGCAGCTCCATAATCCTCCTCTCCCTGCCCGTCAGCCTCTGCAGGGCCAGATGCAGGAGCTTTTTGTCCACCTCTTCCTCGATGTACTTGTAGATGACGTCGTTGTCGGTGCCAAGAACATCGGACAGAAGAAGTTCGTTTCCGTCCCAGTCTATGTTCAGCGGCTCGTCGAAGGAGACCTCGGTCCTTGTCTTATTGTTCCGGCGGAGGTGCATCAGTATTTCATTTTCGATGCAGCGGGAGGCGTAGGTGGCCAGCTTTATCTTCTTGGCCGGGTCGAAGGTGTTCACGGCCTTGATCAGCCCGATGGTGCCGATGGAAACCAGGTCCTCGATTCCCACCCCGGTGCTCTCGAACTTTCTGGCGATGTACACCACCAGGCGCAGGTTTCTTTCGATCAGCACGCTGCGCACGGCGCTGTCTCCGGCCTCTAGTTTATTAATCAAAAACAGTTCTTCGTCGTTGGAAAGGGGGGGCGGCAGGGCCTCGCTGCTGCCCACGTAGTATACTCCGGTCCTGTCCCCGATCCACCGGAACAGCCTGACCAGGGTCAAACGGATTGTCAGCTTGACCTGCCACATTTTCAGCATTGCCGTCGCCCCTTCCGAGATCCGGGGTCAGCCGGTTCTCAGTTCGAAAGAGGGAATTGTCCAAAGGCCGTTTCCCGTAAAATCACGCCGGGATGGCCCGGTCCAGCACGGAGGGATTGATGATGGCGTTGTAATCCCGCCCTTCGTCAAACCTCCTGCCGTGAATTCCGACAACCACCTTCTCCACCTTTTGAACCCTGCCGTCCCGGGTGAATTCAACCCTGTCCGGCTTTATTCCCAGCAGAATCCCCCGGTCGTTCCCGAGGGAGTGAAAGGGTATCAACCTTAGCCTCAACGCCCACGGGGTTCCCATCATGCTTTCAATGACGCCGACGGCGTCCCCGGCGCAGGCGGACGAATCACGCATGGGCCCGGGCAGCGCATCCCTGATGGCGCTGTGCTCCACCACCACCACAGGTTCCCCGGAAACCGGGTCGCACAGGCTGTTACCGGTGTCCACCAGCCCCCGCACCACTACCCCGCGGCCGTCCAGGTAAATGGTCATGGGCAGTTTCAACACCTCGATCCTCTGCCTGCTCCTGAAATAACCCGGCAGCAAGGCTGCTCCGGCCCACAACAGGGCCAGGGCCAAAAGAAGTCCCGGCCACAGGTAGGCGTTCACTGCGGCGGCAAGATTTCCGATTTGTCCGGGGCCCCCGGCACGGCTGGCCAGATAGGAGAAACCGATCACTGCTCCCCCGGCGGCAAAAGACACCAGGTAGAAAAACGAGAGGCAGAGGAGAAACCTCCGGGGCGGCAGCGGGGCGAAGGCCGCGGCCACCATGATCAGGGAAACGGCAATTTTGGCCTGAAAGGTAAACAGGAAATCGGCCCCGGGCAAAAAAAAGGCCAGGGAGTAACCGCTGCCGAGGCATGAAGCAGCCAGAAGCCTGTAGCACCTCACCCTTACCTGGCCAAGCCTGCCCGCGGCCCAGAGGATCAGCCCGTTGACCAGCAAGTTGCCTATGAAAACCTTATCCAGGTACACGGCGGTGTTCATCGGGGGCACCTCCGGAAAGCAAGGGCTCTCCCACCAGTATATGGCCCCAATTCCTTATATATGACAAACAGTTTATCAGAGCCTCGGTATAAACTTCCTTCCAGGGACAATACCGGTCGCCGGTCGTCTGTCTTCAGATGTCGGAATTAATGACATTAACTTTTGGTCAAATATCTTCTATACGGCGGCCTGAAACTTAGTGGTAAAGATTAAATGAAAGTAGCCCTGGCATTAATTATATACGCCAGGGCTGGAAATATCTGTCACTATTTGTTTTGCAAGACTTTTTTCTACTGGCAATTTTCAACTACTATCTATCTATTTGTTGGAGGGCCCCCTCTCCGGGTCGTAAATCCGCCGGGTGCCCCGGACCCGGTTCAAATCTTCCTTTCTGTTCCCTTTGACTCCGCCTTGAAGCCGTTTTTCTCCTTTCATCATTTCAACCCTCCCTTAACTGTGGTACTAATATACCACCTGGAGCAAGGAAAATATTCCGGACACCCCTGGGCGCAATAAAAAAGCCACCCGAAGCGGCAGCAAGGGATCAAAATAAGGAATTCAACTTTTTGGACTGTCTCCTGACCTGTAAGATTTTCAGGATAACTTCTACCTTCTCCTCAAAAACGCCGGTATGTCAAGGTCGTCGCTGCTGCTGAAGGACTTAAATTCTAACTCCTGCTTTGCTTTCTCCCTCCTGGCCGGTTTTTGATCAAAACCGGTGGCGATCACGGTCACCCTCACCTCGTCCTCCAACCGCTCATCGATGACCGCGCCGAAGATTATGTTGGCCTCCGGGTCGGCGGCCTGGGCGATTATCTCGGCGGCCTCGTTTACCTCAAACAGCCCCAGGGAGGCTCCCCCGGTTATGTTCAGCAGCACTCCCCTGGCCCCCTCGATGGAAGTCTCCAGCAGGGGGCTGGATATGGCCACCCTGGCGGCTTCGGCCGCCCTGTTCTCCCCGCTGGCCACCCCGATCCCCATCAGGGCCGACCCCGTATCCCGCATAATCGTCTTGACATCGGCAAAATCCAGGTTGATCAGGCCGGGCACCGCGATTAGGTCGGAAATGCCCTGCACGCCCTGGCGCAGCACGTCATCGGCAATGCGAAAGGCCTCCACGATGGAGGTGTGCTTGTCGATAACCTGCAGCAGCCTGTCGTTGGGAATGGTAATTAGGGTATCCACCTTGGCCTTGAGATTCTGAATGCCTGTCTCGGCCTGGGCCATTCGCTTCCGGCCCTCGAAGGTAAAGGGCTTGGTGACTACTCCGACGGTGAGGGCGCCCAGCTCCTTGGCCACCTCGGCCACCAGGGGGGCGGCCCCGGTGCCGGTGCCCCCGCCCATGCCGGCGGTGACGAAGACCATGTCGGCTCCCTTGAGGCCCTTGATTATCTCGTCCCTGCTTTCCTCGGCGGCCTTCTGTCCGATTTCGGGGTTGGCCCCGGCTCCCAGCCCCTTGGTCAGCTTTGCCCCGATCTGAATCCTGGCTTCGGACTGGGACAGCTGGAGGGCCTGGGCATCGGTGTTTATCGCTATAAACTCAACCCCTTTCAGACCGGCGCTGATCATCCTGTTGACGGCATTGTTGCCTCCGCCGCCAACCCCGATTACCTTTATGTTAGCGTACTGGTCGAGGCCGACTTCAAAATCCAGCATTTAATTAATCCTCCCTTTAAATAGTTAAATGCATAAGGTATTTCATTCCTATCGGGAGACTTTAAAAATACGCCTTACCGTATTCCACAAACCGGACGTCGGCCGGTGATCGTCCTCGGCCGGACGGGAACAATCCTGCATGTGCTTAAGCAGCCCCACCGCCCCCGCCGTATTGACGGGCAGGCGGGAGTCCTCCTCACCCACTCCCAGGGATCCCGCACTTACTTTCAGGCCGAGGTAGTCTGAGGCGAATAGGTCAAGGCCCGCAAGCCTGCTTCCCCCTCCGGCCAGAACCAGACCGCCGGGCAAATCAATTCCCCCCGCCAGCCTGCTCACTGACGACCCGACCATCTCCAGGATTTCACATATCCTGGCCTCTATAATTTCAACCGCATTTTTCAAGGGTACCTCATTGAACCCAGCACCGCTGAGGCGGGGTACGGTCAAGGTGCGAGGGCCACCCGTGTCGTCGCCCGCTCCCCTGTTTCCTTTGGCCACCAGCCCGAGGCCTCTTTTGACCTCCTCGGCCCCTTCCAGGGTGGTTCTGAGGCAGACGGCCAAGTCGCTGGTAATGTGGTCGCTCCCCACCGGCAAAACTTCAAATCCCACGGGGCACCCGTGGTTGTAAACCAGGACGCAGGTACAGGATCCTCCCATGTCCACCAGGGCTGTCCCCAGCCTCTGCTGCGCTCCGCTGAGAAGGGCCCGGCCCGCCGCCAGGGTGGACGGCAAAAAGTCAGCTATCCTGGCCTTGATGCTGGAACCGCGCACGGCGTCCACAAGCTGGTCAACCAGCGTTCTTTCAGCCGTAACAACCATGAGTTCCACTTCCAGCCTGGAACAGTGCATACCCAACGGCTTCCCGGCCACCGGAGCCCCGTCCACCACATACTCCAGCGGAAGCGCCCCGATTACCGCGCGCCCCGGCGGCAGGTGGGAAACCACCGCCAGGCGGTTGACCCTGTCTATGTCCTGCTGGTTGATGCGCCTTTTTCCGATCAGGTTTCCGTACTTTTTCCGGCAGAATTGAACGGTATGACCGGGCAGGCCGATGCACACGGCCCCCACCCCGGCCCCGGCAGCGGCTTCCGCCCCCGCCACCGCCTCCCCGATGGAACGGGAAAGGGCGGCGGGATCGGTGACCTGCCCCCTGCGCATACCCAGAGTACCGGAAGATCCAATCTTGAGCACCCCCGGAACCGGACCTGCCGATGGATGCCCCGCGTCTTTCGGTTCCCTGGTACTTTTCCACTCCCTTTCCACGTGGCCTGCCGGAACAGCCACCGCGGCCACAATATGGGAAGAACCGATATCCAGGCCGGCTACAGCTTCCATCAACTTACCTTGTTACCTTTCTTTTCCTCTTTGCCCAAGGGTGTGCGCGAATATCAGCCAAGCTTTTGTTTCCCCATGTAAAGTTCAACATTTCCGGCAATTTCCCTCTTTCACCGGTGAAATTTTATTTTTTCAACAAGTGCCTGCGGATAATGGCCAGGTTCTGGAACAGCCTTACGCCGAAGGCCACCACTGCCGCCAGGTACAGGTCTATGCCCAGCCTTTCCCCGATGAAGGCCAGTCCGGCCGCCAGCAGGGCATTGCTGAAAAAACCGGTAATAAATATCCTGTTGTCGTAATGGTCCTCCATGGCCGCCCTGATCCCCCCGAAAACCGAGTCCAGGGCGGCCAGGGCGGCCACGGACATGTACTTGGCATAAGCCTGGGGAATGGTGATGGGCAGATTGAGCCCAAGCACGATACCCAGGGCCAGTCCTAAAACCGCCAGCCATATTCCCAGCCACATATAACATCACCCTTTCCGAACGGCCTTGGCGTAGTTGAACTGGAGGCTCCTGTTATAGGCCGGGACGGTCACGCTGCTGTGGGACTGGATTTTTACCACTATCCCGAGGTCCTTGAAGTAATCGATCAGCCCCCCGCTTATTTCCAGGGCGCTCTTCAGCTTTTCCGGGCTTCCGATGGCCAGGATGTGAAACGGGGGCTCGGTTCTTTCCAGGTTTATATTGATAAAAGACCCGGCCTGCCGTATCTCGGAAGTGGAAATCATCCGCTGGCCGTTGATAGAAATGGCCTCGGCCCCGGCCCCCCTCAGTTCGTTTACCATCCTCAGCAAATCCTCGTCCCTGATGATAAAGACGTGGTTTCTCCTGGACTGGCTGGGAGGATTGTCCATTACCACCTCGATGCCCGGCCCCGACACCGTCACCAGGCCGGCATGAATCCTGGCCTTCTTGAGCTCGTCCTCAATCGCCGCCTGGGCCTGAAGCTGGCCTTTTTGGGCCTGCTCCAGCTTGTACATGAGGTCTTCGATTTCCCTGTCCAGCTTGCGGTTGTCCTTTTCCAGCTTGCTCAGCTCCACCTGCAGCTCCTGGGCCCTGTCGGCCGGGACGCTCTGTTCTATGTACCGGTTGGTCCGAAACTGTACGGCCAGCATAACCCCCAGGATCATGGTCACTATTCCTATGGAAAGGTACATTGACCTGTTCATGGACCTTTTTGAACCTCCCCCGTCGGTTTGGCGTAATCGAAGCTTATATTGACCGGAAGGGGCGGTATGTTGATCTGGGCTATCCTCTTGATGCTCACCTGAATATTGAAGGCCTGCAGATAATCAACGACCCCGCTCCTCATTTTCAGGGAGTTGATCATGTTGTCCTGGTTGCCTATGGCACTGATTACAAAGGGAGGGGTCAGGCGCTGGTTCCTGTTGATCAGGATGGTGGGCCCGGTGCAGCGGATTTCGGTGGCGGCCAGAACCCTCTGGCCGTTTATGGCAAGGGCCTCGGCCCCCGCCGCCCTCAGCTCGTTCAGCACCCTCAGTATATCCTCATCGTGCAACACGTATAGGTTGGGGTTTTCCCCCGGCTTGACCGGGGCATTGCTGTCGTTAAGGGTCACTTCGATGCCCGGTCCGGACACCTCCGTCAGCCCCGCCTCAATGCGGGCCGATTTTAAGTCCTCCCGCAGGGGGCCCAGTTCGGCACCGCCGGCTATCTTGTCAAGATCCGCCCGCATCCTGTTGACCTGATCCTGCTTCTTGTCGCGCTCTGCCCTGGCCTCGCTGACCTTTGACGCCATGACCTGAACCCGGGATATCTGGGGAGTCCTCATTGTTTCCTTGGTAACCCGGAACTGGACCGACAGCAGTATGCCCATGACCAGGCCCACCAGCGCCAGGGCGATATGAAAAGGCCTGATGCGCAATAAAGACACCCCCCCCATTTAGTTACTAGCTTCTAGCTACTAGCTTCTAGCTAGCTTCTAGATAGTAGCTGTTAGCTATTGATCCTTGCCATTAATCATTGTTGTATGCTTTCTATAATAAATTAATAGCTGATGAAGCATGCTTTTAGCTTATAGCTGGTTACCAGTTACTAGTTGCCGGCAGCTAGCAGCTGTGTTACTCCACATACTTAACCACCGGGGAGGCCGTGTATGAAAGGTCTATGTACTCAATCCTCCTGCCCTTTACCTTGAGTTCACTGAGGACCTTGGCCAGCACCTCGCCCTTTTTCTGCACGTCAACGGCCGTGCCCAGGCGGCACTGGATCCCGTCCAGGGTATAGGCAACCACCTGGTCCCCTTCCACGTTAACCTCTGAAAGCATGGGCAGCAGCCCCCCGGGCAGCCCCCTGACAACCGCCAGGGCGTTCATTAGGGCCTCGGATTCGACCCTGCTTCCCGGGGCCGGAGGACTGAATTTAGCCCCGGTGACCACCGGCAGCTGGTCGGCAGCAATGTCGCCTTTTTGCAGGCAGACGCCCTCGTCGTCCACCTGAATGAATCCGCCTGCCACCGGCAGCAGTGCCCTGGGTTTCCTCTCTTCCACCCTGATTTCCACCGCGGACGGAAGCTTTCTGGCCATGTCCACGCTTTTCACCAGGGGTATTGCTTTTAACCTCTCGGCGCTGGATTTCAGGTCAAGTTTGAAAATATTCTCCCCAGGATTGATCCCGGCTACTGAAACAATTTTCTCCCGGGTCAGGGAGCTGTTTCCCAGGACCCTTACCTCCCTGACCTCAAAGACAGATGAGCGCGCCAGGACATAGGCGGCGGTCAAAAACACGAGAACAAAAAAAATGCTCTGCACCAGGTTGTAACCAGATCGTTTTCTTGCCAAAACACCACTTCCCGGCCGGTGGTTGCAGCCATTTCGTTCCGGCGCCGCCCCGACCGGCACAGGCGGCCTTAGGATAAGCTGCTGATAACATATAATATTATATCAGCCCATGTTAACTTGTCCATTAAAAACTCAAGGGAAATTTGTTGCAACAGGCGGAATCGCCTTCATTTTTTGCTACAGCTTGTGACACGCGACCCGAAGGGAATATAATAGGCCTAAAAGAACACCCGGAGGAAGCATAATGAAAACATTTTTCCTTTTTTCGCTGATCGCTCTTCTGACGGGCAACCTCTTTTTTGCCCTGGCAATCGTAATCCTGCTGTTTGTATTCATCGACCGCAGTTTCATCGGGCTGCTCCCGGACTTTACGGCTTCATGGCGCAGGCGGGTCAGGATGGGCGAACTGGAAAGGACCGTCCGGGCCAATCCCCACAACGGCGACGCCCTTCTGGAACTGGGTGTGCTTTATTTTCAAGTCAAACGGTACCAGCGGGCGGTCAACGTTCTGGAGCAGGCATACGAGAAGATGAAGGACTGGCCGGAAGTTCACTTCTACCTGGGAGCGGCCGGCTATGAAACCGGCGACACCGCCAGGGGGCTGGCGGAAATTCGCAAGGCGGTGGAGATGAATCCGAAAATCTCCCGGGGCTTCCCGTACATATACCTGATCAGGGCCGCCCTGGAAAAAAAGGACGGTGCCTGCGTTGAGATCGACGACCTGGAAACCAGGCTTTTGAGAACGGGTTCGGTACAGGCCTTCTTTGAGGCCGGCAGGATCTTTCACAGGCACGGCGAAAAATCCAGGGCCGCAAAAATGTTCAGGGAAGTCCTGGAAAACTACAGGCTATCCTCCCCCACCTTCCGCCGGTCCTACCGGAGGATGGCCATCCTGGCCAGGTTTTACATGAGGTCCGGGTAACGGGATTGTCAAGCCTCAATCACTCCTTGTCCACCATAAAACTAAAAAAGAGTTCACATCAACTGTGCACTCTGATTATCCTGGCCCCCAGGGATCCGTACCTGTTCTCCAGGCGTTCATAACCCCGGTCGATATGCTCTATGTTTTCGACCACCGTCCCGTTGTCGGCCACCAGGGCCGCCAGGATCAGTGCCGCCCCCGCCCTCAGGTCCGGGGCCTCCACCATCGCCCCGCTCAGCCTGGGAACACCCTTGATGATGGTGGTCTGCCCCTCCACCTTGATGTCCGCCCCCATCCGCCGGAGTTCGCTGACGTGCTTGAACCTGTTTTCAAAAATCGTTTCGGTGATTATGCTGATCCCCCGGGCCACCGTCATCATGGCCATGAACTGCGGCTGCATGTCGGTGGGAAACCCCGGGTAGGGAAGAGTTCTTACGTCCACCGATTTGTAGGGGGGATTCCCCCATACCCTGATATTGTCGTCATTTACGGCCACCTCCACCCCGGCCTCCCGGAGCTTTGCCGTGACCGCATCGATGTGTTCCGGGATAACGTTGTTTATTACTACGTCCCCGCCGGTAATGGCCGCCCCCACCATGTAAGTTCCGGCCTCGACGCGGTCGGGTATCACCGTGTGATCCGCGGTGCTCAGGGAATCCACGCCCTTGATCTTGATTACATCGGTTCCCGCCCCTTTTACATTGGCCCCCATGCGATTCAGAAAATTCTGTAAATCGACGATTTCCGGTTCCTTGGCGGCATTCTTGATCAGGGTGGTTCCTTTGGCCAGCACCGCCGCCATCATCAGATTTTCAGTGGCCCCCACACTGGGCATATCGAGGTAGATTTCGGTCCCCTTGAGCATCTGGCTCTCAGCCGTAATGAAGCCGTGCTTTTCGGTAATCACCGCCCCCATCCGCTGGAGCCCCTTCAGGTGCAGGTCCATGGGTCTAGTCCCGATGTTGCATCCCCCGGGATAACTTACCTCATTGGCCACTATGGCTCGTTTTCCGTTACATATTCCAATATACGTCGATCACCTTATTATTAATCCGGATTTCTTTTATTATAATCTCTATGTCCTTTCGGGTCAATTGTCTATTAATAAATCTCCGGAGTTTTTCATTTTGATTTTCCAGCGTTTCTTTTCGGTTTGTAGAAGCGTCACGGGCGGCTATTGCCGACTCCAATTGCCGCTTGAAGTTATCTATCTCCGAAGACGTTTCGCTTATCAATTCATCCAGTATGTATTCAGGAACCTTGCTTTTACCGTTAAGCTTGTCTATGTATATTTTTTTGAGATTATGTTCTCTTTTTTCTATTTCTTTCTTGATTTTAGCAATAACTTTGTCTATTTTTTCAGTGTCCTGCTGCCTGTTGATTCTGTTTTTTAGTCCTAACAATATTTCCTGGTTCTCGTTTATTTTTTCCCGTAATTTTTCCTGGATAATGCCGACAAGTTTATTTTCAAAGACCGTACTGTTTTTACAGTATTTTGGACCAAACTTGTAGTGCGTTCCGCATATATAATATCCGGGACCGCCTTTTCTTTTATATTTAAAGACGTATGTCTTTTTGCACTTCTCACAAATTATTTTTCCCGAAAAAAGGTGGGGACTGTTGTTTTTTGTACCCCTGAACGACCTGTTTTTTCTATCTTTCAGGGTCTCTTGAACCAAATCGAAAACCTCTTTAGCAATAATGGCTTCATGGTTTTCGGGAAATTTCAATATCTGATCATGTGGCGTGCGAAAAGATTTGCCTTTTATTTCCTTTTTATAAGTTTTCTTCTGTAACAAGGTGCCGGTATAAAACTCGTTGGTTAAAATATTTTTTACTACTTGAAAGCTCCATACCGACTGAGCATCCGTACGGCTTTTATATGCGGAGGGCGTCAATATTCCGTCTTCATTCATGATTGAGGCGATCTTTTTATACCCATGTCCACTCAGGTAAAGCTCAAATATCCTTTTTACTACTTCTGCCGCATATTCGTCGATATTAATAGATTTCCCCTGTTTTACATAACCATACGGGACCGTGATAATCAAGTCTCCTTTTTTTTGCCTCGACCTGAAATTCTCAAGTATTTTTTCCGATATGTCCTCGACATACTGTTCGTTAAGCCAGGCATAAAGACCAAGGGTCTTTCTGGTGTGTCTTTCCAGAGAGTCCTGGTTTTGCGAAGCGGCAATTAACCTTACACCGCATTTAAGGACAAATTCTTTCCAATATTTTTGGGTATCCGCGCTGTCCCGACCAAACCTTGACAGGTCTTTAAAAACAACGATATCCAGGTTATTGTTTAATGCTTCCCTTCTCAACCTTTGAAAATCCGGCCTGTCAAAATTCATCCCGCTGCAGTTGTCATCAACAAAAAAAACTATTTCCCCAGTATAATGCAAAACGTTCCTATAATAATTAGTAATTACCGTCTTTTGACCCTCAATGCTTTCGCTTTGCCCATCCTCATCACGAGAAAGCCTCACGTATCCTGCCTTTATCCCCATCTGTAGAGAAACCCCCATCTTCGTCAAGAGCAGTTCCCGTAGGTCTTGGGTTATTCGCTTCTGTAGTTCTGCATTCCTCCGACTGCAAATAATTTTTAAACATTTGTTCTAATGCTTTTTGAAAATTTTCGACGGAGAATGTTCCATTTTTCCAGTGATGTCTAACAATAAATTCTGAGTTATTATTTTCTTTCTTCATCGTCAATCATCCTTTTGCTTTTTTGTAATATATGTAGAAGTGGGATTGTCCGATGAAAAAGAAAAACCCCGGAATCCTACGCCGGGGTTTGGTTTGCCAGAAATATATTTATTGTAATTAAGCTACCTACCTGCCGCCATAGCGGGACGACACTGGTGTTGCTGCTTGCCCCCGCACCGGAACATGATCGTATCCGCTCTTGTAACCACAACTGCACTCGACACGGTCCGGAACTCCACCTGCACCGAAGTCCTTTATGCACGGCGACCTGCATTTCGGGCACTGACCTTCTCCCATGATCCATTCGCGGCGAATCCCGAATTCGTCGTATTAGATGATTCTTGACATATTTAATACCTCCACAATTTTGTAAAAAGCGTTTTTATCACAGTGAGATATACAACCCCAACGCACGACGCCGGAAACACCACAAGCCTTTCCAGGATGCCTCCTGTCTTTACCAGGGGAACCCTGGCGTTGAACTTCAACGGAAACAGCAGCGGTACCCCTGGGGGCGTAAAGAGGTCGCCCAGTAAATGCACCAGGTACCCGATCATGACCGCCAGCCCCGCAATCAAAGATGTGGCCGTAATTATCCCTATATCCCCGTTAAAGACCTCTTTTGCGTAGTTGTTTTTGGTCTGGATCACCTTGTCGCCCACCCGGAACGTGGTGCTTTTCAGCCTGATCTCCTCCCCCGAAGGGTTATGTCTTCGTGCTCCAGCGCTGAGGGAAAATTGCCGGCAAGGGTGTTTTAGCGCCTGAATCAGGTGTGCCGCTGGGTGAATTTTTAGGTGAAATAGCAACCCGGGGCATAAAAGTGGTAAAAATCGGCGGCTGATGTTGGGATCTGGGCCTAAGGGGAGACGGCGGTCTGATTTTCAAGGTGTAGATTCTTAATTTAATCCGGAATTAATTATCACTTTAAATTGGGCTAACCAAGCCACAAAACATGTAAAAATCTCAAATTCTGACGGTAGGCGCAAATAAGATTCTCAAATTTTGTTAGAGAACCAAACCGTACTTG
>DYET01000148.1 GCA_020725625.1 Desulfovirgula sp. | reverse complement strand
CTCCTGGTCTTCAAAACCAGTCGTGGGGCGTGAGGAGCGTCCCTGGTGGGTTCGATTCCCACACACTCCCGCCAATAAAATTAAAGCCTCGCAAAATGGAGGCCCTTTTCATTTTTCACCGGGCAATATTTTTGAGGTGATCACATAGACAAGATAGGGGAGCAGGACTACCCGCGAATTCCCGGCCGAAAACATCCTCCGGTCCCGTGGGATGACAGAAAGGGAAATACAGGTCTGGGGGAACTGCTTAACGAGAAGGTAGAAGATATGATAGATGTCGACGATAAGCTTGTGTAAAATATTATTCCACGTGAAATGAAAAAGGCCCCACCAGTTGGCAAGGCATTTCATCCTTTTATGCGGTCAGATTGCAAGAACCCGGGACTGCGGGTCTCCGGATTAGTTTTGGCATGCAAATATTTTTATCTAAAAACCGGGGTGCCCTGGCCGGGGACAGTCCCGCCTAAAAATAGGACCTGCAGGCTTCCTTTATCCTCTGGCGGTAGTAGCTAAGGGTGCCGCCATTGAATATCCCCTGCTTTCCCACTTTGACCTGGACTTTTTCCTCCAGCGACACCCGCAGTTCGTCACCTTCCGCGACCGCAACCACCTTCACCGGATTGTCCCTGGTGTTTTTAAACTTGTAGTCTTGTTTTCCGTACAGGAGGGCGGCGTCCCTGCCCTTCTCGGCATAGTCCACCGGTATTACGTGGTCGTGCCTCTCTTTGACCTCCAGACCGGCCTCGACCACCGCCTGGTGCAGGCTGGTGGAGGTCCTGCAGATGCCCCCGCCCACGTCCCTGACGAAGGCCGGCCTGCCTTCGCCGTTTTGCAGTATCGAAAGGCCCTCGGCAAAGCCTCTTTCCACCGTCCTGGGCCCAACTATTTCGTTGAAGGAAAAAACCTCGCCGGGCTTTATGATTATCCCGTTGATCATGTCGGCCGACAAAAGGGCGTTTTTCCTCGAGGGGCCGTCATCCGGCAGCCTGATCACTCCGGAGGAAATAACCCTTGACTCCAGTTCCCTGACGTATGCCGGCCTGTTCAGTAAAAGCAAAACAACCGCCATGGCAAGTAAAATTACTGTTAAAACAAAAGCCTTCGGCATAACCTCGAAGCCCTCCAACCTCTTTTACCCCCGGCCAGTGGACCGGGTACGGGAACGGGAACCTTTTTTGCTGGATTTTGTTATTCGACGGGAAGCGCCATTTTCCTGTCGCACCGGCGGTAAAAATGCTGGCCCGTTTCAGCCGCCCGCCCCGGCCCAAACATGACGGACTCCTGCCAAACCAGCAGCTGAAGCAGTAAAAAAAATTCCTGGCTGCGAAGTCAATCAGGGATCCACCTTTCTTTCGGGTCAAAACGACCGTAGATCCTACCCAGGGGATATACCCGCCACGGCGATACCTCAACGGCGCCCGCGGGGCACTTCTGAACGCACATGTAGCAGCTCTGGCAGTCCTCCCGGTAACTGATCCTTGGTCCGTTCTCCCCGGGCCTGATCACGTCCATGGGGCAAACCTCGGCGCAAAGCAGGCAGCCGGTGCATTCATCGTGGTCAATCCTCTCCACCGCCAACGGACGGCACCTCCTGTTCATCTACAAATTTTACGCACTTGACACCGTTTATCTCCTCGACCGCTATTACAAGGTCGAACTCGGGATTCTTGTCCTGGTAGTCCTCCCGATAGTGCCCCCCGCGGCTTTCCCGCCTTTCCATGGCTGCCAGGAGCGTGGCTTCGGCCACGGACAGGGAGCTTTTGGCCTCGTACCAGATCATCAGTTCGTGCGGGTCTTCGGCGCCGGAAAGGTTTTCCAGTTCCCACCTCCAGGTGCTGACCTTGCCCAGGGTGCCGGCCAGCCTCGACCCGCTTCGGATCAGGCTTACGTCCGCCCTGGCCATCTCGTTGCTCAGGGCCCGCAATATGTCCCTGGGCCCTTTTACTGCCCTGCGGCCCAGTGGTGAAAGCAGGCGCCCTTCCAATTCCCGCAGGTCGACACCACCGTCCCACCCGTCCGACGCGCTGGCGTAGCCGGCGGCACCCTGTCCGGCGAGGTGTCCAGTAAAGTTGGCCCAGGCCAGGCTGATCCCCGAAATGCCCACGCAGGCACCGGTGACCATACCTTTGCAGGCGCTGTCCCCGGCGGCGAACAGCCCGGCCACGCTGGTCCGGCCCCCGGGATCGATCCAGATCCCGGCGGAGGAGGCGCCTGATGTGCCGGTAAAGGCCGGTACCACTTCGTGGTGGTCGCCGAACAGGTCAATTCCCCCGCAATCCAGGGCCAGCATGAGGTTAGGCATCAACCTGGCAGCCAGCCGCCGGTCCCTGAACCCTGACAGATCCGCGTAAATTGGCCCCTTCCCCGCCCTCACCTCTTCCACCATGGCCTTTGCCAGGGCGTTGCCGTAGACATGGCGGCTTCGGGTTTCGTCCCTCTCATGAAAGGCTCCGCCCAGACTGTTAACGTACCTCCCGCCGTGGGCCGCGAATCTTGAATGACCGCAGGTGTCGAAGGAGGCCAGGCCGACGTCATAGTGATTTCCGTATTCCATGTAGGCCAGGCGGGCCCCCGAGGCCAGGGCCATGGCCAGGCCCTCTCCGGCCGCCGTGTCCTGGCCGAAAAACGGCCCCCGGTAGCTGCAGCCTCCGGTGCTGATCACCACCGACCGGGCCAAAACCGCCGAAACCCGTCCGTCGTAAAGATTGAACCCGGCCACCCCAACCGGCCTTGGTCCCTGCATCAGAACCTCAACCGCGCAAAACCTGTCCAGTATCGTCACGCCCAGCGAGGCGCAGGCCTGGCGGTTTTTCTCCTGGAATTCCTGCATCGGGGCAAGGACGCACTTGACCGTTGGGCCCTGCCCCGACCGGCGGACGAAATTACCGTTGCCGTCCAGTATAAATGGAAAACCCCGGCCGGCGAGGTTTTCCACCAGCCGGTAGTGGCCTTCAAAGAACATGGTCAGCCAGGCCCGGCTGTTGAGTCCCTCCCCGGCGTCGAGATAGGCCTGGACCCAGTCTCCCAGCGAGTCCTGCCCGGGCACCCAGCACAGTATGTCTCCCGAAGAAAATGCCGATGGTCCGCTGGTCCCTGCCCTGGCCTTGTCCAGCAGCACCACCCGTGCCCCCAGTTCGGCGGCCCGCCTGGCGGCGTTGATCCCGGCCAGTCCGCCTCCGACCACCGCCACGTCGGCCTTGATTACGTTATTCAACTAATCACCACCAATTGGGACTCTTCCCCGATTTTAGGCGCCCGCAATCACTGGCTGAACTGTGGAGGCTGAATTATACGGCTTCTTGCGGGTGATTCTAAAACAAAAAGGAACAGGCTTGCCCTGTTCCTGCCTGACCGTCAAGTCATAGCTTGAACCGGGCCACCAGGTTCTGAAGTTCCCCCGACATTGCCGACAGGTCCTGGGCCGACGAGGCCACCTGTTGGACTATGGAGCTGATCTGCTGGACAGATGCCGTAAGCTGCCGTATTCCTTCGCTGGAACGGGCCGCCCCCTCCACAACCACGCTGGCCGACTGGACGGTCTCCCTGATTTCCCTGATGATTTCCTCAAACAACAGCCCGGTGCGGTCAACTACCTTGACTCCCGCGTCGACCTGGCCGATTACCGACTCCATGTCCCTGACGGCGCCCACGGTCTCTTCCTGGACCCGGGAAATCAGGGACGCGATGTCCTTGGCGGCTCCCGCCGACTGCTCGGCCAGTTTCCTGACCTCCTCGGCCACCACCGCGAATCCCAGGCCCTGCTCACCGGCCCTGGCCGCCTCTATGGCGGCGTTGAGGGCCAGCAGGTTGGTCTGTTCGGCGATGCTCGTGATCAGTTCGGTGATCCTGCCGATTTTTACCGAGTGTTCGCTCAGTCTTTTAACCGAGCCGGCGGCGTGAAGCGAGGAATCCTGGATGGATTTCATGGCCTCGCCGGTCTCCTTCACCGAGTTCATCCCGCGGTCGGCCACGCCCATCACGTTGCCGGCCCTGGCGGCGGCCTCCCTGGCTTCCCGCGCGCTCTGATCCGACGTGGAGGCCACTTCCTCGGCCGTTGAAGTCATTTCCTCCACGGCCGCCGAAACTTCCTGGGCCGAGGCCGACAGTTCCTGGCTGCTGGCGGCCAGGGTTCCAGCGTTGCCGGCTATCTGCCCCACCAGCATTTTAAGGTTGTCGGACATTTCGTTGAAGGCCCTGGAAAGGTCCCCCAGTTCATCCCTGGTCCCGGCGTCCACATGGCGGTTCAGGTCGCCCGCCGCAACACTCCGGGCGGCCTCCAGAAGGACCCGGGTGGGTTTGGTAATGCCGCGTCCCAGAAGGAAGAGGGCGACCAGGGCGGTCAAAACCCCGGCTGCAACCACCAGCGACGAGTTGACCCTGGTGCTGTCAAATGACTGTTCGCTTTCCAGTCTGGCCTTCCTGACTCCCTGGTCGCTGATTTCGGAAAGGGTTTTCAGGATGCTGACGATATTCCCATGCACCACTTCCGACTCACCTTTGACGATTTTCAGGGCCGAATCGGGATCGTCCGCCTTTCTCAGTTCGACGACTTTCCCGTGCAGGTTTGTATAGCGGGACCAGAAGTCCGTGAATTTGTCGAAAAGCATCATCTCGTCGTCCGTAGCGATTAACTTGCGGTAGTTTTCACATTCCTGTATAATTTGCACTCCAACCTGTTCGATTTTTCTCTCGGCGTCGGACATCTCGGATATGTACGTGGCTATTATGTACGTGAGTTCAAGCTTCCTGTACTCCGAAACCAGGGTTTTTATCCTCTCCAGGGACTGCACCCGGGGGAGCCAGCTGTCGGCGATTTCAATGCCCTTATCGTTTACCCTGGCGAGCATGATGTTTCCGTATATGCCTATTCCCACAAGGATGGCCACCATTAACCCGAATCCGGCGGCCATTTTTAACCTGACACTGATTTTCATAAAATACCTCCCTGGCTTGATCGTCGGGCGGGTTTTTTTCTTTTATATTTTCAATATTCGGCATTATTAGCGTTTTCCCTCCTAATATTGCCAAAAAATAGATAAAAATGCTGGGCCCCTCCCTCTCACCGCCCCGTCCGCACCGGCCCCAGCAGGTCGTCTTCCCTGTTCGAAACCCGGCAGTAAAGGGAAAGGGCCAGGTTCAGGGCACCGAAGGCGATGTAACCGGGGCCGTAAAGGTCGGCCCCGCGGGTCAGCCAGCACATGACCAGCATTATTACAGCGGCGTACAGGTATCCCCTGGCTTTGTCCCTGGAGAGGGCGTTCCTTAAAAGCCTCCGGCGCACATCCGCACCGGCATCGCTGCCCGTTCCCGGGTCCCCGGCGGCGGCGGGGAAAACCTGGTGCCCGGTCAACCTGGCCAATTCCACCAGCCTGTACAGGTCCACCAGGGCGATCCTCCTTTCCCTTCCTTTCTCCAGCGCGACCCGCCTGGCCTCCCCTGAAAAAGTTCCGGCGGCCACCAGGATCCCCCGCCTGAAGTCAAGGTTCTGCATCTCCTGCCGGAACTTCAAAACCTTTTCGGCCGGAACCGGACTGCCGCCGGCATCCGGCAAAAGGCACCCCACCGCCACCGGCTCCCCTTGGTAAAGTGCCCTTACACCGATACCGGTAAAGCTGATTTTCTCATTCCTGGCAGTGCCCCCGACAATGTGCGCATCGGTAAAGCCGTCTATTTTCTCAAGAATTTCCACCACCAATTTTTCCAGCTTGCGGACCGACCCGATTTTTTTAATCCTCTCCTGGCACTGGCGGCCTGCCCGCCAAAGCCGGTCATGCACCGCCGCGTTGTCCCTGAAAACCCTTCTCAGGCGAAAGGCCAGGAATACCTCCAGAGCTGTCAGGGGAAGCGCCACGGCCAGCAACCCGGGCCGGCTACCGGTCCAGCTTGCGGCAGCGGCCCAGGTGACCATCAAAACCGCCGCCAGGGGCCCGTAAAAATCGATATTCCTTGCCAGGGAGTTCCGGTCGTCCTGCAGCGGCTTGAGGTAATACCGCAGGTACCTTCCCCTTCTCCTCATTTCCCTCCAATTTTCCACATCAAGCCTGAAAATACGCCGGTTAAGACTGAATATTCTGGCCATCGGCCGTTCCCTCCGTTAAACAGGTATTTATAGTAAATATTGCCGCACCGCAGACCTCTGATACATTTCGGGACTGCATTAAACCGGCTGAAAAAAACAAAACTAAGCTATATAAAATTCCCTGGGGGTGTCAGAGATCAACGGACCCGACAAGGGCCTGGACCAGAAATACCGGCGGCTGGACCAGATCGTCGACCGCTTTAGTGCCGGCCGGGGACAGCTGATCCGGATACTGCAGGAGGCCCAGGACGTCTTCGGATACCTGCCCGAGGAGGTACAGGCGTACATTGCCGGCAGGACCGGCATCCCCGTCAGCGAGGTCAACGGGGTGGTGACCTTCTATTCCCTGTTCAGCACCCGTCCCAGGGGCCGGCACGGAATTAACGTCTGCCTGGGAACCGCATGCTACGTCCAGGGTGCCCGGGAAGTGATCGAGGACTTCAGGCGGGAGCTGGGCCTCAAGGACGGGGACACCTCCGGCGACGGCCTTTTCACCGTTAAGAGCACGCGCTGCCTGGGCGCCTGCGGGCTGGCCCCGGTGATCACGGTGGACGGCGAGGTGCACGGCAGGGTGAGCCGCCGGGACGTGCCCAGGATTCTCCGGCAATACCGCAAACTGCACAAGGCGGGTGAAGCGGCAATTGATCAAAAACCTGAAAGACCTGCAGGAGATCAGGAACAAATACCTGCCGGACCTTGAGGCCAGGATGGATCCCGAAAACAAGTCCCCCCGCTGCCAGGTGTTGATTTGCACCGGCACCGGCTGCGCCTCCTCTGCAAGCATGGTCCTGAAAAACGACCTGGAGAGGCGGCTGGCCGATGCAAACCTGGACGGCCGGGTAAAGGTTGTGAAAACCGGCTGCTTCGGGTTTTGCAAGCAGGGGCCCATCATGGTGGTACACCCTGGGGCGGTTCTCTACTGCAACGTTTCCGGGGACGATCTCACGGACCTGATCGATGAACATTTTGTCCGGGGCAGGGTGGTGGAAAGGCTTCTTTTCGAGGATCCCGACAGCGGAGAAAAAAAGAGGAGCATTCTCGACGTCCATTTTTTCAACGTCCAGATGCGCGTCGCCCTGAGGCACTGCGGGCTGATCAACCCCGAGGAGATTGGCGAATACATTGCCGCAGGCGGGTATTTCACCCTGGAGGACTGTCTCTGCCGGAGGACGCCGGAACAGATTATCAAGGAGATCAAGGACTCCGGCCTGCGGGGCCGGGGAGGCGCGGGCTTCCCGGCAGGGCTGAAGTGGGAGGCCGCAAGGGCCGCCGAAGGGCCCGAAAAGTACGTGGTCTGCAACGCAGACGAGGGGGACCCCGGGGCTTTTATGGACCGCAGCATACTGGAGGGGGACCCCCACAGCGTGCTGGAGGCCATGACCATTGCCGGCTACGCCGTGGGCGCAGGCGAGGGCATCATTTATGTCCGCGCCGAGTACCCCATCGCCGTCGACCGGCTGGAAAGGGCCATCCGGCAGTCCAGGGAGGAGGGGCTCCTGGGCAAAAACATACTGGGCAGCGGCTTTGACTTCGACATCGACATCCGCCTGGGCGCCGGGGCCTTCGTCTGCGGCGAGGAGACCGCCCTCCTGAGGTCGGCCATGGGCCTGCGGGGCGAACCCCGCCCCCGCCCCCCCTTTCCGGCCCAGTGCGGCCTGTGGGACAGGCCTACCCTGCTCAACAACGTGGAAACCTTCGCCAACGTTCCGGTCATATTATCCCGGGGGGCCGGCTGGTTCGCTTCCATCGGCACCGAAAACAGCAAGGGGACCAAGGTTTTCTCCCTGGCGGGGAAAATAGTCAACACCGGGCTCATCGAGGTGCCCATGGGAACCACCCTCCGCCAGGTCATTTTCGACATCGGGGGGGGCGTCCCGGGAGGCAGAAAGTTCAAGGCCGTGCAGACCGGGGGCCCATCCGGGGGCTGCATTCCCGAGAAATACCTGGACACCCCCATCGACTACGAGTCCCTGCGGGCCATCGGATCGATAATGGGATCCGGCGGCCTGATCGTCATGGACGAGGACGACTGCATGGTTGACATAGCCAAGTTTTACCTGCAGTTCAGCCAGGACGAGTCCTGCGGCAAGTGCACCCCCTGCCGGGTGGGGACCAAGAGAATGCTGGAAATACTGGAGAGAATAACCCGGGGCAACGGCGAGATGGAGGACCTGTTCGAACTCGAGGACCTGTCCCGGGAGATAATGGACGCCTCACTCTGCGGCCTGGGGCAAACCGCACCCAACCCCGTGCTCTCCACCATCAGGTACTTCCGCGACGAGTACGAGGCCCACATCATCAACAAGAAGTGCCCCGCGGGGGTCTGCCGGGATCTGCTGGAATATGCCGTGGACGAGGCAAAATGCGTATCCTGCGGCCTGTGCGCCAGGGCCTGCGTGTCGGACGCCATAACCGGGAAAAAAAGGGGCCGGCCCTACTTCATAGACCGGCAGAAATGCCTTAAATGCGGGGCCTGCCTGGCCAAGTGCCCTAAGGGGGCGATATATGCTCACTAGCACACCGCTTCAGCAACCTATCGCCTAATACCAATAACCTATTACCAATAACCATCTTTTCCTCATCTCCCCGGCGGGGTGAAATCAGTCCTGGACCGTGCCCTGTCCCGGTGCCTTTCAATGGCCAGGTCAATCAGCCGGTCCAGAAGCTCCCGGTAGCCGATACCCGTGGCCTCCCACAGCTTGGGGTACATGCTGAACCTGGTGAAGCCCGGGATGGTGTTAATCTCGTTGACCAGCACCTCTCCGTCGGCCCGGCGAATAAAAAAGTCCACCCTGGCCATGCCGGAGCAGTCCAGGACCTTGAAGACCTTTACCGCCAGGTCCTGCAGCCGCCCCACCACGTCCGGCGGCAGGTCGGCCGGCACCTTGAGTTCGCTCAGGCCGTCCACGTATTTCGCCTCGTAGTCGTAAAACTCCTTGAGGGGGATAATCTCGCCGGGGACGGAGGCGATGGGGTCGTCGTTCCCCAGCACGCTTACCTCCACCTCCCGGGCGCTGACGAATTCTTCCACGATAATCTTGCGGTCGTACCTGGCCGCGACGTTGAGCGCCCGGACCAGCCCCTCCCGGTCGTGGGCCTTGGACACGCCCACGCTGGACCCGAGGTTGGCCGGCTTGACAAAGCAGGGGTAGCCCAGGATCCTCTCCACCCCGGCGATCACTGCCGCGGGGTCACCTTCCCAGTCCCGGCGCAGGCACGGCCAGAATCTGGCCTGGGGCACCCCGTGCTGGGCCAGCACGGTCTTCATCAGCACCTTGTCCATCCCCAGGGCCGATCCCAGAACCCCCGCCCCCACGTAGGGAACGTTGGCCAGTTCCAGCAGCCCCTGGACCGTGCCGTCTTCACCGAAAGTGCCGTGCAGGACCGGGAAGACCACATCGACTTCGGCGGCGGTTTTCCCTGCCCGGCCCTTTTCCAGCACTGTCAGCGCCCTGTTGGTGGGATCCGCCGGCAAAGTCACGGTCTCCACCCCGCCCCCGGTCCCGGAAAGTTCCAGGGGATCGGCGCCGGCCGCCATCTGTTCAGGCGTCACCCCGGACACCCACCTTCCATCCCGGGTGATGGCCACCGGAATGAGGTCGTACTTTTCCTTGTCCAGGGCTGCCATCACCGAGGCGGCTGAATTAAGGGAAACCTCGTGCTCCCCGGACCGCCCCCCGAACAGGACCACCACTCTTATTTTCTTGCCCATTCGCCATCAACCCCAAATGTTTAATTTAACCACAAAAAACGCAGAGACAAGCTCATTTCTTTTATTATTCTGTCATCTATCTCCTGTTTCCTGTATTCTGCAATCAATGCTACCAGAATATTGTTATTATATATATTCTCCGGCCTTTTTTCTATAACCCGATGGCCGGTGTCTGCGTCAAGATTTAGTAGGTAGAACTCCCAGTATTTTTTCTATTGTATTTAGAGATAG
>DYET01000147.1 GCA_020725625.1 Desulfovirgula sp. | reverse complement strand
TTTCGACTGGATTCGTTCTTGTACCGCAGTTTCCATTTTTCGTCCTCCTTCTCTTAGGTCCCCTCCCGTCGGCTATTTTTAGCTTACATGAGCTTTCGGGAGTTGTCTAACCTCGTTTTGGGAGGACAAATGTCCTTATTTTCTTTTTCTAAAATTACCTCGCAAGCCCAAATTATACCCTTACAGCTTTCCGGCCGCAAGGTCGTCAAACCTCATCATTTCTTCCCATTCCACCCTTGACCCCGGCCGGGCCATCAGCACGTTGGCCGGGTGTTCCAGAATATCCGGGTCGTTTGTGGGCATGGGCATGAAGCCGGCCAGGCTGAAAAACCTGTCCAGCATGCTCCGGTACTCCCAGACATCCATCCGGTTGCCCCTGGTATCCCAGTGCCGGAAGTATTCGGTGCTGATGACGATAAAATCCTCCCAGTAGTCGTCCCTGAACACAAACTCCAGCAGGCTGGACCCGACTTTCCGGCGGCGCCAGTCCCGGGCCACCTCGATCCCCCCAAGCTCCATGACAACCGGGAGCCTGTACCAGCGGCTGTATTCGTCCGGCCGGTGAAAGGTGACATAACCCACGATCTCTTCCCCCGACCTGGCTATGTACACCCTTCCCATGGGAAATGAGGCGATTTTCACCAGCGCCTTCTGCTGTTCCCCCGGATGGCGGAAGTTGTCCAACTGGTCGTTCATCCTGAGGCGGATCAGGTAGTCCGGGCTTGCCGGCCCTTCCACTGTGAATTCCCGTTCCGGCATCAAATCACCGCCCTTTTCTGCCTGAAAAATAATATTTCTATTATTTCAATGTTGGAAAAGGTGCAGTAAACTGTAAAAAAAGCCCTGCAGCAATATCTACGCCGGTTGTCGAAAGGAAGTAGCAGTTTGCCGGGATTTATGCGCTTGCCTTTAATTATATCAGTTTTTACGGCGGTTTATATGTACCTCAACATTTTTCCCTCTTTCGCCCTGCAGGGGGCGGGGCTGGAAAGACAGAGGCACCTTCAGGCGATTTCCGGCCTCGACGAGGAAGCCGGGAGGCTGGCCCAGGAACTTCTGGTACTGGACTTGAAACTCAAGAAAGCCCGGGAGGAAAAGGAATTGATAGAAAAGGACCTGGCCATCACCAGGGTCCAAAGGGATCAGGCCTATGAGCAGTACAAAAAGTCCCTGGAGGTTAAGAAACAAAGCCTGAAAAAAATCGGCCTCTGGTTAAATTTCCAGTACCGCTTCGGCTATTGGAGTCTGCTAGACGTTATTTTGGGTTCCGAAACGCTTGCCGACCTGGTCCACAGGTCTATGATGGCAGCCATCATCCTGGGCCGGCAGGCCGAGGACTTCAGGACGGCGGCCAAGGCCTGCGCAGCCTCAATAGAAAGGGAAAAAGCCCTTGCCGAATCAGAAAACCGGCTGATCCGCCAAAACCGGTCCCTGGCTGATCAGATTGACGAAATCCAGGATTTGTCGGACCGGCGAAGGGAATTCCTGTCGGAAATCAAAACCCGTTCCAGGGAACTGGCCCTAGAGGTGGCGGCCCTGGAAAGAAAATACCTCGACTCCCTGAACTTGGTGAATTTTCTTACCGAATCCCTGGCCAAATACCCCTGGCAGGAGGTCAAGCCCGACCGGGTCACGGTGGGTCCCGGCGGGTTAGTGGCAGAGCTGTCCGAGGCAACCCTGAACCGGTCCATCCAGGCGTCGGGACTCAAGGAGCTGGCGGACCTTTCGGTAGGCCTTAAGCCCGGCCTGTTTGTACTGACCGGTAGAGATCAAAATTCAAACACCGCCTTTTCCCTGGGCGGGGCGCTGGTCCTCTCCGGCCAGTCGGCCGAGGTCAGGTTTGAACCGAGAACCCTCAGCCTGGACGGCGTCCCGGTCACAGAGGAAGTAACCAGGGAAATAGCCGCCAGTTTGGCAATATACCTGCCTATACCCGGGAACACCGGCTTTAAGCCGTCCAGAATCGAAATAAGAGACCAAATAATGGATATCACTCTGGTCTTTTAACCGCCAATCGGGGCATTAACCCTTTGGATCAAATTTTTTTAACCTTGGCTGAAAGGTTATCCCCATGCCGGAGCGAATACAATTTATTACGCGTACTTCAAACAGTTTTCAGGTAACCTTGGAGGTTGCAGGAGATGCCCTTCGACCCCAACGAATGGATATTTGAAATTATAGCCATATATGCCGCCATCATCTCTACATTCACCCTCTATTATTTTTTTGACCAAAGCCGGGTTAACCTGAAAGTGACAATTTCCACCGGGGAAGAAAGCGGTATCGACAAAAACACCGTAGCCATAACTGTGGTCAATACCGGAAGAAAACCCGTCACCCTGACGGTTTTTGGCATAATCACCCCGGAAGAAAAAAAAATTATTGTTTCCGGCAGGGACGGGAAGTCCTCGGCACCTCCGCTGCCCGTCCGGCTCAAGGAGGGCCAGGTCTGCACCGGATACTACAGCCTGGAAGAAAATATCTCCTACCTGTACCATTATGGAAAAACTTTTCAGATAAAGGGTTTTTTCAGGGACGCCGAAAAAAGGGACTATATAAGTGATCCCATAGAGGTGGTTTTACCGACCCTGCCCGGCAACGTAAAAGTGCTTGTCAGGCCCGAATTGAAAGGCGGTAAGTGAAAGACTTATAGGCATGACGGGAGATTAACGACAAAATGGCAAGAATCCTTTTTTTACCGGTAATCCTCATTGTCCTTGCCCTGGCCGTTTTCCTGGTTATCCGGGTAAAAACGATGTTCACCCTCAGTAAAAGCAAGGATATCGTCCTCTCCAGGCCATCCCCGTACGGGGGTGATGTGCGCGACCTGATCGAGATCATGCTGAGGTCGCTAAACAGCCTGGACTCGGTTCAATACCAGTCTGAAATTCACGTGAACTTTAAAAAGTTCACGGCTCATTCCAAAACCGGCTCTGATTCGGGCTACTGCAAAATTACCGGAAAGTCGGCCGCAATTGAAATTACCCGGGAAAACGGCCTTCTTCTGGTCAAGCCGGGCAAATCTGTTCAAAGGCAGATTCCCCGCGAAAACCGGTGGGTGGATTTCTGGTTCGGCGTGAGTCCGCTGGGGGAAAGCATGGAACTGTTCAGCCGGGAGGGCATGAAGGTGGTTGCCGGGGATGTGGGCGGGTACATGCAGAGAAACTACATCGAAATAATGGTCCTCTCCCATGCCGTGTCTTCCCGTTCGAACCAGGCTTTCGAAACCTGCGCGCCGCTACTGGGGAAGGTGTATGGAAAGAACCTGGCCGAACCCGGCGTCAGCATTAGGAATTTCATGCTGAGGATCCTGGTAAACAGCCTTACTTCACTTCCCGACTATCTCGAGATAAAATTCAACGTCTTCAGGGACAACGACTTTGTCTGCGACTACCTGCAAAATTCTCGGCTGCTGTATTGACCCCGGCTTTTCCGGTCACTCCGCAGGGCAGATTAAGGGGTAATCACCCCTTTTTTTACTGCGCTCAGCCCGCCGCCCTGCCGCAGCTGTTCCCAAAGACGGGAAGCTGCCGCGGGACAGAAACCGCGGCTTTTAATTTTCCCGTCAACGCAAAGGGATTTTGGCAAAAACAAAGAAAAAAATAAGTGAAATTAAACGGAAGGGAGAGTCCGATGGGAAAAGTACTGATTATGCCGTGCCTCGACATGAAGGAGGGACGAGTGGTAAAAGGGGTTCACTTTGTCAACCTGAGGGATGCCGGAGACCCAGTGGAGTGTGCCAGAACATACTGTGAAAGCGGCGCCGACGAGCTGGCCTTCTTGGATATCACCGCCACCATTGAAAAAAGAAAAACCACGTTGGAGGCCGTGCGCAGGGTGGCTGAAGTGACCACAATCCCGTTTACCGTGGGCGGGGGTATCGCGTCCATACAGGATGCAGAGGCAGTGCTGGAAGCAGGGGCCGACCGTGTCTCAATAAGCAGCGCCGCTTTTCGTAATCCGCAGATAATAGACCAGGCGGCGGCAAGGTTCGGGTCCGCCAAGGTGGTGATTGCCATCGATGTCGACAGGAACCCGTCCCTCCCTTCCGGCTATGAAGTCTATATCGGCGGGGGCAACACGGCTACGGGCAGGGATGCCGTTGAATGGGCACGGGAAGCCGAATCAAGGGGGGCGGGAATAATCCTTCCCACCAGCAAGGCCTGCGACGGTGCCAGGACCGGCTATGACATACCGTTAATCCGGGCCATCAAAGAAAATGTGGGCATCCCCGTAGTGGCTTCGGGAGGAGCCGGCAAAATGGAACACTTCGTTGAGGCGGTGAAGGAGGGGAAGGCCGACATCCTTCTGGCCGCATCCGTTTTCCACTTTGGAATGATCAACATCAGGGAACTCAAGATGTACCTTGCGAAAAACGGCATTCCGACCGCCTCTTAAGTGAAGCGGCAGCATGAGGTTGATCTTTTCGGCATAAAATCGGCATAAAAAAGAGATAGCACCGAAGATTGACTCCGGTGCAACCTTATCTTATGGTGGGAGCGACCAGGATCGAACTGATGACCTCCTGCTTGTAAGGCAGGCGCTCTCCCAGCTGAGCTACGCTCCCCGGACAGGCGATCAGCTTTGACGGGTTGAACCGCTGACCCCATGCTTTCTGAGCTAATCGCCCATAAAAAAAATGGTGACCCCTACGGGATTCGAACCCGTGTTACCGCCGTGAAAGGGCGGTGTCTTAGACC
>DYET01000146.1 GCA_020725625.1 Desulfovirgula sp. | reverse complement strand
CTAGAGGTCTCATTTCTTTATTGCCCCTCCAGACACCTACTAAAAATATACACTGCCATCCCTTTAGATTTTTTTCCAGGCGAAGGCAACCAGTATTTTCAGTATTGCCGCCGCCGGAACCGCCAGCAGCATTCCGGGCAGCCCGAACATCTCCCCGGCCACCAGCAGGGCAAGGATGACCGCCAGGGGGTGAAGGCCTACCCTGTCTCCCAGCACCTTGGGGGAGATAATATTGCCCTCCAGCTGCTGAATAATCAAAAACGCCAGGATCACCTTTAAGGCCAGCCACTTGGATTTGAGCAGGGCCAGGGAGACCGCCGGCAGGGCCCCGATGAAGGGGCCGAAGTAGGGAATCAGTTCGGTGAGCCCGGCAAAGAGCCCCAGCAGCAGGGCGAATTCGACGCCCAACAGGAACATGGCCGTCCCGGTGAGGACCCCGACAATTACGCAGACGAGCAAATACCCCCTTATGTAGCTGTCCAGGACCCGGTTTATTTCCCCGCACAGGATCACCACGTCGTTTTGCCAGCGGCGCGGGACCAGGGAGAAAAAATCTTCCTTGAAGCGGCCGAAGTCCCTTAGCAGGTAAAAGGCCAGCACCGGGGCCAGCAGTATGCTGAAGAACTGTTCCAGCAAGCCCACTATGCCCGAAATAACCCGGCCCACCAGTGCCAGAACCCTTCGTTCCAGCCAGCCGATACGTTCGTCCGCTATCCTTCTAATCTCGTCTGGCAGGCCCGCCCTGGCGTAGTGGACCTCGATGTCCCGGCTGACTTTCTGGACCTGCCCGGTATAGGCCGGAACGGCAGCCACCAGGCCGTTCAGCTGCCCCACCAGGCGGGGAATGCCGTAAAGGGCCGTGGCCGTGGTGATTATGGCGGCAGCCGCGTATACCAGCAGAATAGCCCCGGTACGGCCGGTTCCCCGGCTTTCCAACCGGTCCACCAGGGGGTTGAAAAGGTAGAACAGGACCCCGGCCAGCAGGAAGGAAACAATGATTCCACGGACGAGAAACATCCCGTACAGTGATATAATAACCAGCAAGACGATAAATGCCCTTCTGTAATTGCCCCTGTTATTCCACCACGGCAAACCATCCACCTGCCACCCCGGCCTCCGGAAGCCGGCCGCCGGGTTTAGGTAAGTATTTCTCTTTCGCCCCGTTTTCTATTCCCCTCCCGGGTAAGGGCTTTCTTGCCAGGCAAGAAGAAAAGTGAGGAAACACCCCCTCACTTCTTTCTTCATCATATCAATAGACGGATTCGTTACGCGGGTCAAAGGCCATCAGGCTCCCATCCTCGGCCAACTCATATATCTGAACCCCTTCCTTGTTGATCCGGTATTCGACGCAGCAGTCCCAGCAATAATACTGGTCCGTGCCGACCTTGCCGGTGGTCCTCCCTCCACACACAGGGCAGTTCAAAAAAACCGCCTCCCGATTGGTTCATGTTGAATATTATAACCGGATAGAAAACAAATAATGCGCGGTTTTCCCGCGCAATATGCCAGAAAAGATTTTATAAATCTATTTCTCAAGCGGCCGCTGTCTGACGCCCGCCCTGTTCAGGTATTCATTCACGGGCCTCAGGGCCAGTGCCAACACCAGGGCGACAATCAACGTTCCTCCCAAGGACGGGAAACCGGGGAAATGGTACCACGCCAAGAGATAGACCATAGAAATGACAATGGACATCAACATCAGGGGAAACGCTATTTTCATAAAGCCGAGGAAGCTGATATGCGAGCCCCTTTTTTCCGCCATGCCGATCACCACCACGTTTGCCGACGCCCCGATGATGGTGCCGTTGCCTCCGAGACAGGCGCCCAGGGACAGCGACCACCAGAGAAAGTTGAGATTTTCTATTCCGCCCAGCCTGCCCATGTCCTGGATAAGGGGTATCATGGTGGCGACAAAGGGAATATTGTCCACGAAGGCCGACGCAATGGCTGCAATCCAGAGTACCAGCAGGCCCGTGGACACTATTTCCCCGCCGGTCACCTCCAGGGAATACCTGGCCATGGCTTCAATTACG
>DYET01000145.1 GCA_020725625.1 Desulfovirgula sp. | reverse complement strand
CTAGAGGTCTCATTTCTTTATTGCCCCTCCAGACACCTACTAAAAATATACACTGCCCTGTTAAATCTTTTAATCCATGGGCACGGCCGTGGTATTTGCTGCCAGCGACATATTTATCCCCGCTTACAAGTATATATTTGGTAAAGAGAACGGGGGTGGAGCGTTTGTACTGGCCTCACTGGTATGTGCTGAACCGGAGGCGCGTTCTGCGCTGGGTGCTGGTCGCCGGGGTGCTGCTGGTTGCCTTGTGGGGGGCGGCGTCGCTGTCCGGCAGTCTGGCCGCCACGGACAAGGACCTGTTTAACAAAGCCTTGGGGAACACCATGGCCTGCTCCAGCTACCGGTACAGCGTGGAGGTTAAGCAGGGGGGAAGGGATACCATCACCCAGGTGGAAGGGGAGAGGGCCGGGCCCAACAGGGTCCACCTCAAGGGAGCCATGCAGAAGTCACAGATGGAATTCATCCAGATCGACGACACCACCTATATGAAGGATCCCTGGTCCGACCGGTGGTTCACCCTGAAGGGGAACGCCCTTGCCCATTCCGAACTGTTCATCACCGAATTCAACCCTATGGGGCTGTTTAACTTCAAAGACGTTCCGGTGGTCAAAAAACTGGGATCCGACAGGGTGGACGGCGTCAAGACGGTGATCCTGGAACTGAGGCCGAACGTGGCCAACCCCTTCCTGGAAATTAAATACACGGATTTCAAATTCAGGGTCTGGGTCGATCCCGGGGAAAAGCTGATCAGGAGGGCAATAATGCAGGCCTTCACCCCGTCTGGAGGGGAAGGCCTGGTGGTGGAGATGAAGTTCTGGGATTTCAACGAAAAAATCAAGGTTAATCCACCGCAGGGGAAAATAATGGACGGCCGGTGAGCCGGCCGGCCCGGCGGGAACGGTCCCCCGGCAAAAAATAAGGGATCGGCCTTAATCGGAGGTGGGCGCTTCCGTCCGAAGTCCCCTGCGGGGGGCTTTTTTTATGTTTTTTAGGATAGGAAAAAAGATTTTTTGATACCCGGGAGACAATCTATATATATGGTATATAATTAGATGTGTGAAACAGGAAGAAGACCGTGCACCGGGGGTGTGGCGAAAAATTGCATGCCGATGTACAGGAAATTATGCTGGGCGAGGACCAGATCGCCCGGAAGGTGAAGGAGTTGGGCGAAAGGATTTCTGGGGATTACCGGGGCAAAGAAATTCTGATGGTGGGTATTCTTAAGGGGGCCGTGATTTTTCTGGCCGACCTGGTCAGACACGTGACGGTACCCGTGGCCTTAGACTTTATGGCCGTTTCCAGCTACGGCAAGGCCAGCGAGTCGTCCGGGGTGGTACAGATTTTAAAGGACCTGGACCAGAACATCGAGGGAAGGCATGTTATAGTGGTGGAGGATATTGTGGATACCGGACTGACGCTGAAGTACATGCTGGACAACCTGGCCACCAGGAAGCCCGCCAGCCTGAAAACGTGCACCCTGCTGGACAAGCCGTCCCGGCGGAAGACCGACGTCGTGCCGGACTACAACGGCTTTGTCATTCCCGACGAATTCGTGGTGGGGTACGGCCTGGACTACGGGGAAAAGTACAGAAACCTGAGGCACATAGCGGTGATCAAACCCGAGGTTTACGTCAAGGAATAACGGAGGTATTAATAAAGTGGCCGACATCGGGCAGGAAATGGTCATTGTCCTGGACTTCGGCGGGCAGTACAGCCAGCTGATCGCAAGGCGCATCAGGGAACTTAAGGTATTCTGCGAGATGCTCCCGTACACCACACCGCTGGAAGAAATAAAGGAAAAGAGGCCCATGGGCATAATCTTTTCCGGGGGCCCCTCCAGCGTGTATGAAGATGGGGCCCCCTCCTGCGACCCCGGCATCTACGACCTGGCCATACCCATCCTGGGGATTTGTTACGGCATGCAGCTGATGGCCTTTCAGCTGGGAGGAGTGGTTGCCCGGGCCGACCGCAGGGAGTACGGCAAAACCGTTCTGGAGGTTACCGCCGGGGACGACCTGCTGTGCTGCCTGGACAGCCGCGAGCAGTGCTGGATGAGCCACGGGGACAGGGTAGACTCCCCTCCCCCGGGCTTTACCGTCACCGCCCGGACCGGGCAGGCCCCGGTGGCCGCCATGGCCGACTACAGGAGAAAGCTTTACGCGGTTCAGTTCCACCCCGAGGTGGCGCACACGCCCAAGGGGCAGGACATCCTGAGGCAGTTCCTGTACCGGGTTTGCGGCTGCTCGGGAACCTGGAACATGGGATCATTCATCGAACATTCGGTTGCCGAAACCAGGGCCAGGGTGGGTAACGGACGCGTGCTGTGCGCCCTCAGCGGAGGGGTGGACTCGTCGGTGGCCGCGGTGCTGGTGAGCCGCGCGGTGGGCGACAGGCTGACCTGCGTGTTCGTCAACCACGGCCTGCTTAGAAAGGGTGAGGCCGAGTCGGTGGTCGAGACCTTCCGGGAGGGGTTCAACATCAGCCTGGTTTACGTGGACGCGTCGGACCGCTTTTTGCAAAAACTGGCCGGCGTCACCGACCCGGAGAGGAAGAGAAAGATTATCGGCGAAGAGTTTATCCGGGTGTTTGAGGAGGAGGCGGCCAGGCTGGGCCGCATAGACTTCCTGGTCCAGGGCACCCTGTATCCGGACGTGGTGGAAAGCGGGACCGCCACCGCGGCGGTAATCAAGTCCCACCACAATGTCGGGGGCCTGCCCGAGAAGATGCGCTTCGCCCTGGTGGAACCCCTGCGCTGGCTATTCAAGGACGAGGTCAGGGCCCTGGGCAAGGAACTGGGGATGCCGGACCACGTGGTCTGGAGGCAGCCGTTTCCCGGCCCGGGCCTGGCCGTGCGGATCATAGGCGAAATCACCCGGGAAAGACTGGACATCCTGAGGGAGGCCGACCACGTGGTGACCGAGGAAATCCGCAAGGCCGGGCTGGACAGGGAAATCTGGCAGTACTTCGCAGTCCTGCCGGGCCTGCGCAGCGTGGGCGTGATGGGGGACGACCGCACCTACTGGCACACCGTCGCTGTCCGGGCGGTGCACAGCCACGACGGCATGACCGCCGACTGGGTGCGCCTGCCCTACGAGGTCCTGGAGAGGATATCGAACCGGATCGTGAGCGAAATCAGGGGCGTTAACCGGGTGGTGTACGACATCACCTCCAAGCCCCCGGCCACCATCGAGTGGGAGTAGAGGGAACCAACTGTAACAAATTGCTGCATCTGTCATAACCCAGACCCCGGGACTTTAAGCCCCTGCCGGCAATCTCCAGCATCCGGCGGGCCAATTCCAGAACGGCGACGCCTCCGGCCCGGGCCTGCGGCCCTTGCTTCAGCGCCCGGTCGTGCAATTCTCTCAACGTCTCCCAGGGGTAGGACCGAACCAGGTCTTCGGCTTCCCGCAGGTTTTCCATAAGGCCCAGGGTCAGGGCGGTCACGCAGATCTCCTCGCCCGGGGGCTGCTGGCAGTTGGCCCTGTTTTCCAGGGTGAAGTATTCCGAAAGCCTGGCGTCGTGCCAGCAAAAGGTGTAATGCCTGCTTAAATCGGCGTATTCCGGTGTAAGCCGGACGGTGTTTCCCGCCTCGTACTCGCCGGCGGCCCCGTGACCGGCCAGGACGTAATCGGCGAAGCTGCGGTAGCGGAAAATACCCAGGCAGCGTCCGTCCCGCACCACGTAAACCGGCCTGTACCCGCAGATGTGAGTCAGGTAGTCCTCCAGGTCCGAAAAAGGGCGTGCCGTCATGCCCACCCGGGGGTCGCCGGGCAGCCACCAGTACCAGAAGGCTTCGGCCAGGGCGAGGTATTCCGGGTCGACCCGGCTCCGCCACACCGCCGAGTTGGCGGTCAGGGCAATCTGCGCACCCGAAAGGCCGTTGAACACGTTGACCGCGGCGGCTCCCTCGGCAAGGCGGACATCCACGTGCGCCTGGTTGGTAGCGGAAACGGTAAACAGGCTGACCCGGTTGTTGCCGAAAACCTTGTTCCAGAAAAGGTTGCGGGATTTTCCGGCCATCAGGTGCTCCCCCGGCGGAGAAACGGGCTGCAGCCCCAGGCCAAGAAACCTGACTCCCTCCCGGCCGCCGAAGATCCTGAGCGTTTCCTTGATCTCACCCAGGCGGCGGGAAAGACTGAACAGATTGTCTTCGTAGGCCAGGGCCACCTCCAGCTTGCAAAACCCGGTCTCGTTGGTAATCACGTCGGAGTGGTTCTCCCGGGGAAAGGCCGCGCCCACCGGGCCGCCGGATCCCGGGTCCAGGACCGGGGTCCAGCCCCGGTCGGCCAGGAAAAACCACAGCCTGGACATTGTGTCGGCATCTACCGCTGTTCCGTCAATTTTCACCGCCGGGAACTTCAGTTCGGCCCCGGCGCAGCGGCGCCTTCCGGCCCGGTCCGCCTCCCTCTTTTTGAAAGAGTCCTCCAGCTGGCGGAACAGTTCCCTCACCGCTGCGGCACCTCCGCTCCCCGGCTCATGACCTGCCCGTGACCGCGGACCAGGTACTTGTAAGTGGTGAGGTCGGACATTCCCACCGGCCCCCGGGCGTGAAGGCGGTCCGTGGAGATGCCTATTTCGGCGCCCATTCCCAGGACACCGCCGTCGTTGAACATGGTGGAAGCGTTCACCAGCACCACCGAGGAATCAACCTGCTCCTCGAAATAACTGACGGCTGTATAGTTTTCGCTGATTATGGCGTCGGTGTGGTGAGACCCGTAAGTGTTGATGTGGTCCACGGCCTCTTCGATTGATCCCACTACCCGGCAGTTGATCACGAGGTCGAGGTATTCCCGGGTCCAGTCGCTTTCGCCGGCTTCTTCGGCCCAGGGCAGGATCTCCCTGGTGGCGGGACAGCCCCTGATCGCCACGCCCTCCCGGCGCAGGGCGCCGCCCAGGGCCGGCAGCGCCGCGGCTGCCATGTCCCGGTGGACCAGTATCGTTTCGGCAGCGTTGCAGACCTCGGGCATAAATACCTTCGAATCGACCACCACCGCGGCGGCCTTTTGCAAGTCGGCATCCCGGTCTACGTATACGTGGCAGATTCCGTTGTAGTGTTTGATCAGCGGGACCCTGGCGTTTTCCTGGACGAAGCGGACCAGGCCGGGGCCTCCCCTGGGGACCAGCAGGTCAATCAGTCCTTCCTGCCTTACCAGGGCCAGGGTGGCGGACCGGTCCGGGATTGTCACCACCTGCACTGTCCCGGCAGGGAGCCCGGCCTCGTCGATGGCAAGGGTCCACAGCTCCCCGATCCGGGCGTTGGTTCGCACGGTTTCCGACCCGCCCCTTAAGATTACCGCGTTGCCGGCCTTCATGCCCAGCGCGCCGACATTTACCGTTACGTGAGTGGGATTCGTACACGGCGGCGATGACCCCTATGGGGACCCTTACCCTGGATACGTGAAGTCCCTGGGGCCTTCTCAGGCTGAAATCGGCGGTGCCGACCGGGTCGGGCAGACGGGCTATCTCCTCCAGGGCGGCTATCCGGGCACTGATTTTTTTTTCGTCGAAGACCATTCTTTTCACCAGCCGGCCGGGCAGGCCGGCCTGTTCGGCCGCCCTCAGGTCCTCCCGGTTGGCGGCCAGGATTGATTTGGCTTCTTCGCCCAGAAGGCGGGCCATGATCAGATTCTCCATGAAAAATAAGTCCTCCGTTGAATCAGGTCAGTCACCTGACGTCTGGCAGCGATCGAGGCCGCCGCGGCAGGGCCTCCATGACGGTTTTTTCCGGTATTTTCACCTGCCAGGGCCCGTTTTCCCCACGGCGAAAGACCTCCGCGCCCCCGCTCCGGAAGAGTTCCGCAGCCTCGCCGGTCCACACCTCCACCCCGGGATCCAGGAGAAGTTCCATTGATGCCCGGTGAATCGTCTCAATCATATTTTTATCCAGGCGCAGGTAAGGGTTTACAGTAATGCCGTGGTGTCCAGATGTATCATCTTTTCCTCCATGTACCGGCTGAACTGATTAGTTTTAATGTTACCATTTATTATGAAAAAGGAAAATAACATCAGACAACCCTTATGCTGCATATAAGTTGCCTGGTTATGCATAAGGCTTCACTATTTTTAATTTCCTCTATGAGGATGCTATTATCTCGGTTTTTCTACCAGGACCGGGGGTGCCGGAGGTGAAACCCAGGCGGCACAATGAATTCGGAGGTGAAAAAAATTTGCTGCCGGGGTTATCCAGGGAGAGGCCGGGCCTTAATCGAGCCCGGCTTCCGACCGTACCAGACCGGATCTGCCCGGGGCTTTCACCACTCCGGCGCGAGACCAAGGCGCCGACTGCGGATTTCAGGCGCATTCGGCCCGTCCCCGGAGGGCGAACGACGCCAGGAATACCCTGTTGATCAGGTCCTCAACCACCTATTCAACCCGACGGTGCGTACTCAATAACCCGCTTTTCCCACGTCCGCAGCACCACGGTGTCCCCGTCCTTGCCCAGGACGTAGGGAGGCAGGACGGGGGTCTTGCCGTAGCCACTGGGCGCGTTGATGATGTAGGTGGGAACTGCCAGGCCCGAAGTGTATCCCCGGAGTTTTTCCATTATTTCCATTCCCTCGTCCACGCTGGTGATGAAATGGCGGGTTCCCCTCACCGGCTTGGCGTGGAATATATAGTAAGGCCTCACCCGGATTTTCAGAAGCTCCTGGTTCAGTTTTTTCATCACGTGCGGGTTGTTGTTGACCCCTTTGAGCAGGACGGCCTGGTTGCCCAGCACGACCCCGGCTTCAACCAGCATGTCGCAGGCTCTTTTGCTTTCGGGCGTGATCTCCCGGGGGTGGTTGAACTGGGTGTTGATGTACAACGGGGGGTGCTTTTTGAGCACCGCGCAGAGTTCCGGGGTTATTCTCTGCGGCAGGGTGACGACGGTCCTGGTGCCGATCCGCTTTATCTCCACGTGGTCGATTTTGTCCAGCTCGCCCAGCAGCCAGTCTATTTTCCGGTCGCTCAGGAGCAGCGCGTCCCCGCCGGTGATCAAAACGTCGCGGATTTCCCCGTTCCGGCGGATGTAGTCCAGGGCGGCCACCAGGTTGAGGTGGTCCTGGTGCCTGTCGACCTCCCCGATGTTCCTGCGCCTCTGGCAGTGCCGGCAGTACATGGCGCACTGGTTGGTGACGTTGATGATCAGGCGGTCCGGGTAACGCCTGGTGATGCAGGGGGCCGGGGAGGTGAACTCCTCCGCCATGGGATCGTTGTGGCCGCCCTCGTCCAGTTCCTTTACAGAAGGCACGGACTGGGCCGCGATGGGGTCATTTTCGTCGCCGGGGTCCATCAGCGAGGCGTAATAGGGCGATATCGACCAGCGGTAGCGCGTTCCCACTTCCCTTATCCGGTCGCAGCGCTCCCGGCTGAAGCCGAAAAGGCCGGCCAGGACGTCCGCGTCGTGGATCCGGCGGGAGATCTGCCAGTGCCAGTCCCTCCAGTCGTCCCCGGAGGCGTCGAAGAATTTGAGAATCCTTTCCCTGTTCGAAAGGGCGGCCTCCCTGAAGTCGAATCCGGTTTTTATCGATTGCTTCTCCCCAAGGTAATCGCTGATTCTTGCCCTGAGTTCCTCGGCCCTCCTGAGGGCGATTTCCCTTTTGTCCTCGCCGGTTATTGTCTTCCTGGTGGCGGCTGCGCAGTAATTTACGGGCATTTCTGCGACGGGTATGGACATGAATGTTCTCCTCCTTTGTCGGAAT
>DYET01000144.1 GCA_020725625.1 Desulfovirgula sp. | reverse complement strand
GTTTCTGGAATCCGGATAATTGTCAAGGTTCAGGAATTAATTTACGCTGTAGTACTAGAAGAAACAAGATAAGCTGATATGGGTAAAAAGCATTTTGGGGAGACTGAGGACATGAGGGATCTGGCCGGTTACTTCAGGGCGCTGTCGGAGGTTGTCCGGCTGAAAATAATCCAACTGCTGACAGAACACGAAATGTGTGTATGTGAACTGGTGGACCGGCTGGGCATGTCCCAGCCGGCCGTATCCCATCATCTCAGGGTATTAAAAGCGGCCGGCCTGATCTCGCACAGAAGGAATGGCAAATGGCTTTACTACTTTATAAATGGGAAAAGAATAATAGATCATCAATGTACCTTTAAAGATTTGGCCCTGCATGCCGTGGAAGAGAGAACCGCAAGGGGTGTGCCGGCGTCACCGGTTCACCGGGACGGGGAAACATATTGTGAGATCAGGAAGAAAAACGCAAGCGGCAAGCCAGATAAAAGAGCTCCAGAGGTGCAAAAACATTAAGAATAAAGCACGGGAGGAATTGAGACATGGAAGGACAAGTGGCGGTTGCTATTTTTGGGGTTAATCAACCTGTTCCATCAGGCGGGTGAAGCTGCGGATCAGGTTCCACTGGATGTGGGACCGAAAAGACCATGAAGGATGAAGCCGGGGAAATCGGCGCCGGATTGAAAGAAAGATTCGGGGACAAGGTGGCGGTTAAGTTTGTTGATGTCACCTCCGATGAACTGCAAAATTATCCGGAAATCAAGGAAATACTGGACAAAGTAAGGCTGCCTCTCACCGTCATCAACGGAAAGCCAAAGTTTCACGGGGGTCTTGCCTTCAACATGATTGCGGACGCGGTGGAGGGCTTAATCGCTGAGTCTTAATCAAATACAAGTTCCAAATTATCGAGGAGGATACTGTATGTCCGAAAACCAGTTTCTTGAGACAACCTACGACAAATTTGTATTCCGGGCCAGCCTTGATTGCCTGTATCACACCGGGGAATGCTGGGTCAGGGAGGGCGGCGGGTCTGTGACGGTGGGTGTCACGGATTATCAGCAGAAAACCGGGGGCGACATAGCTTTTATCGAAACGCTGGAAACGGGAGGGGAAATCAAGCAGGGTGAAGATGCGGGGACACTGGAAACCATCAAGACCACCATGTCCATAATCGCTCCCGCCAGCGGGGTGATCAAAGAGGTAAATGGCCGGCTGGAGGATGACCCGCAACTGATTAACATGGACCCCTTTGGTGAGGGCTGGATATACAGGATAGAACCCTCCAACTGGGAAAAGGAGAAACAGGGCCTGATGGACGCCAGGACGTACTTCCCCTTGATGGAAGAAAAAATCCGCAAGGAGATGGAGAAATAGGGGTGAGATCGTGGGGGACAAAGTAGTGGTCATGCCCTGCAGCGGCATCGGCAAGGCCTACGGGGAGATTGGGCGGCAGGCGACCTACGCCCTGATGGACGACCTGTGCCCGGACAGGGTCACCACCACCTGCCTGGCCAAACTGATGATCGGTGACCCGGACGCTGTTGATCTGATCAAGAATAATGAGGTAATAACTGTGGATGGTTGCGCCCACGACTGTGCCCGTAAAAATGTGGAGTCCACCGGCAAAAAGGTGGACCGGGCGGTAAGGGTGATCAGCGCCTTCAAGCAGCACAGGGACTTAAAGCCTGCCGGAGTGTTGGACCTGGGCGAACCGGGCTATAAATTGGTGAAGATTCTGGCCCAAGACCTGGCCCAGGGAATTGACTGTCCGGTGAGAAAGGAAGATTGAGGCATGCTGGAACTGGAACTGGTGGAAATCAGCCCAAAGAAGGTGGGGATCATTCCCTGTAACGGAGAGGAGCTGCCCGAGGGCACCCTGACTAGGTTCGCCTGCCGGAAGGTGCTGGACAAATTAAAGCCCAGCAACACCGTGACCATCTGCCTGCCCCTCTTTATCGCCGGCGGCAAGGAGGAAAGGGAATTCGCCCAAAAATTCCCCACCATCACCGTGGACGGCTGTGACAAGCAGTGCAGCCGGATTAACACCGAAAGGCTGAGCGGTAAACCCAGGCACTCCATAGTAATCACCGATCTGCTGAAGGAGCATGGCATCAATGCGCCGGGATCGGCCCGGACACTGGTGGACATGGACCGGCAAACAGTGGATTTAGTGGCTAAAGAAATAGCCAAAAAGGTGGATCAAATTCTGGCCGAATAACCGGGAGGTTAGATTATGCCAAGTTATTCCAACAGGGTGGTCTGGAAGGGTGAACACCTGGGATATATGTACTGTGAAAATGGGACCGAGATGGAGTTTTCCGCCCCGCCCTCCCTTTACGGCCACCCCAACATGATGACTCCGGAAGATGCCTACGTGGCTGCGGTGAACACCTGTGTGCACATGATGGTTCTGTGGGCGGCAAAGAGATTCAAGCTGGATCTGGTATCATTCGAGTGCCTTGCCGAGGGTGAGGTGGAGGAGCGGGTGGACAAAACGTCCTGGTTTAGGAAGGTTACCTTGAAGCCGCACCTTAAAGTCAGAGGGTCCAGCGAGCAGGTGGTAAAAAGGGCGCTGCAGGCGGCCAGGAAGTACTCCACCATTGCCGATTCGGTCAAAAGCCAGATTGTGATTGAGCCTGTAATAGAGATTGTCCAGTAGCGGGGAGGTGGCCTCCTGCCTGATCTGTCTGAGGTGGTCCAGGGATCCCTTGGACGGGCCATTCACGTGCCACCGCAGGAAAG
>DYET01000143.1 GCA_020725625.1 Desulfovirgula sp. | reverse complement strand
GGGGGGGGGGGGGGGGGGGGGGAATGTTATGAAGACGCGCAGGGTAATCATCAGGCGGTGTGAGGACTATAACATCTCCCGCATAGAGGGGTTAATCAGGGAAGGAATGGAGGAGCTGGGGGAAAGCCCCAGGGGCAGGATACTGATTAAACCCAACGTGGTTTGCGCTACGGAGGTGGTCCAGGCCGCCCATACCCACACCGCCCTGGTTGAGGCCATGGTCAATGTAATCCGCCGGGTCAGGCCCGGATCGAACATAACCATCGGGGAGTCCGGCGGCATGGCCATACCCACCAGGCTGCTGTTCCACCACGCCGGGTATGACCGGATGGCCAGAAGGCTGGGGGTTCCTCTCCGGGATTTTAATGAGGAAAGGCAGGTAAGGGTAAGGCTGGACCGGGCCAAATGGCATAAAACCATTCTGGTGGCCAGGTCCCTTTACGAGGCCGATTACAAGATCTGGATGCCCAAGCTGAAATTCCACAATGCCTGCCAGATTACCAATGCGGTAAAACTCAACATAGGAATATTAACCCATAGGGAGAGGATGTTATACCACGATGACAGGCTGAACGAAAAAATAGTGGACTTGCTGGAGGTGGGTTACCCCGACCTAATTGTGTCGGAGGCCATAAATATAGGGCACGGGTCCGAATTTGCCCCCTACCAGTATCACCTGGGGGCCCTTCTGATAGCCAATGATCCCCTGGCCATGGATATGGCAGCCGCCCGGATACTGAATTTCCAGCCCGGTGAGGTGGCCCATCTAGTCGAGGCCGCTGAAAGGGGATACGGGACACTGGATTTCAGTGACATAGAGATAAGCGGCGATATAAGCATAGAGGATCTGTCGGAAAAAACCAGGAATATCCACACTCCTTATCCGGTTAACTGGGATGTGCAAAAAGTAAATACCCCCGTTAAATTCTATCCCGGGGTGAACCCCAAAACTGGAAGAAAGTGCCCCGGAGGCTGCCTGAATGCCCTGGCTGGGGCGCTGGCCACCTCAGAATTGTACTGGCCCGGACTGGTTGCCGGCCTGAAGAGGATGGGGATAGTGATTGGATATTACCGGGGGGACGTTATTCATCCCGGGGAGAAGGTAGTGCTTATCGGGTCGTGCTCCGGTGTGGAAGGCAGGCTGGAGGCAGGCAGGATCGTACGCCTGAGGGGGTGTCCGGCCAAGGGCTTGGACCAGGCGACCTTCCTTTTCCCCAGGATAGGTATAAAAACACCCGCTTGGAAGTTTTCATCCGTTATCCAGATGATTTACTACAGCCTGATAAAAGGATTCATGTTAATGTTGAAGCCTTTCCGGGGAAGGGTCGGAGAACCGGGGGCACCGGGCCTCCGGAAGGTATAGGGGATATTTCCCCGCCGCAAATAAGCCTATGGGGGGTGCAGTGGTGAATAGAAACTGGAGACTCATGGATCCCGTCAGGGTGGGAACCGTGCAGCTGCGCAACAGGATAGTAATGCCGCCTATGGAAACCTTATACAATAACGCAGACGGGTCCGTGTCACAGGAGTTGATTGACTACTATGCGGAAAGGGCACACGGCGGTGTGGGCCTCATCGTGGTGCAAAACAGTTTTATAGACACCTCCGCCAGCCGGTCTGCCTACTGCATGTTAAGTATCGCCACGGGCCACATGATTGCCGGACTGAGCAGACTGGCGGAGGCTATACACCTGGGCGGGGCCAGGGCGGTAATCCAGCTGGGCCACGGGGGGCGCCAGTGCAACCCAGATGCCCTGCCTCCCGGGGTGCAGCACGTGGCGCCCTCCCCGGTCCCCTGTTTTGTCTGGGGAGTGACGCCCAGGGAGCTGACTGTGGGGGAGATAAGGGAAATCCAGGATTCCTTCGCCAGGGCGGCGGTAAGGGCTCAAAAGGCCGGGCTGGACGGCGTGGAGCTGCACAGTGCCCACGGCTACCTTATGGGCCAGTTTATTTCACCCCTTTCCAACCAGCGCAAGGATGAGTACGGCGGTACTCTGGAGAACAGGTCCCGGTTTGCCCTGGAAACTATCCACAGGGTGAGGGAAAAAGTGGGGCCTGATTTCCTGGTAGGGTTTAGAATGAGCGGGGACGAGTTCCTGCCGGGCGGGCTGGGGGTTGAAGAAGGGGCGCGGTACGCCGGTATAATCGCCGATACGGGCAAAATCGACTATATAAGTGTTTCCGCCGGCACGTACGAATCCATCACCAGTATTTACCCGGTGATGTACGTAGAAAGGGGATGCCTGATCCACCTGGCCGAGGCGGTTAAAAAACAGGCCCGGGGGGTTCCGGTGGTAGCCGTGGGGGCTTTGGACGCCGAAACCGGGGAAAGGGCGCTGCGGGAGGGAAAGGCAGACTTGGTGGCTATAGGAAGAGGGCTTTTGGCCGATCCTGAAATGCCCAATAAAATTGCCGCTGGAAGGCTGGAAGACATAAGGCCGTGCATCCGGTGCAACGAAGGCTGTTTCACCAGAATTGCGAGCGGCAGGCCGGTGAAGTGTGCGGTAAATCCCGCTTGCGGCAGGGAAAAGGCTTTCCGTTTAACCCCGGCCGGGAAAAAGAAAAAGGTAATGGTTATAGGCGGTGGCGTTGCCGGCCTGGAAGCGGCGAGAACGGCGGCCTTGAGGGGGCACCTGGTTACCCTGGTAGAAAAAGGCGATATAATGGGCGGGCATCTTGTATCGGCCTCCGCCTCCCCGTTCAAAAAGCCGTTAAAGGAACTGCTGGACTGGGCGCTGAAACAGGTGGAAAAGAGCGGCGTCAGGCTGTTGACGGGAACCCTGGCCACCCCGGACCTGGTCCGGAGAGAGGGGCCTGATGCGCTGGTAGTGGCCGTGGGTTCGGAGTGGGACAGGAGTTTTGCCGGCGGCAATGTTTATTCCGGCCGGGAGGTGCTGGCCGGGGAATGCAATCTGGGTGAAAAGGTGGTGGTCATTGGAGGCGGCGCCACCGGCTGCGAACTGGCCCTGGATATCGCGGTGATTCATAAAAAGAAAGTCACCGTGGTGGAGATGCAAAACCAGGCCATGGCCGGCATGGAGATATTGAATATGCTTGTGCTGATGCAGATGCTGGCCGGGGCAGGAGTGGAGATACTTACCGGGTTAAAGGTGAAGGAAATTGCCGGCGGGGTGGTCCACTGCGTAGGAGCCGGCGGGGAGAGACGTGACTTTGAGGCTGATACAGTGGTGTTGTGCACCGGTTTAAAAGCCAACCGGGAGTTGGCGGATTCATTCAGGGGGCTGGCGCCGGAAGTGTATGTCATCGGGGACTGCGTAGTCCCCCGGAAGATCTTCCATGCCTTCGAGGAGGCTCACCGGGCCGTGCTTAAAATATAGTCCCGAATGAGGAGGGGTAAACATGACTGCCAATGACCGTGTTTTGGATCCGGCGGTGCCTGTACACATAGGGATGGTGGTCAGGGATGTGGAACAGTCCGTCCGGTTCCTGTCTTCCATTTGGGGCCCGGGAACCTGGACCACCTTTGAATACGGGGCGTCCGGAGAACAGGTCCGGTTCGGCACACCGTTCCAACTGAAAATCGCCGGGACCAGAATGGGTCCGTTGGGGATTGAGCTTATACAGCCGGTGGAAAGCCCTGACTCGGTATGGGCCCGGTATATGGAAAAACACGGGGAGGGGATGCATCATATAGCCTTTAAGGTCAATGACCTGGAAAAGACAGTTTCCGGGCTGAAAGAACGGGGAGGCAAGGTGTTGGCAGCAGTGTCTCCTGTGCCAGGAATGAACTGGTGTTATATAGAAGTCACACCCGGGGGGATTATTCTGGAAATCATGAATTTTGACCTTCCCTTTTAACCCTGCTATGCCCTGCAAGGAATGCGATTTAAAATTCGCTTTATGAGTGAAAACACCCGGGGGCGGTAAACAGCGGCGACGGTGGCAGGCAATACCCTTTGAGGGCTTTTTTTTTGTTTGACCTTAAAAATCGATTTTTAAGAAATAGCTGTTTAGAATAATTCAGTACTTATACTTCCATTTAACTTTGTTTTTACCCCGGCGGCCCCATTTATATCTTAGGTACCATATATCTTATATATCTTAGGTGCCAGGTACCTAACTTATATATCTTAGGTGCCAGGTACCTAACTTATGTAACTTATGGTACCTAACTCTTGTCATTATTCGTAGTTACGAATATAATGTTCTTGTATGATTATAACTTTGTGAGAGGTATGTCTATGGAATATATTACTGCTAAAGAAGCTGCTGAGAAGTGGGGTATATCTCAGCGACGGGTACAAGTATTATGCGAGCAAGGGCGAGTATCGGGGGCAGTGCGTCTTGGCTGGGTCTGGGCGATTCCTAAAGATGCCCAAAAGCCGGCAGACTCAAGGTATAAAGAAAATAAGCATGTAACAATATTGCATGAATAGCGCTGAATAGTAATCTTAGGTACCTGGCATATCTTAGGTACCAGGTACCTAACTTATATATCTTAGGTACCAGGTACCTAACTTATTTTTCACCGTCACCTGGAAACCGCCCGGCATTATCAAGGAAGGGCGGACACTGATTCTATCCAACGGGCGAGGCAGGGAACCACTCGTTCTTAACTTGCCGGAAAGGCTCT
>DYET01000142.1 GCA_020725625.1 Desulfovirgula sp. | reverse complement strand
TGCTCCTGTGGATGGCCGAAACCGACCGCAACATAGAAAGGATGGAAAGGGCCGTGGAGGCGGCAGCCGTCGGCAAGGTATCGGGGGCGGTGGGCACCTTCGCCAACATCGACCCCTACGTTGAGGTTTACGTCTGCAGGAAAATGGGCCTCAAGCCGGCGCCCATATCCACCCAGGTGGTGCAGCGGGACAGGCACGCCGAGTACCTCACCACCATCGCGGTCATCGGCTGCTCCCTGGAGAAGTTCGCCACCGAGATCCGCAGCCTGCAGCGGACCGAAATCCTGGAGGTGGAGGAATATTTCGCCAAGGGGCAGAAGGGATCATCCGCTATGCCCCACAAGCGCAACCCCATCACCGCCGAGAGGATAAGCGGCATGGCCCGCCTGCTCAGGGGCAACGCCCTGGCGGCCATGGAGAACGTGGCCCTGTGGAATGAGAGGGACATCTCCCATTCCTCGGTGGAGCGGGTAATCATCCCCGACAGCACCATTACCCTTCATTACATGCTGGACAAGTTTGCCGCCATGATTGAGAACCTCCTGGTCTACCCGGAAAACATGGAGGCAAACCTGGACCGGACCGGCGGCCTGCTGTTTTCCCAGCGGGTACTGCTGGCCCTGGTGAGCAAGGGTATGACCCGGGAGAGGGCGTACGAACTGGTGCAGAGGAACGCCATGGATGCCTGGAAGAGCAAGCGCGAGTTCCGGGGGCTGATCCTGATGGATCCAGAGATAACGGCGGTCCTGGACCATGACGAGATCAACGGCCTTTTCGACTACAGCTACCACCTCCGGAGGATAAACGAAATATACAGGAGGTTCGGCCTATAATTACGACTCAAACCAAATTGAGGTGACATTCAGGTGCAGAACGAACCGGTCATCAGCCTTCCAAGGAACGGAGCCCCCGATTACCTGGGGTCCGTTCAGGAGTTGTACTTTTTGAAGGAATATCCGGACTGGATGGTATGCAAGACCACGCCCGGCGGTTCGGTATTCGACGTTGGAACAATCTTCTCCATTCCCGGCAGCGACCTTTGCAGGACCGCGGTCAGGCACAAGATTTATTCTCTGCTGGGATCAACCCGGGAATGGCGGGAAATAGCCGGCCACATCCGCGGCCGCTACGGCCGGGACGGGGAATACCTGGATTTCCTGACCCGGGGCATTCTGGACGAGTTTGCCGAGGGTGGCGCGCCCACCCACCACCTGGGCATGATTGACAGGGAAAGCGGAAAAATATACCGGGACGGGTTCCCTCCCAGCCCCAGCCCTTATGTGCTGGTGAAAAAGTACAAAGTGATCAAGCCCGCCAGGGTAACGCACTTTTCGAACCACCTTTGGGATTACAGCGCCTATTTCGGTGCCGACGGGTACGTCATACCCCTGGAAAACATCGTGCGCTTCGGGATCACCCCCGGTTCTTCCATTTACAGGAAATACCTGCGGATGGGTGAAAAAGAAAAGGAGGCTTTCCTGGATGATCTCGGGCTTAAGGAAAGCCTTGCGCCGTGGACCATGTTTTCAAAGCCGCTGGTGGACTTCACCACCAAGTACGAGCCCGAGGACAGAAACATCAGCCTCCAGGAGGCGCTGTATATAAGCGGGTGCAGTGGAGAACGGTTTAAGGACATAATCAGGATGAGCATCCTGGGTTCGATTCTGGTGCACAGGTTCTTCGAACAACTGGGCCTGTTGCTGTGGGACCTGAAGTGGGAAATAGCCAAAGACGGCGAAAGGCTGGTCTTCGTAGACACTATCGACACCGATTCGGTCAGGGTGACCGGCAGGATCGAGTACAGGGGCAGGTATTACTTCGTGAATTTCAACAAGCAGTCAATGCGGGATTACTACAAGATCATGCACCCGCAGTGGTTTGAGGCCGTCCAGTCGGCCAAGTCCGAGGCGGCCAGGACCGGGGAGTCCTTCCTGGACCGTTTGAAAGCCGGACAGAAAAGGGGGTATTACCCCGAAACCCCGGAGGTGGACGGCGATTTCATTTCCATCCAGGAAGAAAAGTTTGATGCCCTGATCTTGTACCTGTACGGTCGCGCCTCCGGCCCGGAGACCACCGCCAGGCTGACGGCGGCAGGCCGAAAGGAAATATATTATTACGAGTCGAACAACGTTCTTGACCAGTTTGCAGAAATCAACGGCAGCGGCGGATAAACAAAAAAAGAGACCGGCCCTGATAAAAAAGCGCTTAAACTGACGGCAGACGGCTGACGCCGCCGGATCGATTTGGAGGGGAAGGTATGAAAGCCAAAGCGGTGAGTCCCCCGGAAGAGACAGCCGTAACAGGGCTGGACCCGGACAAACCCCGGGAGGAGTGCGGCGTATTCGGGGTTTACGGCAGGGGCCTGGATGTTGCGAGGATTACCTATTACGGGCTTTACGCCCTTCAGCACCGGGGACAGGAGAGCGCCGGCATAGCCACCTCCGACGGAAAGCAGGTATTGCTGCACAAGGGTATGGGACTGGTGCCCGAGGTGTTCGGCCGGGAAAAGATCGACCGCCTGGCCGGGCACATAGCCATCGGACATGTCCGGTACTCCACCACCGGGTCAAGCCAGACCATAAACGCCCAGCCGCTGGTATTCAGGTACGCCCGGGGAACCATCGGCCTGGCCCACAACGGCAACATCACCAACGTCTGGGACCTGCGGTCCCAGCTGGCCTCCACGGGATCGGTATTCCAGTCCACCACGGACAGCGAAGTGATCGTCAACCTCATTGCCAGGTACAGCCAGAACACCCTGGAGGAGGCCCTGGCCAAGTGCATGATCGACGTCAAGGGGGCCTACTCCCTGCTGATCATCACCGAGGACAGCCTGATCGCGGTCAGGGACCCGTACGGCTTCCGGCCGCTCTCCCTGGGCCGCCTTGGCGACGGCTACGTGGTGGCCTCGGAGTCCTGCGCCCTGGATGCCGTCGGGGCGAAGAAGATGAGGGATGTTGAACCCGGAGAGACCTTGATTATCGACCAGGAGGGCGTCAGGTCCATGCGGGCACTGTCGCCGCGCCGGAAGGCCCATTGCATCTTCGAGTACATTTATTTCGCCAGGCCGGACAGCGAGATGGACGGCTTTCAGGTGAACAGGGTGAGGAGGGAAATGGGAAGGCAGCTGGCCAGGGAGTACCCGGTGGACGTCGACCTGGTCATACCGGTGCCGGATTCGGGTACCACGGCGGCCAGGGGGTACGCCGAGGAGTCGGGCATTCCCTTCGAAGAGGGCCTGATGAAAAACAGGTACATCGGGCGCACCTTCATTCAGCCCAGCCAGGACACCAGGGACATGGGCGTCAAGCTCAAGCTCAACCCCATGAGGTACCTCCTGGAGGGCAAAAGGGTGCTTATGGTGGACGATTCCCTGGTCAGGGGGACCACCAGCAGCAAGATCGTGCGCATGCTCAAAGACGCCGGGGTTAAGGAGGTCTACCTGTGCCTCAGTTCGCCGCCGGTGATCAAGTCTTGCTATTACGGTATAGACACCTCCAACGAGGACGAACTGGTGGCGGCCCACATGCCGGTCAGCCAGATCCAGTCCATGATCGGGGTTGACGGCCTGTATTACCTCAGCCTGGACGGGCTGCTGGGCATTTTCGGCCAGTACCGGGACAATTTCTGCACCGCCTGTTTTGACGGCAAATACCCCGTTGAAATAACCAAGCCGAAGGAAGCGGGGAAATATGCCCTGGAGTAAAAAAAGCAGTGGTTATTGGTTGTTAGTTATAGGTTATTGGTTATTGGTCCATGAAAGCAAGTGAGGTTTTGACAGTGGATAGCGGCGATAAAAGACTTACGTACGCTTCGGCGGGGGTGGACATCGAGGCCGGCAACCGGGCCGTGGAACTGATCCGGGAGTCGGTCAGGAGCACATTTCGCCCCGGCGTCCTGGCAGATATAGGGGGTTTCGGCGGGCTTTTCGCCCTTGACGTCGCCCGTTACCGGGAGCCGGTGCTTGTTTCCGGCACCGACGGGGTGGGCACCAAGCTGCGGGTGGCCATGATGGCGGGCCGGCACGACACCGTGGGCATCGACGCCGTGGCCATGTGCGTCAACGACATCCTGGTGCAGGGGGCCGAACCGCTGTTCTTCCTGGATTACCTGGCGGTGGGCAGGCTGGTTCCCGAAAAGGTGGCCGCCATCGTGGCCGGGGTGGCCGAGGGCTGCAGGAGGGCCGGCTGTGCCCTGATCGGCGGGGAGACCGCGGAAATGCCCGGGTTCTACCGGGAGGACGAGTACGACATAGCGGGATTCGCGGTGGGAGTAGTGGAAAGATCGGGCATTATCGACGGTTCGGGGATCCGCCCGGGGGACGCGCTGGTGGCCATCCCCTCCTCGGGGCTGCACAGCAACGGCTTTTCCCTGGCCCGCAAGGCCCTTTTCGAGACGGCCGGGTACGGGGTGGACACCTATCTTGACGATCTGGGGCGCACGCTAGGGGATGAACTTCTGGAGCCCACCTGTATCTACGCGAACCTGGTGCTGCCACTGCTGGGCCGGTACAAGATCAAGGGGATGGCCCACATCACAGGGGGAGGCCTGACCGAGAACGTCCCCCGGGTGCTGCCGGAGGGAACGGCAGCGGCCGTTGACCGGAAATCGTGGAGCGTGCCCCCGGTTTTCAGGCTTATCCAGCACGCCGGCAAGATCGAGGAGGCCGAAATGTTCAGGACCTTCAACATGGGGGTGGGCATGGTGCTGGTAACCGGCCCGGAGGAGGCCGACGGGATGGTCAGGGAGATCCGGGACGGTGGAGGCAGGGCGGCGGTTATTGGGGAGGTCATTGCCTACCAGGAAAGGCGCGTGGTGTACAGGTGATGCCCGGGAGACAGCTTACAGGTCAGGAGACAGGAGACAGAATACAGGAGACGGGCCAAATCGGGAGGGATTTTCGTGAAAAAGCTGAGGGTGGGAGTGTTGGCGTCCGGCCGCGGGTCCAACCTGCAGGCCATCATAAACGCTTCCGAGAGCGGCAAAATACCGGCCGAGGTGGCCGTGGTGATCAGCGACAACGCCGAAGCCCCGGCCCTGGACAGAGCCAGGGAACACGGGATACCCGCGGTGTACCTGCACCCCCCGTACTATCAGAGCAAAGAGGAATACGAACAACGGATCGTGCTGGAGCTGAGGGAGTACGGAGTTGAACTGGTCTGCCTGGCCGGGTACATGCGGCTTGTGGGCAGGGTTTTGCTGGAGGAGTTTCCCAACCGGATCATGAACATACACCCCGCCCTGCTGCCCTCCTTCAAGGGCCTGCACGGCCAGCGGCAGGCGCTGGAATACGGGGTCAGGTACAGCGGCTGCACCGTCCACTTTGTCGACAGCGGAATGGACACCGGCCCCATCATCCTTCAGGCGGTGGTTCCGGTACTGCCGGAGGACGGCGAGGAGGAACTGGCCGCCCGCATCCTGGAGCGGGAGCACGTCATTTACCCCGAGGCCGTAAGGCTGTTCGCCGAGGGGCGGCTCAGGGTGGAGGGCAGGAAAGTGATTATACTTCCGGGAGAGGAATAAACGAAGGCAAAACAGTATCTGTTGGGAACCAATATAGGGGGTTAAGCAGATTATGGCAAGAAGAGCGCTGATCAGCGTCTCCGACAAGACGGGGGTGGTGGAGTTCGCAGCCGGCCTGGTCAAGCTGGGCTTCGAGGTGGTCTCCACCGGCGGGACCGCCAAGACCCTGAGGGAGTCGGGTCTCCCGGTGACGCACATAACCGATGTGACGGGCTTTCCAGAGATCCTGGACGGGCGCGTGAAGACCCTGCACCCGGCTGTTCACGGCGGGATACTGGCCAAGCGGACCCCGGACCACGCGGGCCAGCTTGAGAAACAGGGGATAGGCCTGATCGACCTGGTGGCTGTAAACCTCTATCCCTTCCGGGAAACCGTGTCCAGGCCCGGAACGGACCTGGAGGAGGCCGTTGAAAACATTGACATCGGGGGGCCGGCCATGGTCCGGGCGGCGGCCAAAAACCACCGCTACGTGCTGGTGGTGGTCAACCCCGAAAGGTATGGCGAGGTGCTGAGGGCCCTGGAAAGCGGCCAGGTCGACTACAGCTTCAGGCTGTCCCTGGCCAGGGAGGCCTTCGCCCATACGGCGGCCTATGACGCGGCCATAGCTTCCTACCTGGAAGGCCGGGAGGAGAGGGCCGGCCTGTTTCCCGGGGTTTGGCACAGGCCCTTCGACCTGGTGCAGGTCCTCAGGTACGGCGAAAACCCGCACCAGCAGGCGGCCTTTTACCGGGACCCGGCCGCTTCGGGTGCTTCGGTGGGCACCGCCAGGCAGCTGGCCGGAAAGGAACTGTCCTACAACAACATACTGGACCTTAACGCCGCCCTGGAACTGGTCAGAGAGTTCAAGGGCCCGGCGGCGGTAATAATCAAGCACAACAACCCGTGCGGCGCTGCCTGCGCCCGGGACGTGGGGGAGGCCTACAGGCTGGCCTACGAGGCCGATCCGGTTTCCGCCTTCGGCGGCATAGTGGCCTTTAACCGGCCGGTCTCCGGGGAGGCCGCGGGTCAGATGGCCCGGATTTTCCTGGAGGCCGTCATCGCCCCGGGGTTTACCCGGGAGGCCCTGGAAATCCTCGGCAAAAAGGACGCGATCAGGCTGCTGGAAACCGGCACCCTGGAGGGACCGGCCGGGGACTTGCTGGAGGTAAGGAAGGTAAACGGCGGCCTGCTGGTTCAGGAGACCGACCGGAAGGTGCTGGACAAGGACCGGCTGGAGGTGGTCACCTCGCTGAAGCCGGATCCGGAGGACCTGGAGGAACTGTTTTTCGCCATGACGGTGGTTAAGCACGTCAAGTCCAACGCCGTCGTGGTAACCAGGAACCGGCAGCTTATAGGCGTGGGTGCGGGGCAGATGAACCGGGTGGGGTCCGCCGGAATCGCCCTGAACCAGGCCGGGGAGCGGGCCAGGGGGGCGTACCTGGCCTCGGATGCCTTTTTTCCCTTTGCCGACACAGTGGACCTGGCAGCCCGCTATGGAATAAAGGCCATCATCCAGCCGGGCGGATCGCTGCGGGACCGGGAGTCCGTAGAGGCGGCCGAGAAACACGGAATAATCATGGTCTTTACCGGAATCAGGCACTTTAAGCATTAATTTTTAAGGACGGGTGGACCGATGAAGGTTTTAGTGGTTGGCGGCGGTGGCCGCGAGCACGCCCTGTGCTGGAAGATAAGCCAGAGCCCAAAGGTTTCCGAAATCTTCTGCGCCCCCGGGAACGCCGGGATATCGGAGATTGCCCGCTGCGTGGAGATTAAGGCGTCGGACATCAGCGGACTGGTTGACCTTGCCCGCAGGGAAAAAATAGACCTGACCGTGGTGGGGCCCGAGGATCCCCTGACCCGGGGGCTGGCGGACGCCATGGAGGCGCAGGGCCTCAGGGTGTTCGGCCCCAGGGCCGGGGCGGCCGCCATCGAGGGCAGCAAGCTCCTGGCCAAGGAGATCATGGCCCGGTACGGCATTCCCACGGCCCGGTACGCCGCCTTTGACAGCCCGGGAGAAGCGGAAAGGTACATCAGGGGCCTGAACGCCCCCTGTGTGGTCAAGGCCGACGGCCTGGCCGCGGGCAAGGGGGTGATTGTCGCCGGAAGCACGGAGGAGGCCCTGGCGGCAGTCAGGCTAATCATGATCGAACGGGCCTTCGGCAGTGCGGGAGACACCGTGGTTGTAGAGGAACTCCTGGAGGGCGAAGAGGTAAGCATCCTGGCCTTTACCGACGGCGAGACGGTGGTGCCCATGCTGCCCGCCCAGGACCACAAGCAGGTGTACGACGGCGACCGGGGGCCCAACACAGGCGGTATGGGGGCCTATGCCCCGGCCCCGGTAGGCGCGGGGGAGGTATACAGCCTGGCCCTGGAAAAAATTCTTAAGCCGACAGTCAGGGCCCTGGCCGCCGAGGGCAGGCCATACAGGGGAGTTCTCTATACCGGCCTGATGGTTACCGAAAACGGCCCGATGGTGCTGGAATTCAACGCCCGTTTCGGAGACCCTGAGGCCCAGCCGCTGCTGATGCTGCTCAAAAGCGACCTGGTGGAAATCATGGTGGCGGTGGTTGAGGGCGGGCTGGACCGGGTAAAGGTGGAGTGGAATCCAGGTGCCGCGGTTTGTGTGGTCCTGGCCTCGGGGGGTTATCCCGGGGAATACCGGAAGGGATTCGAGATCCACGGGCTGGACGGGGTTCCCCCCGGCGTCACGGTATTTCACGCCGGCACCGGGCTGAAAGACGGCCGGGTAGTGACCGCCGGCGGCCGGGTGCTGGGGGTGACCGCCGCTGCTGAGGACATCCCCTCGGCCATCGGCCTGGCCTACAGCGGGGTGGCGGCCGTCAGCTTCGAGGGGATGCACTACCGGCGCGACATCGGCCTGAAAGCGGTGGCGGGCGGCGGGGAAACCGGACTGCCCCAGCGGCCTTAGGTGCATTTGGTCTGGAGGAATGTGTCTTCATGCTGAGCAGGATGGTCGAGGACGAGGACCTGAAACCATGATTACCGTGCATGTTGATCTCAACGTCCCCTGGCTGCCCAGGGAACGCAGGTTCATGGCCCTGCGCGACGGTTGCACGGTGGGAGAAATGCTGGAAAACCTGGGCATCGTGGGAGACCGGCGCGATCACTTGCTTGCGGTCGTAAACGGCAGGAGTGCGCTCGCGGAGGACAGGCTCCGGGACGGCGACGGGATCGTCGTTCTCCCGGTCCTGTGCGGGGGCTGAAAGGGCGCCGCCGGAGCCTCCGGCGGGCAGGTTGCCGCCGTCCCCACCAGTTTCCGGGTTCCGGATTGAACCGCCGCAGGGCGGCTTTTTAGGGCAGGGGTGAGGCATAGAATTTATCGGCTCCAGCCATGATATGTAATGCGGGCTGGTTATTTTTTTGGACAGGGGAAGTCGGATCGTGTCCGGGAACATGTCTTTCTGGGCCCTGGTAATTTTCCTGTTTACCTATGCAGTGATTATATCGGACAAGATTCACCGTACGGTGGCCGCACTGGCCGGTGCGTCCGCGGCCCTGCTGGCCGGCATGCTGGGGGCGGAAGAAGCCTTCGGCTACATCGATTTCAACACCATCGGCCTTCTGGTGGGGATGATGGTGATCGTGGGCATCAGCCGGCCCACGGGGATATTTGAGTATGCGGCGATCAGGGCCAGCAAGCTGGCCCAGGGGCCTGTGGTGAATGCCGGGAGCGGGGACGCAGTGGCTTGTTGGGACCGGCCCGGATGTGATAAAATTAAAATGTTTCAGATCGGAACGGGTATTGTTGTTGATGATTTATCTGATTATAGAGGGAATGATCAAACTCCGGCAGGGGAGGCCGGAAGGAAACCCGCCTTTTTAGAGGCGATTTTGATTCGGGGGTTGTTTTATGACATTGATCCGCGAGGCCGAACTGCCGGGACTGGGCAAGAAATACGAGGTGAGCCTGGAAAACGGCGACCAGGTGGCGGTCATCATTCACGACGACGGAACCAGGGAGCTGTACTACTTCCCCCAGGACGGAGACGATCCGCTGGCCGCCATAACCCTTTCCGACCAGGAGTCCCGCCAGCTGGGATCAATCATAGGCGGGGCCTTCTACCAGCCGAAAACCCTGGAAAGGCTGGAGACCGCCGTGTCGGAGCTGCGCATCGAATGGCTGAAGGTTCAGGGGAAATCCGGGATCGCAGGAAAAAGCATCGGCGAGCTTGGGCTGAGGAAAAATCACGGCATTATCATAATCGCCGTCATGGAAGACAAGGGCAGGGGCCGCAAGGAGACCGTATGTATAAACCCGGGGCCGGGCTACGTTTTTGAGCCGGGCCAGACGGTTGTAGCAGCGGGGAAGAACGAAAAAATGAAGGAGTTTGAGAAGATGTTCGGGGGGAGCCCCTGATTGGGCGGGGACGTAATCCTCAACATCGGCCTGGCCTTTGTTCTGATTAGCGTTGCGGTGCTGTTCGCCTCCCGGATAAATTTTTCCTCCATTCCCTTTCTTATTTTCCTCGGTATGATATTCGGCCCCAACGCCCCGGAGTTCGGAGGCGTCTCCCTCGGAATAATATCTGACAGCGAATCGGTTGAGGCGATTTCGCGAATCGGCGTCCTGATCATGCTTTTCTATCTCGGCCTGGAATTTTCTGCCGGGAAAATAGCCCGGGCGGGCAAAAACTTGTTTAAAAGCGGAACCGTTTATGTATCACTTAATTTTGCCCGGGGCTTGCTTTTCGGCTGGATATTTTTCAATTCCTGGGCCGAAGCCCTGGTGGCGGCGGGAATAACCACTGTTTCCAGCAGCGCCGTGATCACCAAGCTCCTGGTGGACCTGAAGAGGGCAGCCAACCCTGAGACCGAGCTGATCCTGGGAATCATTGTTTTTGAGGACGTTTTCGTGGCCGCTTACCTCTCGGTCCTGTCGGGGCTTCTGTTGACCGGCGGGTCCGGCGGTTTGAAGATTCTGGTCAACATACTGGGCATCCTCTTTTTTATTGTTACGGTCATTGCCTTTGGACGCCGCTTCGGCAAGTTCCTGGAGGAAAGGCTTAAGTTTAGGAGTTCGGAGGGCTTTGTGGTGGGGGTATTCACGCTTCTCCTGCTGTCCGGGATCCTGGCCGAGAAGCTGCACGTCGCCGAGGCCATCGGAGCCCTCCTCCTGGGCCTGGTGCTGGCCGAAACCACCCACAGCCACCGCATCGTGCAGGTGATAACCCCGATGAGGGACTTGTTCGGTTCCGTGTTCTTCTTTTCCTTCGGCATGGCCATGGACTTCAGGACCTTCGGCGGGGTGGCGGCGGTGGCGGCGGCGGCCGTCCTGATGACCGTACTGGGGAACGTCATCACCGGGTATATCGCCGCCTGGCTGTCGGGATACAGGAGGAAAAGGGCGGCCAACGTGGCCTTCACCATCATGGCCAGGGGGGAGTTTTCCATCATCGTGGCCGGACTGGCCGCGGCTGCCGGCCTCGGCGGGAAACTCCCGGCCTTTGCGGCCCTCTACGTGGTCGCCCTGGCCTTCATCAGCCCGGTTCTGGCCAAGAAATCAGGCTTTTTTCACGATATTATCGACTATTTTATCAGGAAGGGCACCGGCCGGGACCGCCCGGCCTGAGCGGGAGAAAAAAGCCGACGCTTGAAAAGGGTTTTTAAACCCGCTGTAGAAAGATTCCCTCACGGATTTTAGCGCGATAACATGGAAAACAATAAAACCGGGGGAATTTTTCATGAAATACACCGGAAAACTGAAGGATCCCCTTCTGGACAGACTATTCGAGGCCGTCCTGGCGCTGGAGAATATCGACGAGTGCTACCGGTTCTTCGAGGACCTCTGCACCGTGGCCGAAATAAAATCCATGGCCCAGCGCTTCGAGGTGGCAAAGATGCTCGAGAAAAACTACACTTACGGGGAAATCGTGACCAGGACCGGGGCCAGTACGGCCACCATAAGCCGGGTCAAGAGGTCCTTAAATTACGGGGCGGACGGCTACCGGCTGATTCTGGACAGATTCAGGGGAAAATACAACTAATTATTGACTGAAGGAGCCCTGGGTATTAACATATTAATAAGGTAGCATTTTACCATGATAAAATATGAAACGAGGGAAGAGATCCGGCCGGTATTCCCCGGGATTGGTCGCCGGGGGCCCGTCGCGGGCAGGCGGGGCCGCCGGCCGGGTCGAATTTTGTGATCAGGATTGTCGAGGCCGGCCAGGCGCTGGAGCTTTTGAGAAAAAGGAACAGGGATGAAAGCCGGGACCTGGCGGAAAGGGTGGCCGGCATCGTCGAGGCGGTAAGGACCGGGGGCGATGCCGCACTGTGCCGGATCAGCCGGGAGTTGGACGGCTTTTCCCTGGCGGTGGAGAAAATAAGGGTTTCCGAGGAGGAAATGAACCAAGCCCGGTCGGAGGTTGACCCGGATTTTCTGCGGGCCGTCAGGAAGGCCGTGGAGAACATCAGGGCTTACCATGAAAAGCAGGTGGTGCACTCCTGGTTTGACTGCAGCCGGGAGGGGGTCGTGCTTGGCCAATTGGTCCGGCCGCTGCAGAGGGTGGGCATTTACGTTCCGGGGGGCAAGGCCAGCTATCCTTCCTCGGTGCTGATGAACGCGATACCGGCAAAGGTGGCGGGGGTGGAGGAAATAGCCATGGTCACACCCCCGGGCAGGGACGGCCGGGTGGACCGCAACACCCTGGCTGCCGCCGCCGAGGCCGGGGTTACCGAAATATACCGGATCGGGGGCGCCCAGGCAGTGGCGGCCCTAGCCTACGGTACGGAAACGGTCAGGCCGGTGGACAAGATAACCGGCCCGGGAAACCGGTATGTGACCATGGCCAAGCGGCTGGTTTTCGGGGTGGTGGACATAGACATGCTGGCCGGGCCCAGCGAGATACTGGTGGTGGCCGACTCCACCGCCAACCCGTCCTATGTAGCCGCCGACCTGCTGTCCCAGGCCGAGCACGACGAGACGGCCGCCGCCGTACTGGTTACCCCGGACAGGGAACTGGCCCGGTCGGTCAGGGCCGAGCTGGAAAGGCAGCTGAAGTTGCTGGAGAGGTCGGATATCGCCTCGGCCGCCCTTGCGGGATACGGCGCCATTGTCATTGCCGGAAGCGTAAAGGAAGCCGTTGACCTGGCCAATCGCTTCGCTCCGGAGCATCTGGAGCTGATGGTGAAGGACCCATTCGCCTGGCTGGGCAGGGTGAAGACTGCCGGAGCGGTTTTCCTGGGCCCGTACTCCCCGGAGCCGGTGGGGGACTACCTGGCCGGGCCCAATCACGTCCTGCCCACCGGCGGAACGGCCCGGTTTTTTTCTCCCCTGGGGGTGGACCAGTTTATCCGCCGCACCAGCGTGGTGTATTACAGCCTCGATGCCCTGCACCGGGAGGCCCCGGACATTATCAAGATCGCCTCGGTGGAGGGGCTCGGAGCCCACGGCCGGTCTGTGGAAATCAGGCTGACCCGGAATGCCGAGGTAAATATCAAGGCCGGCTACGACAAGGGGGACGAGATTTCAACCGGCAGGTTTGACATAATCCAGGAGGGCCTTTCGGGCTTCGGCCGCAACCCGGGGCCGGACCGCCCGGACCTGAAGCCTCTGCCGAGGTTGCCGGGATTTTCTGAGCGCGGCTGGGTCAAGAACCCGGCCAGACTGCCCGGGTTTGAGAGTACCGGTGGAAGCGGGGAAGACAAATGACAGCGAGATACGACATAGCCAACCTGGTCAGGCGGGACCTGGAGGGGCTCAGGCCGTATGAGGCCCACTACGCGACGGGGGTCATCAGGCTGGACGCCAATGAGAACCCCCATGACTTTCCGCCGGAGGTCAGGGAGTACATTATGTCGATGGTGGGGCCGCAGTTTTTCAGCCGTTACCCCGATTCTATGGCCAGGGACCTGGTCTCGGACCTGGCCGCGCGCTTCGGGGTCGGGACTGAGAACGTGATCGTGGGCAACGGGTCGGACGAACTGATCCTGGACATAATGCTTGCCTTCGGGGTCGGCAGGAGGGCCGTAATAGCCTCTCCCACCTTTTCCATGTACGGGATTCACGCCAGGGTGGCCGGGGCCGTCCCGGTTGAAGTGCCCAGGGGGCCGGCGTTCGAGGTGGATGTGCAGGCCGTAATCCGGGCCGAAGGGGGCGAACCGGGGGTAATCATCCTCTGCAACCCAAACAACCCCACCGGGAACGCCACCGAACCCGCCGACATAGAGGCCATCGCCGGATCCGTAGGGTCACTGCTGGTGGTGGACGAGGCCTACATAGAGTTCGGCGGAGTGAGCTGCGCCCCCCTGCTGGGCAAATACCCCAATCTGGCGGTTATGAGGACTTTTTCCAAGGCCTTCGGCCTGGCCGGGCTGAGGGCAGGCTACCTGCTGGCCCACCCGGACGTGATCCGGGAGCTGATAAGGATCAAGCAGCCCTTCAACGTCAACTCCTTTACCCAACTGGCCGCCCGGTCGGTAATGCGCTTCGGGGACCTGTTCGAGGCCCGGATAAGGGAAATTGTAACTGAAAGGGAAAGGCTGGCCGAGAGGCTGGGAAACCTTCCCGGCGTAACCTTATACCCCAGCGAGGCCAACTTTCTTTTCTTCCGCACCGCCAGGCCGGCCGACCAGGTGCACCGGCTTTTGCTGGAGAGAGGCGTGCTGGTGAGGTATATCGAGGTGCCCGGGAGAGGAAAGTTCCTGCGGGTTTCGGTGGGGACGGAAAGGGAAAACGAAATCTTCATCGACCGCCTGGGAAGGATCCTGAACGGTTCGGGCTGCAGGTAAAAACCGGCTTAAAAACAAAATTCCCCCCTGCAGATGCAGGAAATGAAAAAAATATGGAAAATAATGAAGGTAGGATCAAATCAAATTTGCTTTGCGGACGGGGTTGTTGAGCTTGCTTGAAGAATCCAGGAAAGCCGTGGTTGAACGAAAAACCGGCGAGACCGAGATAAGGGTTGCCCTGAATCTTGACGGGCAGGGGGCAGTGAGGTGCTCCACGGGTGTAGGTTTCTTCGACCACATGATCGACCTTTTGGGAAGGCACGCCGGTTTTGACATTGAAATCGAGGCCAGGGGAGACCTGGGGGTTGACGCCCACCATACCGTGGAGGACGCGGGCATCTGCCTGGGCCGGGCCGTCAAGGAGGCCCTCGGGGAAAAGAAGGGTGTAAACCGTTACGGCCACGTGATTTTACCCATGGACGAGGCCCTGGTGATGGTGGCCCTGGATTTAAGCGGCCGCGGGCACTTGGCCCTGGAGGCCTGCTTCCAGTCGGCCAGGGTGGGGGACATGGACACCGAACTGGTGGAGGAATTCCTGAGGTCCTTCGCCCTGAACGGGGAGATTACCCTGCACGTGCGGCTCCTGGCAGGGAGAAACACCCACCACATGGTGGAGGCGGTTTTCAAGGGCCTGGCCAGAGCCCTGAAAGCGGCCGCGGCCCGGTCAGGCGGAGGGGAGGTGCCGTCCACCAAAGGTGTGCTGTAGACCCGGGAATTAGGAATTAGCTATGTGAAGTCAGGTCACTATATTCCGGCAATCTCCCGATTCCCAATTCCCGATTCCCAATTCCGATTCTAGACATACGGGGGTAAACATCTTGATTGCCATCATTGACTACGGGGTGGGCAACCTGCGCAGCGTCGAGAAGGCCTTTGAAAAGGTGGGGATCAAGGCCGGAATAGTTAGGGACCCGGGCGAGGTGGACCGGGCGGATGGGGTTGTCCTGCCCGGAGTGGGAGCCTTTGCCGACGCCATGGACAACCTGAAAAGGGCCGGGATGAACCTGGCCGTGAAAAGGGCGGTGGAGGACGGGAGGCCCCTGCTGGGGATTTGCCTGGGCCTTCAACTCCTGTTCGAGGCCAGCGAGGAGTGGGGATACAGTGAAGGGCTGGGAATATTCCCCGGCGTGGTCAGGCGCCTGCCGGAAGGGCTGAAGGTGCCCCACATGGGCTGGAACCAGGTTAAATTCAGGGGTATCCACCCGGTTTTCGAGGGCGTACCCGACAACTCGGCCTTTTACTTCGTGCACTCATACTATGTGGACCCGGCCCGGGAGTCCGTCAAGGCCGGCGTCACCGATTACGGGATAGAGTTCACCTCGGCCGTGGGGCACAGGAATGTTTTTGCCATCCAGTTCCATCCGGAAAAGAGCAGTGCCCTGGGGCTGCGCATACTGCGTAATTTTGGGGGGATTGTTGAAAGATGTTGATTTATCCTGCTATAGATATACGTGAAGGGCGTTGCGTAAGGCTAGTGGAAGGCCGGCCGGACATGGAAACGGTGTATTCCGACGACCCGGTGGCTGTGGCCGGGGTGTGGCAGGAAAAAGGCGCCCGCTGGCTGCACGTGGTGGACCTGGACGGGGCTTTCAGCGGTTCTCCCAAGAACATGGACGTGATTAGGAGAATAAGGGAGAGAGTTGACATTTCCATACAGGTGGGAGGAGGCATCCGGGACCTCAAGGTGGTGGACGACCTTCTGGGGATGGGTATCAACCGGGTTATACTGGGCACCGTGGCCATAAACAATCCCGACATGGTGGCCGCGGCCTCCTGTAAGCACGGGGAGTCCATAGTGGTGGGCATCGATGCCAGGGACGGCAAGGTGGCCATCGAGGGATGGGGAGTGACCTCGGAAAAGAACGCCCTGGACCTGGCCCTGGAAATGAAGGGACTGGGGATCAGGAGGATAATATATACCGACATCTGGCGGGATGGAACGATGAAGGGGCCAAATTTGGCCGCCGTCAGGGAAATGGCCCGGAATACGGGTTTGAGGGTAATCGCGTCCGGGGGCATCAGCACCCTGGAAGACCTCCGGTCGGTTAAAAGGCTGGAGCGAATAGGCGTCGAGGGCGTAATAATAGGCAAGTCCCTGTACGCGGGCGGAGTGTCCCTGGAAGAAGCCCTTTCTCTGGCCGAGGTGGAACTGGAGGAAAACGCGTGCTGACCAAGAGGGTGATTCCCTGCCTTGATGTGACCGGCGGCCGGGTGGTGAAGGGCACTAATTTCATAAATCTTAGGGACGCCGGCGATCCGGTGGAATTGGCCGCATTCTACGACCGGGAGGGGGCCGACGAGCTGGTTTTCCTCGACATAACAGCCTCGGCGGAAGGCAGGAAGACTGTCCTGGACATGGTTTACCGGACTGCCGGCGAGGTTTTCATACCCTTTACAGTGGGGGGCGGCATCAGCACCCTGGAGGATATAAGGGCCATGCTTTCTGCCGGGGCGGACAAGGTCTCCATCAACACCGCAGCCGTAAACGACCCGGACCTGGTGGCCAGGGCCTCGGCCCGTTTCGGCAGCCAATGCGTGGTGGTGGCCATAGACGCCAGGCAGTGCTGCCCGGGCCGGTGGGAGGTGTATATTCACGGCGGCCGGACCCCCACCGGGATTGACGCGGTGGATTGGGCCCGCCGGGTTGAGTCCCTGGGGGCCGGGGAAATCCTCCTTACCAGCATGGACAGGGACGGCACCAAGGACGGTTATGACCTGGAACTGACCAGGACCGTTTCAAGGGCGGTGAGGATTCCGGTGATAGCCTCCGGCGGGGTGGGAACCCCGGACCATATCGTTGAGGGACTGACCAGCGGCGAGGCCGACGCGGCCCTGGCAGCCTCCATCTTCCATTTTGGAGAATACAGCATCAGAAAGGTAAAAGAATACCTCGGGGAGCGGGGAGTCCCGGTAAGGATATAAAAGGCGGATATTGTTACGGGTTATAATCAATATCTAAACCATTTGGGGGTAGGATTACAGCTTGCCTTTCGAGGTGGATTCACTAAAATTTAACGAACAGGGGCTGATCCCGGCCATAGTCCAGGACCACAGAACCGGGACGGTTCTGATGCTGGCCTACATGAACCGGCTGGCGGTGGAGAAAACCTTGGAGACCGGGGAGACCTGGTTCTGGAGCAGGAGCCGCCAAAAACTTTGGCGCAAGGGCGAAACGTCGGGCAACAACCAGAAGGTGGTGGAGGTTTATTTCGATTGCGACCGGGACACCCTCCTGGTCAGAGTCGAACAGCGGGGAGCGGCATGCCACGAGGGTTATTTCAGCTGTTTTCACAACCTGGTGGAGGCCGGGGGCGGTATCAGGAGGGTGGGGGAGAGGTATTTTGACCCCGAAGAGGTGTACGGGAAACAGGGATAAGCAAAAACCACCTTCCGTATTTTCCCGTGTACTCCGCTGCTCATGAAGGTTTAAAATATTATCGGGGTAAGGACCGGTTCCTGCCCTGATTATTTTGTCGGCGGAGGTTATCATGGATATTTTTTCGGGGCTGAACGATGCACAGCGGCTGGCGGTGGAAACCACCGAGGGGCCCCTCCTGGTGCTGGCCGGGGCAGGAAGCGGCAAAACCCGGGTGCTGACCACCAGGGTGGCCCACTTAATTCGGAACAAGGGGGTGCCGCCCCACCAGATCCTGGCCATCACCTTTACAAACAAGGCGGCCCAGGAAATGAAGGACCGGGTGGCAGCCATGGTCCCGGAGAGTGTGAGGGACCTGTGGGTGTGCACCTTTCACGCGGCCTGCATGCGCATCCTGCGCAGGCAGGCTGCCTTCGCGGGATACAGCCGGGGCTTTTCGGTCTACGACGAGGGAGACCAGCTTACGGTGATCAAGGACTGCCTGAAAAATTTAGACATAGACGAAAAGAGGTTCCCGTCCAGGGCCATATGCTCGACCATCACCCAGGCCAAAAACCGGCTGGTCTCACCGGAAGAATTTGAAGAACAGGCGTATGATTACTACACCAGGGTGGCGGCCAGGGTGTACCGGCTTTACCAGGAAAAGCTCAAGGACAGCAACGCCCTGGATTTTGACGACATCCTGATGGTCACCGTCAGGCTGTTCAGGGAACAACCCCATGTGCTCAGGTTTTACCGGAACAGGTTTCAGTACATACTGGTAGATGAGTACCAGGACACCAACCATGCCCAGTATGTGCTGGTAAACCTGCTGGCGGGCGACCACAGGAACATCTGCGTGGTCGGCGACCCGGACCAGGGGATTTACAGCTGGCGGGGGGCCGATATAAGCAACATCCTGGATTTTGAGAAAGACTACCCGGAGGCCCGGGTAATCGTCCTGGACCGCAACTACCGGTCCACCCGGACCATACTGGAGGCCGCCAACCAGGTAATCAAGAACAACCCCGGCCGCATGGAAAAGAAACTCTGGACGGCCGCCGGCGCTGGCGCCCCGGTGATAGTCTACACCGGCGACACCGAGAGGTCCGAGGCCGAGTTCGTGGCCGGGAGGATCGAAAGACTCTACGCCGGCGGCAACATGAGCTACCGGGACATGGCGGTCTTCTACAGGACCCACGCCATGTCCAGGGCCATTGAGGAAGTCCTGGTCAGGAGGGGTATTCCCTACCGGGTCGTGGGGGGGCTCCGGTTTTACGACCGCAAGGAAATCAAGGACCTCATCGCCTACCTGAGGCTGGTGGACAACCCCATGGACGCCGTCAGCCTGGCCAGGATTATAAATGTCCCCAAGAGGGGCGTCGGGGAGGCCTCACTGCAGAAAATCCTGGCCTTTGCCCGGGAGCAGGGAATCAGCTGCGTCGAGGCCCTTTCCCGGGCGTCCGGGGTGGCGGGAATTTCGACAAAGGTGAAGAGGGCCTGCGAACACCTGGGAAGGGTTCTGGAGTCGGCCGCAGGCCGGGCGGGAAGGGCGGCGGTCACCGATCTGGTGATTGATATATTGGAAGAAACCGGCTACTGGGCGGACCTGGAAGCCGAAAAAACTGTAGAGTCTCAGACCAGGCAGGAAAACCTGAAGGAGTTCCTGACGGTCACCCGGGAATTTGACCGTACCGCCGAAGATCCAACGCTAACCGAGTTCCTTGCCGGCATCGCCCTGATGGCCGATGTGGACGGTTTTGACCAGCAGTCCGACCAGGTGGCCCTGATTACACTGCACAGCGCCAAGGGACTTGAGTTCCCGGTGGTCTTCCTGATCGGCATGGAGGAGGGGGTTTTCCCCCACGCCAGGGCGCTGGACGAACCCAGGGAGATGCACGAGGAGCGCAGGCTGGCCTACGTCGGTATTACCAGGGCGAAGGAAATACTGTACCTGACCAGATGCTGGCAGAGGACGCTCTACGGGACCACCAGGTTCAACGAACCCTCGCGCTTCCTGGAGGAAATCCCCGGGGAACTGGTTACCGACCGGGACCCGCTGGATGCCGCCCATTACGGCCCCGGGGACGGGCCGGCGGTGCGGGACCGCCTGTACGGGATACCCGGCGCGGCCGCGGCCCGGGGCGGCCGGGAGAGAGGGGAAGTTCCGGCCCTCAACGTTGGTGACCGGGTCAGGCACGGCAAGTGGGGGCTGGGCACGGTCCAGGACGTGAGGGGCAGGGGGGAGTCGGCCGAGATCAAGGTGGAATTCCCCGGCCTTGGAACCAAGACCCTTCTGGCTAGGTTTGCCCCTCTGGAGAAGGTATAAAAGATATAAGATATCAGCAGCCCGAATAGTAACTAACAGTGACAGATCGTCTCGGAGTGAAACGATTTGGACCGTCTGCTGGCGGTGGCCATCCTGACCGCCCTCATCCATCTGATCAACACTCTCATCTACTCGGTCAGGGTCTCCGGAGTGAGGACCGGCCGGCCGGCCACCGCAATATCCCTGTTCAACGTTATTTTCCTTGTTTCCAGCACCGCCAACATGATCCAAGGGCCGCTCCTGGCCACCATCGTCGAGGGGGCCATCCACAGGGGAGGAACCGGCGCCGCCGGCGACATGGGGAGGGAAATGAATTTCCCTCCCCAGTACCTTGACCAGTTAGAACTGCTGGCCGGAGAGATAAGGCTGGTGATCCTGGCGGCCACCCTGGGGACGTTCCTCGGCGCCCTGCTGATTCCGGCCTCGGTGGAGTTTTTTGCAAGGGCGGTAACTGTCTTCGACAGGGTGGGATCGGTGCCCGGAATGATTTTCATGGCGCTTTACTCACCGCGCCGGGTGGCCCGTTATGACCGGGAAGGACGGGCAGGGTCCCCGGGCCGGAACGATCCCGCAGGGTTCCCCGAACAGGGGCTGCCGCTTATGTTCCTGGCGGCCAATGTGGCGGTTACCGGAATTTTCACCACCGGTGTTCTGTCGGCACTTTACGCCGGGGCGCTGTACCCGGGCTACCGGGCATCGGCCACGATGCTGGCCCCGGTTGTGAACGGTGCGGCCCAGGTGCTTTTTGCCACCGTGGTCGACCCTGCCGCCGCCAGAATAACCGACCAGGCACTCCAGGGCCGGCGGGCCGAGTCCGACATCAGGCGGATGGCCTGTTACCTAGCTGCAACGAGACTTGCCGGGACACTGCTGGCCCAGGTTATATTCTTGCCGGCAGCCCATTTGATCCGGTGGGTAGCCGTATACATAACGTGATTGGGAATCGGGAATCTGTATTCTGACATTCATCAAGGCTAGGGGGGTTAATCATGCCTGTCCCGGATGCGGTAAAGAGGCGGGCCGAGGAACTGCGCAGGGAGATCGAGAGGCACAATTACAATTACTACGTGCTGGACAGCCCCACCATATCGGACGCCAGGTTCGACAGCCTGATGAGGGAGCTTGAGTCGCTGGAAAGGCGGTACCCGGAACTGGTTTCCCCGGATTCGCCCACCATGAGGGTGGGCGGGGCCCCCCGGGAAGGTTTCGTCACGGTGCCCCACCTGGCGCCCATGCTCAGCCTGGGAAACGCCTTCGACGAGGAAGATTTGCGGGACTTCGACCGCAGGGTGCGCCAGGGCACCGGGGGGGCCGGGGTGGAGTACGTGGCCGAGCTGAAAATAGACGGCCTGGCCGTTTCTCTGGTATACGAGGACGGCCTGCTGGCCAGGGCGGCCACCAGGGGTGACGGCGACAGCGGAGAGGACATTACCCCCAACATGAGGACGGTCCGGGCGGTTCCGCTGAAGCTCAGAGAACCGGTCAGGCTCCTGGAGGTTCGGGGAGAGGTATACATGCCGAAAGACGCCTTCGCCAGGCTGAACCAGGCCCGGGAGGAAAGCGGGGAGCCGCTTTTCGCCAACCCGCGGAATGCAGCCGCCGGATCGCTGCGCCAGCTGGACCCGGCGGTCACAGCTTCCAGGCAGCTCAGCATTTTCGTGTATGCCGTGGGGGCGGTGGAGGGAGCCGAATTCAAAACCCACCACTCCGTACTCGAATACCTGAAGGATCAGGGGTTCCGGGTGAACCCCCATTACCGGTTGTTCAACGACATCGAGGGGGTCACGGAGTACTGCCGGGAATGGCAGCACACCCGCTTCGATTTGCCATACGCCACCGACGGGGTGGTGGTGAAGGTCAACGACTTGGGCCAGCAGGCTTTGCTGGGGGCCACTATGAAGAGTCCACGCTGGGCCATTGCCTACAAGTACCCTCCGGAACAGGCCAGGACCGTGATCCGGGACATCATCCTGAGGGTTGGGAGGACCGGCGTTCTGACCCCCACCGCAGTCCTGAGGCCGGTCAGGCTGGCCGGAACCACGGTTACCAAGGCTACCCTGCACAATGAGGACATTATCAGGGAAAGGGACATCAGGATCGGCGACACCGTGCTGGTGCACAAGGCCGGGGACGTGATACCCGAGGTCCTGGAAGTGATCAAGGAGGAAAGAAAGGGAAGCGAGCAGCCCTTCAGCATGCCGGCCGAGTGCCCGGAGTGCAGGTCGGAGGTGGTCAGGCCCGAGGGGGAGGCCGCCGTGCGCTGCGTCAACCCGCGGTGCCCGGCCAGGTTCCGGGAGGGGCTGATTCACTTTGTTTCCAGGAACGCCATGGACATCGCCGGGCTGGGGCCGGCGGTAATCGGGCAACTGGTGTCCGCCGGCCTGGTGAAGGATGCCGCGGACCTGTACGGCCTGAAAAAGGAGGACCTCATACCGTTGGAGCGGATGGGGGAAAAGTCGGCCCGAAACCTCCTTGAAGCCCTGGAAAAGAGCAAGCAAAACCCGCTCAACAGGGTGATTTACGCCCTGGGCATCCGGCACGTGGGTGAAAGGGCGGCCAAACTCCTGGCAGACAGGTTCCGGGACATGGAAAGCATAATGAACGCCGGTTTCGAGGACCTGGTCGGCGTCCAGGAAATCGGCCCCCGCATAGCCGAAAGCGTAATCGAGTACTTTTCCGGCCCAGCCAACAGGGACCTGGTCCGGAGACTGGCCCAAAAAGGCCTGAAAATGAGGGTGGAGGAGGACGGGGCCCGGGAGGGGCCGCGCCCGCTGGAGGGCAAGACGGTGGTTCTCACCGGGGCCCTGAAAAAATACACCAGACAGGAGGCTCAGGAACTGGTCGAGCGCCTGGGTGGAAGGGTGTCCTCCGGTGTCAGCAGGAAAACCGACCTGGTGGTGGCGGGGGAGGACCCCGGCAGCAAGTATGAGAAGGCCCTGAAACTGGGGGTAAGGGTGATCGGGGAGGAAGAGTTCCTGGGCTTGGCGGGCGAAGGGTAGGATTCCGGGACCCGGCAGTGTATATTTTTAGTAGGTGTCTGGAGGGGCAATAAAGAAATGAGACCTCTAG
>DYET01000141.1 GCA_020725625.1 Desulfovirgula sp. | reverse complement strand
GTGCACAGCTCCATGCGCCTGCCCTTCAACATGAACGCCCTGGGTCCGGCAAGGACGATACTCAAGTTCGGCAGTGAGGATCTCAAGAAAAAGTACATCCCCGGACTGGTGGACGCCGACTTGATGGGCTGCTTCGCCATCACCGAGCCCGACGCCGGGTCCGACGTGGCCTCCATGAAGACCCGGGCGGTGCTGGACGGGGACCACTACGTGGTAAACGGCAGCAAGATGTGGATATCCAATGCCCCGGTGGCCGACGTGGGCCTGCTTTACGCCGTCACCGACCCCGGCAAGGGAGCCAGGGGAATATCGGCCTTTGTAATGGACTGCAAGTCGCCGGGGGTAACCGTGGAGCCCATCACCGAAAAGCTGGGCACCTGGGGGGCCCCGGTGGGTTCCATGACTTTCGAAAACTTCCGGATACCCAGGGAAAACCTCCTGGGCAGCGAGGGGGAAGGCTTTAAGATTTGCATGAGCCAGCTGGACGACACCCGCCTGGGGTGCGCCGCCGGCGCCCTGGGGGTGGCCCAGGCCTGCATCGACGCAGTGCTGCAGTACTGCAACGAGCGGCACCAGTTCGGACAGCCCATAGGCAAGTTCCAGATGATCCAGGACATGGTCGCCCAGATGATCGTGGAAACCGAGGCGGCCAGGCTGCTGGTCTACCGGGCGGCCACCCTCAAGGACAAGGGCGTGCCCAACACCCTGGAGACCTCCATGGGCAAATACGCCGCCGCCGAAGCGGCCAACAAGTGCGCCGACTTCGCCATGAAGATATACGGTTCCTACGGCTATTCCGAGGAGTACCCCGTGGCGAGGTTTTACCGCGACGCCAAGTCGTACCAGATCGTGGAGGGCACCAGCAACATCCAGAAGATCATCATTTCCAACGACGCCCTGGGTTACCGCAAGGCCAACAGGTAAATACGGAATTGGGAATCGGGAATCGCCAACTCCTAATTCCTACTTAATGGGAGGGTGTTAAATGAGGAAAATCTACGAGGAACTGGCCCGGAAAAAGGAACAAATCCGGCAGATGGGCGGGGAAAAGGCGGTCGCCGGCCAGCGAAAGGCCGGCAAGTGGACCGCCAGGGAGAGGATAGAATACTTCTTTGACCCCGGCACCTTTACCGAGATCGGTCCCTTCGTCAAGCACCGCATCACCGCCTTCGGCATGGCCGACAAGGATGTTCCGGCCGAAGGGGTGGTGGTGGGCTACGGCAAGGTCAACGGCCGGATGGTCATGGCCGCCGCCGAGGACTACACCTCCATGGCCGGGACCTTCGGCGAATACCACGGCAAAAAATTCGCCCAGGCCATCGACATGGCCAAGGAAATGGGCATTCCCTTCGTGGGTATGAATGACTCCGGGGGCGCGCGCCTGCAGGAGGGTATGGACACGCTGGAGGCCTATGCCTGGCTTTTCCGGTCCCAGAACCTGGCCTCGGGAATCATCCCGCAAATCGCGCTGCTGATGGGTCCCTGCCTGGGCGGTCAGGCCTACCACCCGGTAATGCAGGACTTTGTCTTCCAGTGCCGGAAAACCGGCTTCATGGGCATCGCCGGCCCGGCCTTCGTGAAGACCCAGCTGGGCATCGACATCGACCTGGAAACCCTCTGCGGCATCGAGGCCCACGCCGTGAAATCCGGGTGCACCCACGTGGTGGTGGAAGACGACAGGGACTGTCTGGACAAGGCCAAGGAGTTGCTGAACTTCCTGCCCCAGAACAACAGGGAAAAGCCTGCCCGGCTGGAGTGCACCGACGACCCCAACCGGCCGGCGCCCGAGCTGGACGGGCTGGTGCCGGAACACAGCCTGATGCCCTACGACATGCACGATATAATCTACCGCATCGTGGACAACGGCTATTTCTTTGAAATCATGAAGGACTTCGCCAAGAACGTGATCATAGGCTTCGCCCGCTTCAACGGCCGGGCCACCGGCGTGGTGGCCAGCCAGCCAAACTGGATGGGGGGGGTCATCGACTGCGACGCCGCTGACAAGGTGGCCAGGTTTGTCCGGTTCTGCGATCTGTTCAACATCCCCCTGGTGAACATCCACGACACCCCGGCCTTCATGATCGGGCCCTACGAGGAGTGGAAGGGGATCTTAAGGCACGGTGCCAAGATGCTGTACGCGTACATCGACGCCACCGTGCCCAAGGTGACCGTCATCGTCCGCAAGTCCTTTGCCGGGGCCTACCTGGGTATGTGCTGCAAGGACACCGGGGCCGACCTGGTCTTTGCCTGGCCCGAGGCCACGGTGACCATCGTGGGGGCCGAGACCGCCGCCAGCGTCATCTTCGCCAAGGAAATCAAGAACGCCGAAAATCCTGAAGAGGTCAGGTCCAAGAGGATCCAGGAATACCGTGACCTATATGAAAACCCGTACCGGGCCGCCGAGCGGGGATACATCGATGACGTAATCATGCCTCACGAGACCAGGAAGTATATCTGCGGCGCCTTGGACCTGCTGGAGAACAAGTCGGTGGCCAGGCCCTGGAGGAAGCACTCCAACATCAACATGTAGGTTTGGGGAGGGGATACTTCAATGAACGTCAACGCGCCCATGGTGGGCAAGCTGGTGTCGGTGGACGTGCAGGTGGGCGACACGGTAAAGAAAAACGACGTCGTGGCCACCATCGAGGCCATGAAGATGTTTGTCAAGATTTACGCCCCGGGGGATGGGGTGGTGAAGGAAATAAAGGTTTCCCCGGGCGACGTGATCAACCCGGATACGGTAATCATGGTGCTGGAGTAACACCGCTGCAAAATCGGGAGTAAATGGGATTTTTTATTCTGCTCTGAAAATCTTACGGGTCAGGAGTCATGGGAAAGGAGATAGAATGGGAAAGCCCTGTTTTTTGGGGTAAATCTCGTCAGTGCCGGAGTGTACGGAGGGGGGAGGACCTTTCAGGCCGGGGCGTTTTCCGGAGGCTGACTACCGGATCTTGGCGACGGAGCATACGGAATGCCGGCAAGGCCGCAGGACATTTTGGAAGTCAGAAGTTGGATGTTGGAAGTCGGAATAGAAAGAAGGAATTGGCCCTTCGGCTAATTCCAGCAAGAATCCAACCTCTAACCTCCGGCCTCTAACCTCTATTTCAGGCAGTCCGTAAGCGACGAGCGTAGAGCCGGTTCAGCCGGAGGATTAGAAGCCCGGATCTCCCAACCGCACCCCCGGCCCCGAATTTTTATTGTTCGTGGTGCCGTTTTTATCGGCACGGGTGTCTGAATTCTATTGATGAATATTCAATTTCATCGACTTGCGGACCACGGTGGACTGGTCCACCTTGAGGACCTTGGCGGCCTTGTACGTGCTTCCGTACTGCTTCAGCGCGCTCAGGATGAGCTGCCTTTCCACCTGCTGGACGGCTTCCCTGAGGGGAAGGATGCCCCTGATGCTGATTTCCGGTGAATGCCTGGCGGATTCCCTGAACAGGTAGGGAGAGATGTCCCCGGCCGTTATGGTCGGGTCCGGGATGGTGACCATCAGCCTCTCGATGATGTTTTCCAGCTCCCGCACGTTTCCGGGCCAGTCATACTGCAGCAGCGCGTCGTATACCTCCGGGGCGAAGTTTTTCTTGATTTTGTACGTCCGGCTGAATTTCTGCTTGAAGTTGTAAGCCAGGGGGATGATGTCCTCCTTCCGCTCCCTGAGGGGGGGGATGTGCAGTGGAACCACGTTCAGCCGGAAGTAAAGGTCCTCCCGGAATCTGCCCTCCCGTACCAGGGTTTCCAGGTCCCGGTTGGTGGCGGCTATGATCCGGACGTTGACGGGCCTGGGCTTGCATCCCCCGACCCGCATAATCTCCCGTTCCTGGATGGCCCTGAGCAACTTAACCTGGAAGTCCCTGGGCAGATCTGCGATTTCGTCCAGAAACAGGGTTCCGTTGTCTGCCAGTTCGAACATTCCCCGCTTGCCCTCGCGGCTGGCCCCGGTGAAGGCTCCCTTTTCATAGCCGAACAGTTCGGACTCCAGAAGGTTCGCCGGGATTGCCCCGCAGTTGACCGCCATGAAAGGTCCGTTCTTTCTCTGGCTGTTGGCGTGAATGATGGTGGCTACGACCTCCTTGCCCACGCCGGACTCACCCAGCAGGAGCACGGTGGAGTCCACCTGGGCCAGCCTCAGGGCCGTCTTCAGCAGTTCCTGCATTCTGGGTGAGCTGAAGACCATTCCCTTTTGGCGGAACTGCTTCTGCCGCAACTGGGTGAGCTCTTCCTGGTACCTCTCGCTGAGCTCCTTGCTCTGGTCCAGCTCCTGCCTCAGCTTGTTCAGCTCGGTCAGGTCCCGGACGTTCACCACCACCCGGAAGATTTCTCCGCCGGCGTTTTTCACCGGACTGGCGGTGATCAGGAGATGATTGCCCGACTGGGTTTCCTCCACCCGGGTGACCGATTCCCTTTTCTGCACCACAGCTTTCACCACGCCACGCATCTTTTCGCCCTTCAGGTCCAGGGGGCTCTCGCCGGCAATCCGGTCCAGGGCCTGGTTGGACTTGAGTATGTTGCCCCGGCAGTCGGTAATCAGGATTCCGTCGTAGGAGGACTGAATGATGCATTCCAGCTCGTTGTTCAGCTGCTTCACCGAGTTGAGCTCTTCGGAAATGAACTCTATATCCGAGATGTCCTGGAATACCGCCACTGCCCCCACTATCTTGCCGTTCTCGATAATCGGGCTGCGGTTGGTCAGGTAGGTATGGCTGCCGCTGGAGTAATTGATCACAAACTTGTGCTGTCTCTGGCTTTTTCCCTCCTTGAGCACGTCCAGAAGCCCCTGGGGTATGATTACCTCGGACAGGTGCCGGCCCAGGGCCTGGGCCTTGGGCCGCCGGGTTATCTTTTCGGCGGCGCTGTTGAAAATGGTGATTATCCCGTTGCCGTCAATGGCGATGATGCCGTTGTGGGCGGAATCCAGTATGGTTTCCCCCTGCTGCAGCATATGCACCGCCAGGTTGAAAAGCTCGGGGGCGACCAGGTTTTTGTCCAGCACGCCGGCAATCTGCTTTTTCTCGTTGACGACTGGAAAGACGGTGCCGGGGAGCGCCCACGCGTCCACCAGGGAGGAGTTTTCAGAGAGCACCGCCACGTCCCTTTCCATGATTTCTCCGACCTTGACCGGGCTGGCCATCACTTCGGGTCCGGCGGATAAGAGGTGGTCCTTGGTAATCATGCCCAGGATACCGCCCCGGCCGTCCACAACGGGGATGCCCTTGACCTTTACCTCGCTCATCAGTTTCCAGGCCTCCACTACCGGGCGGTCCGGGTCAAGGCACGCCGCCGTCCTGGTCATAACCTTGCTTACGAGCATCTTCAGCCCCTCCTTCCAGCCTCAGTTTTGATTTCTGCGTAAATTTTATTATTCCTTTACGAAAAGGCTTCGCGGCCCGTGCCATTTTTTTCTCCGGGGGCTTGCCCGTCCATAAGAGTTTGTCAGGCAGCAATACTTATAGGAGGTTTTTCATTCCCCGCGGAGAAAGTTACGTATAAAAAGTTACCGGGTCGTTTGTTTTTATTAAGCCGGAAATATAAAGGGGTAGCGGGTATGGTTACGGTTAACGAAGAGCTTAAGGCCCTTTATCGCCAACTGGAGACCGTTCAGCACCTCAACCGGGAACTGGAAGCCATCATTGAGAGCGCCTCCGACGGCATCTTTGTCACGGACGGCGAGGGTGTGGTGCTGCGGGTCAACAAGGCCTACGAGCAAATCACGGGGTATACCGCCGACCGCCTGGTCGGTAAATCCATGCACCAGCTGATTGCCGAGGGCCTCTTTGAAAGGTCGGTGACCCTGGAGGCGATTTGTCACAAGAAGCCCTTTACCACCGAGCGCAAGGGAGTTTCGGGGAATACCCTGCTGGTTACCGGCCGGCCGGTCTTAAATGAACGGAACGAGGTCTTCCGGGTGGTGGTCAGCGTGCGGGACTTCAACGAGCTCAACCGCCTGCGCCACGAGGTCCAGTACCAGCGGGCCCTGGCCCAGCACTTTGCCGCCGAGCTGAACATCCAGCGGGCCCGGGGCCAGGAGAAGCTGGTGGCCAGGTCCCCGTCCATGGTCCAGGTGGTAGACATTGCCGCCCGGGTGGCCCAGTTTAACACCACCGTTCTTCTGCTCGGCGAGTCGGGCGTGGGCAAGGAGGTGCTGGCCCGTTTCATCCACGAAATCAGCCCGCGCCGGGAAAAGCCCTTTATCAAGGTGAACTGCGCGGCGATTCCGGAAACACTGCTGGAGACCGAGCTTTTCGGCTACGCCCCGGGGGCTTTTACCGGCGCCACCCGGGAAGGAAAACCGGGCCTTTTCGAGCTGGCCCACCAGGGAAGCATCCTCCTGGACGAGATTGTGGAGCTGCCCCTGGGACTTCAGGCCAAGCTGCTAAGGGTGCTACAGGAACCGGAAATCACCAGGGTGGGGGAGACCAGGCCCCGGCGGGTGGATGTGCGGGTTATCGCGTCAACCAACAAGAATATTGTCAGCGAGGTGGATAAGGGGAGGTTTCGCAGCGACCTCTATTTCCGCCTGAATGTGGTGCCCATCCAGATTCCTCCGCTGAGGGACAGGACCGAGGACATCATTTCTCTGGCGGCCCATTTTTCCCAGCGCTTTCAGGAGAAGTACGGGACCACCAAAATATTTAAGGCCGACGTGCTGAACTGGTT
>DYET01000020.1 GCA_020725625.1 Desulfovirgula sp. | reverse complement strand
GGATGCAGCCGCAGCCGAGTAGTGCATGGACGCACGTACGGAGGCGGTCGGCAGACCGGTTCAGCCGGAGGATTGAGCAGCGAGGCTTTAATCCACAGGATAGACGATCCCGTGACACTAGGGAATTAAGGCTTGAAGCCGTCGGCCTGATTGCCCGACTCCAGCAGCACGTCCACAATTGCCTTCAATTCCGGTTCAGTGCGTGATCCCAGCACGGCATAGACAACGGCGCCCTTGCCGTTGACGAAATAGGTCTGGGGGACGGCGAAGACCTTTTTGGAAAAGGTCCCGTCGTCAAGAAGGTTGGTGAACCCGGCGCCGGTTTGCTGTAAAATCTTCTTCGCCCGGTCGGCGTTGCGCACGTCCAGGATCACGCCCAGCACCTGAACGCCCTTGCTTTTGTATCCCTTGTTCAGCCCTTCCAGGGCCGGCATCTCGTTGATGCAGGGCCTTCAGGTGGTGCTCCAGAAGTTCAGCACGGTAAGCGCGGAAGCGGAGAAGACCTCCGGGGCGTGTTGTTTACCGCCAAGGTCGGCTAAAGCAAAGGGCGGTATTTTTTCTCCGACGGCGTAGGCCGTCTGGGGAGGTACCGGGGGCAGCCTTTTATTGTCCTTCGCCGGTTGGGTCTGCGCCTGCCCGGCCGGCCGTTCGGGGGCGGGCCCGCCGCCGCAGCCCGGCAGCAGAAGGGTCGCGGCCAGCAGGGCACTAATGAGAATGGCTTTGCGCACAGGGTTTGCCTCCTTTTGTTTTCCTGTTTCCTTTTATACCGCAAAAATCCCAGTAGATGGCTCCATTGGGGCAGCTTTTGACGCAGTCCAGACAGCGTATGCATTCCGGGTGATTGGGGTGCCCGGAGACGGGAATGGATGCGAAGCAGGTGTTTTTGCAGGTGTTGCAGCCGGTGCACCTGGTCCGGTCCACATTCAACGTGTACAGGCTGTATTTGTTGAAGAACGAATAAAACGCCCCCAGGGGGCAGAGGGCCCGGCAAAAGCCCCTCCTGACCAGGACGGCTAAAACCAGGATCAGGAACAGCCAGAAAAGCCGCCAGTGGAACAGAAGGCCCAGGCCGGACCTGACCGGCGGGCAGGTGAAGTACAGGGGTATTGCCGCCTCGAGGGTCCCGGCGGGGCAAAGCCACTTACAGAAATAAGGCACTCCCAGCCCGAGGGCGTCCGTGGCCGCCGCCGGCAGGACCAGGACCGGGACCAGGAGCAGGAGGTACTTCAGGCAGCGCGTCCGGCCGGGAATAAAAAACTTTGGGGAGGGCAGGCGGTAAAGGATGTCCTGGACCAGGCCGAAGGGGCAGAACCACCCGCAGGCAAACCGGCCCAGCGTGACGCCCACCAGCGCCAGGAAACCGGCCACGTAAAAGGAAAACTGAAAGGAATAACCGGCGGCGACGGCCTGCAGGGAACCGACCGGGCAGGCGCCGACGGCCCCCGGGCAGGAATAGCAGTTGAGCACCGGAACACATGCTTTTTTCAGGTCCCCGCGGTATAGGGACCCTTCGGCGAAGCCCTTGAAGTGCGAATTGGTCAGAACCGCAGAAAATAGTTGCACGAAGGTTCTTTTAGCCAATGCCGATGCACTCCAGGCAGATGTTGACCGCCTTTTCAAAGACCTCGGCGGTCTCGCCCCGGAAGATCCCGAATCCCAGCGACAGAATCGCAAAAAAGATCAGGGAGGTTCTGACCAATTTCCTGTCAGCCATCGCTTCAGCTCCAAAATCGTTTTCTCAAGTTGACGAACGGATGGGAGAGACGAGTGTCCGTCTCTTAATTTAGTCGACGGTGAGACGGAATTTGTTCCAGAGTATGCGAATTGCGTCCGCCGGAAAATTTTCCCGATTGAAGCAACAGTACGATACTCCTTGCGTCTATATAAAATGATATCGTTTCCCGGCATCTTTTGGTAGGGGAACTTTTTAAGAAAAAAAGCGGATTTCCAGCTTCCCCAGGGGGTGTTTCTGTGGGCGGCTACCCCGTGGGCCGGTAGTAGCCGTTTTCTATTTGCAGGCCGGAACGGCCGTGTTATAATTTAGTGAAATATAACTTGTGGGAGGGGATTTGCTTGAATTTACTTATCATGGGGCCGCCCGGGGCGGGAAAGGGGACCCAGGCCGAGGTGCTGGTCAAGGAACTGGACATAACCCATATTTCCACCGGCGACATGTTCCGCAACGCCATTAAAGAAGGCACCGAAATGGGCAGGAAGGCCAAGGAGTACATGGACAAGGGCGAACTGGTTCCCGACGAGGTCGTCATCGGTATGGTCAGGGACAGGCTCTCCCAGCCCGACTGCAGGAAAGGGTTCCTCCTGGACGGCTTTCCCCGCACGGTAGAACAGGCCAAAGCTCTGGACTCCACCCTCGATTCCATGGGCATCAAGCTGGACGGGGTGGTCAACATCGTGGTGCCCCTGGAAAAGCTGATGGCCCGGCTGACCGGCCGCAGGGTTTGCAAGGGCTGCGGCGCTTCATACCACGTCCTGTTCAACCCCCCGCAGGCTGAGGGCAAGTGCAACGCCTGCGGCGGGGAGCTTTACCAGAGGACCGACGACAACGAGGAGTCCGTGGGCACCCGCCTTAAGGCATACGAGGAAAAAACCCAGCCTCTGATCGACTACTACGAGAATAAGGGAATCCTGCTCAATATAAACGGCGACCAGGAAATAAAAAAAGTGCTGGAAGACATCCTAAAGACACTCAAAAAATAGGAGAAAACCCCGGGTGGACCGGGGTTTTCAAATAAAAGGCCGGGGGATGACGATGGACTACTACCGGGGCCTTGCCGGGGTCTATGACTACCTGGTGGCCGGCGTCGACTACGAGGGGTGGGCGGATTACGTGGAGGAGATGATCCGCCGCTTCGGCTTCAGGCCGGCCAGCGTGCTGGACCTGGCCTGCGGCACGGGAAACACGGTTCTTCCCATGGCCAAAAGGGGATACCGGGCCAGCGGGGTGGATCTTTCCCTGCAGATGATTGACCTGGCCCGGCGGAAGGCGGCCGAAGCGGGCGTGGAAGTGGAGTACCACGTCGGCGACATCAGGGACTTCCTGCTGGAACGGCAGGTAGACCTGGTTACCTGCTTTCACGACGGCCTCAACTACATCACAGACCCGGACGACCTCGGGAGGGTCTTCAAAAACACCGCCCGCAACCTGTCACCGGGCGGGCTGTTCATTTTCGACCTGAACGCCCTCAAGTGGATTGGGCCGGCGGACCAGCACCCGGTGGTCATAGAGGATGAAAACATGACTATCATATACAGGACCTGGCATGACACCGGGGCCTCGCTGTGGGCGGTGGAACTTACCTGCTTCGTCAGGGAGGGGGAACTCTACCGGAAATTTTCCGAAATCCACCAGGAAAGGGGTTATGAGCCGGATCAAATCAATAAAATGCTGGTTGAGGCCGGTTTTTCCCTGCTGGCGGTTTACGACGCCTTCTCTTTCGACCCGCCGCACCGTGGAAGCAGGCGGCATTTTTATGTCGCGCAGAACAAAATTCATGCCGGAAAGGGAGGATCGCTGCCATGAAAGAGATTCCCAGGACCGACCTGGCCGTGATCGGCGGATCCAGCACCTACAGCATCAACTTTCCAGAGGATTTGGGCAGTGAAAAAATCAGCGTCCTGAACGGGGGAACGGTTTTTTCGACTCCCTTCGGGGAAAGCCCCCCGGTCAAGTTTTTCCGGCTGCGGGACAAAACGGTGGCCACGGTGAAGATGCACGGCTGGCGCCCCGGGGTCAGCAGGGGCGCCGCTTCCCAGCAGGTTTTCTGGGTGTTCAGGGAGGCTGGGGTAAGGAAAATCATCGCCGACGGCGGGGTGGGGTCGGTTAACCACTTGCTTAAACCCAGGGACGTGGTCATCCCCTCGGACTATATCGACCTTTCAATGCGCAAGGACGTGGGCCTCGGGGGACCGTACCTGCTGGCCATGAGGCAGCCGGTCTGTCCGGAAATAACGTCGGCCCTGGTTTGTGCGGCCGAGAAGCTGTACGGGGGAAGGGTTTTTGACCGCGGGGTGTACGCCGTAACCGACGGCAGGCATTTTGAAAGCCGGGCGGAGGTGGTCATGCTGGGGAGGCTGGGGGCCGACGTGGTGGGGCAGAGCATGTGCCCCGAGGTTTACCTGGCCAGGGAAATAGGGGCCTGCTACGGCAGGCTGGACGTGGTGGTCAATTATGCCGAAGGCGTAATCAAGGACTGGGACCACGGGGAACTTAAGGATATCTTTTACGGCCTGGCGGAAAAGGTGGCGGCCATCGTGATTGAGGCCCTTGAACGCCTCGGATCGGTGCAGGACTGCGGCTGCCCGGAACTGCGCAAGGACACGCTGCTGAAATAGTTCAGTATTAATGGAAAATGCCCTTCGACCTAAGCGGGGCGCCCCTCCGGGCGCCCCGCTTTTGGCGGCGCCATGAGCGGTATCCCGGCTGCCTAGCTGCCTAATGGAAAATCACCAGGGACAAATAACCCAACCGAGAAGGAATTGTTTAAAAGTTGTTGAAAATTGAAACGTTATCTTTTGACTCCGGACGTTTGGCATTTTGCAATGCTTTGTTCGGAGTTGTTTTTGGACCATGGGACGAGGAGGTGAAAGGTAGAGCTTCTTTTATCCTGCTTCTGGACGAGCCGGCTGCCGGCATGAATCCGGCCATAGTGGAGATGGGAATCTCCCGCGTGCCCGAGGGAAGGCAGGTTTTCCCGAACCTGACGGTTAAGGAGAACCTGCTGATGGGGGCTTTCACCCGGAAGGACAAAAGTGAGATAAACGCCGGTCTGGAGGAGATCATGGAAAGGTTTCCCAGGCTAAGGGAGAGGGCAAGGCAGATGGCCGCAAGTACGGCTCCTCTTGACTTGCCAGAAATAATTGGGTTAATATATACCGGTAAAATCAGTTTTATGCGGGCGACGGGGTGATTGTTGATGCTGATCAGGGATTTGGCCATTGTGGGAGGGGGTCCTGCGGGCCTGGCGGCCGGGATTTATGCCGCCAGGGCGGCCCTTAAAACTGTTCTCTTCGAGCAGGGAATGCCCGGGGGACTTGCCGCCAGTACCGAGATAATTGAGAATTACCCCGGCTTTTCCAGCGGCATCGGGGGACCTGAACTGGCCCAGAACATGGAGGCCCAGGCCAGGCGGTTCGGGCTGGAACTGGTCTACGCAGGGGTGGAGGAAATAACCAAAAGGGAGGGCTATTTCTTTCTCAAGACCGACGGCGGTGAATTCAGGGCCGGGGCTGTAATCGCGGCCACCGGGGCCAAGCCTAAGTTTTTGGAAGTTAAAGGGGAGAGGGAATTTCACGGCCGGGGGGTATCATACTGTGCTACCTGTGACGGGGCGTTTTTCAGGGGGAAGAAGGTGGCCGTCATCGGCGGCGGTGACTCGGCGGTGGAAGAGGCGCTGTTTTTGACCAGATTCGCGGACAAGGTTTTCATCGTGCACCGCCGGGGCGAGTTGCGGGCCGCCAAGTACCTGCAGCAGAAGGCGATGAACAATGAAAAGATTCAGATCGTATGGCACAGCGTTCCGGTGGAAATCAAGGGGGAAGATATGGTGGCAGGCATCTCCCTGAAGGACGTAAGGACCGGATCGATTACCGACCTCGATGTGGACGGTGTATTCATTTACGTTGGTCACAGTCCGATCAGCAATCTGGTGAGGGGTATGGCCGACCTTGATGAAAACGGCTACATAATCACCGATGACGAGATGCGCACCAGCACAGCCGGGCTTTTTGCCGCCGGGGACGTGCGCAGAAAGACGCTGCGCCAGGTGGTGACGGCGGTGGCCGACGGCGCCATAGCTGCCGTATCGGCTGAAAAGTACCTGGAAGGGTTGAAGGGATAATTAAAAAAATGGCTGTATCCTTCCGATACAGCGGAGAAAGGGAGAGGAGATTAGGTTGTTGTCAGCCTGTTAAGCATATTATATAAACAGGCCCGTGGTTGCAAAAGCTTTAATCCGTAAGTGGTTGGATTTTTTGTGTAAACGGGAATATTCAAAACATTCCGGTCTCTTTGCACCGCCGGAGCCGTTAAACAAGGAGGTTTTCCGGGTTCGGGACCGTTGAGGCCATTGTTAAAACCGTTAAGGCATTCAATTCAACTAATCCCCGTTAAAATGCGCAGGAATTGCGTTCGGGCCGAAGTTATTTCATCAAAAGGAGACTGGCGGGGTTAACCGGACCCTCACCCCGGGCCAGGGCGATCCGGAAAAAAGGCATTTGACCGGGCCAAACGGGATACAGGCGATGAAGGAGAATCCGCCGGGATATCGAAGTGTTTTATGTGAATTAATCAGCATGGTAAAGGAAGTGTTCGACCTGCTGGATACTTTGAGCGAACTTATTGAAAACTTCAAAAAGGGGAATATTAGGGCCCTGGCAAGGATTATTTCAAAAATAGAAAATGAAGATCCACAAAAGGATGAATTATTGAAAAGTATATTTACAATGACCGGCAAAGCCTTTGTCGTTGGAGTGACCGGATCCCCGGGAGCGGGCAAAAGCTCCCTGGTCGACCGGATGACTGCATACCTCAGAAAGCGGGGAGAAACGGTAGGAATTATCGCCGTTGACCCCACAAGCCCCTTTTCCGGGGGGGCCCTTTTGGGTGACCGCATCAGGATGCAGGATCACGCCGTGGACAGGGGGGTTTACATCCGCAGCATGGGCACCAGGGGAAGCCTCGGTGGGCTCGCCAGAACCACCAAGGAGGTGGTAAAGGTTCTGGATGCCTTCGGGTACCAGTGGGTAATCGTGGAGACCGTCGGCGTGGGCCAGGCCGAGCTGGACATAATGCACGTTGCCGACACCACCATGGTGATTCTCACCCCAGGCGCCGGGGATTCCATCCAGACCATTAAGGCGGGGATAATGGAGATTGCCGATATATTCGTGGTAAACAAGTGCGACCTTCCCGGAGCGGACAGGGTGGCCTTGGAAATATCGCAGATGCTGGATCTTCAGGGAGAGGTGCTTGAGTGGCGGCCGCCGGTTGTCCAGGTGTCCACCCTGGATGACCGGGGAATGAAAAATCTCATGAACGAGGTGGAAAAACACAGGTCCTACCTTGCGGAAAGCGGCCTGCTGGAGGCCAACAGGGAGGACCGGGCGAGGAAAGAAACCCTTGAAATAGTAGATTACAGGTGGCAAAAACTGGTCAACGCCCAGCTTAACTACAAGGGTTATGTGAATGATATCCTGAACAGGGTGACCGGGAAGAAGACCGACCCGTATACCGCTGCCGATGCCATCCTGAGGTATATCATTGAAGATTCCGGGCTGGGCAAGGACAGGTAAAGTGGTGGGAACAGTGGCAGAGAACGGTGTCTATCTGGAAAGAGGAGAGGAACTGCTGAGCATGCTGTCGGCCGCCTTGAAGGAGTTGGAGGCTGCAGGCGGCAAAAAGGGGATGTCGGATTACAGGTCGTACCTGCACGGCCAGATATACGGTCTGGCCACGGCACTCAGGCTGATTTACCCGGGACCGGGCAACCTGGGCGAAAGGGCGGCGCTGGCCGTGAGGCCGTTGATTACCGAGCATTCCTGCCGGTGCGACCGGGATTAAAAAACAACAGGTTCTATGGAAGGTAAATGTTTATACCTCCGTCCAGCGTCGGGACGGAGGTTTTTTTGCGAAATACGGGTAGGCCGGAAATTTTCCAGCGGACCCCCCAAGTTCCCGGTAAAAACTGTGTTTTACACAGAACCACAGCCTCCGGGGGCGGGTCCCCCGGGCCGGTCAGAGTATCCGGGGCACTTTCCAGAATCCCCGCCGTGTCTTCAAGAGGCGCCGAAGTGCCTGAAAGGTCGATGTAAAAAAGGTGCCTGCGGCCTGCCAGAAGATGTTGCAGCCTGGAGGGCCGGCCCGGGACTGCCTGCCGGAGGTCGGGAATCCAGAGGGAACGGTTTATCCCGGCCCGCAGGCAGATGGCTGCGTGCCGGCGCCCGATAAAAAAGCACCCAACGGGGCCGCAGGGGAAATTAAGGTCGCCGCCGGCTGACCGGAAGCCGGCGGCCACCGCGAGGAGAAAAAGCGTCAGGTCAAAGGCGGCGTCATCCAGAAGGCCGGCGGCCGCCTCTTTGACTCCCGGCACGCCGGCCAGGGTCTCCAACGACCTTCCCAGCACACCGATCATTGCGGAGTGCACGCCGGGGGCAAAAAAGCCTTCCAGTTCGGCAAAGGCAAGTTCCTCCCTGGACCGGTACCAGGACAGCAGCAGCCTGGAAACGTTTTTCCGGCCGGGGTTTCTGCCCATGCCCGGACCCGCCGGGTCGGAATCTTTCAGAAGTTCGATTCCCCGCTTGAAATAGGCCGTCCCAAAGCATTTCTCGACCAGGAGGCAGGCCCTCTCTACTTCCTCACGGCTGAAAAGATGCCCAGGGCCAGGATTCATGGCGCCCTCCCCGGATGACATATAGTACCACCAATGCCATTATTATCAATACCTTGCCGATACGGTCCCACAACTTAATATATCATACTGTGCCACAAAAGGATTACCAAATCAACAATTGAATTGACCTGTAACAACTATTGGTATTCCTTCATATTTTAAAATAGAACGTTACCAAACCGTTCAAAAAATAAAAAAAATTGAAAGGAGGCAATTCACGTGGGTGAGTCCCTGTCTGCATTCAAGGACCTGCATGTTCCCTCAAAATTTAACTTTGTAATTTGCCTGGTGATTTTCCTTGTGGCGGTAGCCCTTCTCTTGTGCGGCATCCTTTCGCCGTGCCTGGCGGGTGCTCTTATCTTCCTGGGGCTGGCACTCTGCTGCTGCGCCGCTTGCAACTAATTTTCAGGTTGAAAGGGCTACACTTTTGTGTAGCCCTTTGGCACACCTGGTTTGCCCGCGCAAGTAATGTAATAAGGAAGTGGGCAGAGTGAGGCACGAGACCAGCGTCCGGGTTGAGGACCTGTTGGAGGGACTGGTGCAGAAGATTGAGAAAATAAACCGGGAAAAAATTGAGGACCTGGAAGAATCCCGGCGCGCCCTGGCATCAATGGAGAAACTTTGGGAGGCCGTGAGGCGGCTGGAACACCAGAAAAGACGCGAGAAAATCATGGTCAAAAGAGTGGCGGACATTCACGACAGGCTGGAAAGGCTGTCGGGTTCCAACAGGGGAACTCTCGAGGCCAGGAGCGTAATCGACGCCATTAACTCGATCCTGAACGGGGCCAAGACCACCGGGCAGGTAATAGAAATCGTGGCCGGCAGCCTGCAGGCGATGATCGAAACCGTGAAGGCGGTCTTGAAAAGCCAGCAGGCCGGTACCAGGAGCCAGACGCCGTACGGGGAATCAAGGGGTGCCGATCTGTCGGCGCTGCTTAAGCCCATAAACACCCTTTTGAATTCCCTGATCACCAAGACTCAAGCCAGGCCGCAGCCGCCGGCGTCACCCGAAGTGGGCAGGGAGCCAGAGGTGGTGGAAGGCCAGCATCGAAAGAAGGATGAACGCGATGCGGTGCCGGTGGTGAAAGCCGTTCCAGTGACGGAAAACCAGCCCCCGGAAGATCAGCAAAGCAAATGAGAAAAGGGCCGCAACTCGATTGCAGCCCTTTTTTTAACCAATTCCCCGGAATCCTTGGTTTCTGCCTAGCTCCCGCCTTTTTTCTGGGCCGCCACCTGCAGGATGTTGTCCATCAGTTCCTTGAGGGCGTCAATTTGTTCCGGGGGCAGGGAGTCCTTGAACATTGCGAACATGGTGTTCATCATCGCGGAAAGGGTAGCCGGGTCGTACATGTTGATGAACTTCTCGATCACCTGGGGATCGAGATTCTGAGCCATGCTTTTCAGGGGTTCCGGCAGGGTGTTCAAGTCAATGGGCATTTTCTCCAAAATTCCACGCCTCCTGATTTTTTTAATCTACATTATGACGACCGGGCTCGTTTTGCGACTTTCACTTCCAAAATGGGTCTATTCAAATGAAAGAAAAAATAAAAATAAGTAAGTCCTGGTACGGGAGGTAGTGCAGCGGATGAGCGACACCGCCGGTGACAACCTGAGTGCATCCGTGGAAAGGCTGATTAACAAAGTGGAAAGTTTGTACGAATGGCAGGCCGTGGAAAGCAACAGGACGGAAAACATGCTGGCGCTTCTGGACCGCCTTTCGGTAATCCTGGCCCGCATGGAGGACGGAAAAAATTTTGAGGCTGAAATCAGCCACAAAATCGATTTGCTTACCCACAGCCTCGAACGGAGCATGGATTTTCAGGAAAGACTGACCCGGGGGCAGGCAGGGTCGGAAAATACCTTTGACAGGGTGATTAACGGGGTCAGGCTTTTCGGACTGATACTGTCCGCCCTGGCCAACAGTATTCAGGTAACCGCCGAGAACATAGGCCAGGTTCTGAGTAGAAACCGGGAGGGTGCGGCCTTCTCCGAAGGCGGGACCGGGGCCGCCAGAACCCAGGCCGACCTGGCTGCGGTTCTTCAGCCGGTCAGCACCCTGGTCAAAAACCTGGTGGAAGAAAAATTGAAACAGCAGGAACCGGACGCAGGCAGGGGCAGGGAGGAAGGGGCCGGGGCCCAGCCGGGCGAAAAGGACCCCGCGGCGCAATAATGGAGGAAAAGCAACCGCCCGGAAAGAATATATTCCAGAGGAGAGAATTCGCGGGAGTGTCGTACTTGCTGGACTGTTATGTCGGATCGGGTAAGGGGGGGCCTTCTGCACAGGGCCGTTCCCTTCTTCCGGCCTTTAATGGATAATCAAGATAAAAAACAGAAAATAAACAATTATTTATTAAATATTCGGCTAATCGATAATTCATACTTCTAATCAGACTTGAAAGATGTTAAAATTAATTCTGGCATAAATGAAGAGGGGGCAAAACATGACGAGAGAGACCTTCCCCATAGCGACTGCGGGATTGGCCTATCTGGTCGTGCTGGCGGCCGTTACCGGTATTTTTTACTGGTCTTACAAGCCGGTCAGCGTTGTCACGGCGTCACTATTTGTCTTTACAGCGTACTTTTTCCGCAATCCGAAAAGAACCATTCCCAAGGACAGCAGGGCCGTACTCTCGCCGGCCGACGGGGTAGTGATGTCGGTCGAAAGAGTCCATGAGGACAGGTTCATAGGCGGGCCGGCGCTTAAAGTGAGCATCTTTCTGTCTATATTTAACGTCCATGTCAACAGGTCTCCGGTGGCCGGGGAGGTCAGATATATACGGTACGTGCCGGGGAAGTTCCTGCCGGCCTTCAAAAGCCACGCCTCGGAGATAAACGAAAGAAATTACGTAGGCATAGAGGCCGATGAATTTAGGGTGCTGGTCTGCCAGGTGACCGGCTTCATAGCCAGGAGGATAGTGTGTTATGCTAAAGAGGGCGGGCGGCTGGAACAGGGGCAGATGTTCGGCATAATCAAGTTTGGCAGCTGCACCGAAATATATGTTCCCGAAGGTGTGGAGGTTCTGGTCAGTCCCGGGGAAAGTGTAAAAGGCGGCGAGACGGTAATCGGGAGGTTTCCTGATGAAAATTGAACTGGTGCCGAACATCCTTACCGGGGCCAACCTGGTTATCGGTATGACAGCCCTTGTGTATGCCATTGAGGGTAAATTCGTGGCCGGTTCGATACTAATCCTGGTTGCGGCGCTGCTGGACAGGCTTGACGGAAAACTGGCCAGAAAAATGGAGGTTAGTTCCGATTTCGGGAAGGAGCTGGATTCCCTGGCCGACCTGGTTTCCTTCGGGGTCGCCCCGGCGGTCACCGCTTATCTTTGGAGGCTGGACAAGCTGGGCCTGGCCGGACTAATGGTGGTGATACTGTTCGTGCTTTGCGGGGCCCTGCGCCTTGCGCGGTTCAACATCATGAACGTAACCGGGTATTTCCTTGGGGTGCCCATTACAATTGCCGGGTCTATTGTCGCCATCATGGTCCTGGTGGCCGGGGGTGCCCATGAGGCGGTGGCGGCCGGGCTGGTAATCGTTTTGTCGGGGCTCATGGTAAGCTCCATTAAGCTGCCCAAGGTATGAAGAACAGGAAGGCCTCAAGGCACCGGTACTTAAAAAACGGCAAAATTCTGTCACAATGTCACCCCTGCCGGAATATTATATAGGCAAGGATATGATGGCTAAGGGGTGAGTTAATCTTGCGAGTGTATTTCGTAAGGATTCCTTCATTTATCAGGAGCCTGCTGCTGAAGGTGTGGAAATAGCTGATAGGGACAGGTGAACCGAACCTGTCCCTTGTTTTTCAACGGCCCAATTAGCAAAGGAAACCGGCTCCTCGCCTAAAGTGCAATTCCCGCAACGCCTCCCAGGGCGCCCCCGACCAGGCAGATAAACAGCTTTTTGACCAGGGGCAGGAAGGCAACGCCGGCCGGAAGGAAGATCCCCATCAGGATCCAGATTAAAATGAATATAATCAAGCCCACCCCCAAGCCGTGGAAAAGGCCCTTGGTCCCGGACCGCCTGGCGGCCGTGAAGCCTCCGCAGAATACGCCTGCCAGGAGAATGACGGAAGCCGAAAGGGGGAGCGTCGACTCCGTCAGACCGGTGAAATGATATATCATGCCCAGGAAGAAGGATCCGATCAACGCTATTGCCACTGCAACCGCCGACCCCCTGAAAATGCCCGTAAAGTCAAGGGCGGGGCGGGTTGGACTGGGCCTTTTAACAGCCATTGGACGCACCTCCAGGAACTTTATACCATAAATTTATTCATTCCGGAGCCGATTATGACATTATTATGTTAGGCCAATTTTTTTTAGCCTCGACGAAAAAACTTTGTGGTATTATTTATTAGGAGTTCGGACATTTCGACCGGTTATCCAAGCAAATGGCGGGGGAGAATCCTCTTTTGAAAGACTTCGTACTGGCATACAATATTGGGGACAGGCTTTACCTGAATATCACCAACCGGTGCACCAACCAGTGCGCTTTTTGCATTAAAAACACCGAGCGGGGAGTGGGATACAACCTGTGGCTTGAAAGGGAGCCCGGGGCGGATGAGGTGATCGGTTCCCTGGGGATTTTAAGCCCCTACAGTGAAATTGTGTTTTGCGGCTACGGAGAGCCGCTGGTCCGCATCGACCTGGTCAGGAAGGTGGCGGGCTATCTCAAAAAAAAATGCCGGAAGCCGGTAAGGGTTAACACCAACGGCCACGCCGACCTGATCCACGGGCCGGGAAGCGTGGTAAAGCTCAGGGGGCTGGTGGACAGGATAAACGTCAGCCTGAACGCCCACTGCAGCGAAAAGTACCTTGAGATCTGCCGGCCGATGTTCGGTCCGGGGGCGTATGAAGCGGTGGTCAAATTCGCGGAGAGCTGCATCGGGGTAATACCTGAGATTACCCTTTCAGTGGTGGAGTGGCCGGGCGTGGACATCGAAAAGTGCAGAGAGGTGGCAAAAATCCTGGGTGTGAATTTTTGCCTCAGAAAGTACGGCGGGTGAAGGCTGGAATAAGGTGGGTGCAGTCGGAGGTTGCTTTTAGTTTTAGGCAATAATGGCTGATTAAGGTCGGTGATGAAGCTGTCCGAATACTTTGCATACCTTAGAAAAATCCCCTTGTTCTCATACCTGGACGACCAGCAACTGGCTGAAGTCGACCGGCTAATTATGGAGAGGACCTATCACAGGGGAAGGATCATCTTTGTCGAGGGAGAGCCGGGTGAAGCGGTGTTTTTCCTGAGGTCGGGGCGGGTTAAAATATCAAAGCAGGCGGAGGACGGCCGGGAACAAATCCTGCACTTCATTCACCCCGGGGAAATATTTGCGGAAGTCGTCCTTTTCGACGGCGGGCCATACCCGGCCAGCGCCGAGGCCGTGGAAGATTCGAAGATAGGACTGATCAAGAACTCGGATATGGAAAGAATCACCGCGGCCAATCCGGATATAGCCCTCGGGATGCTGAAAATTATGGCCAGGCGGCTGCGCATGGCCCAAAAACAGATCAACGAACTGGCCCTGATGGATACCTCGAGGCGCATGGCCAGCACCCTCCTTTTTCTGGCGGCCGAGCAGGGAGTTCCCTGCGAGAAGGGAACGGCCATCGACATGTCCCTGACCAACCAGGACCTGGCCAGCATGATCGGCACCTCCAGGGAAACGGCCAACCGGATCCTGAGCGATATGCGCAGGCAGAAGGCCATCCAGGTTGATAAAAAGCAAATCATTATCAGCGACATGAAGAGGCTGAAGTCCTGGCTTTGATTTGACTGTTTATGATGAGGGTTGAGGATTCCTTTAGCAAGGGCTTTACTTTTCCTTGTTGCCGGGGTCGGCAGGGCGGCCAAAGTCCCACCGGCCGTCAACGTTAATCATGGTTGCCGAGCCCGTGCGCTCTTCGACAAAGGCTTTGCCCCTTTCAAAAACGGGATTGGTCCCGGACTCGCCGGCCAGCTTTTTATCACTTTTGATTTCCCGGCCGGGGGCCTTGTCTTTTTTTGCCACCGAATATTCCTCCCTCGAAAAAAATGTTGTATACTATCACTTAATATTTATTTCCGGCAAAACCCGTTTTGATTATTTAAACTTGAGACCGCGGCCGCGCGGCGAAAAGTCCTTTTTAAAAAGGGAAAGAATAATGAATAAAGAAACGGGAGGGTATGATCATGGCAATAACCGAAGAAGTGCTGAAGGTTGAGGGGATGTCCTGCAACCACTGCCGGGCGGCCGTGGAGAGGGCCCTGAAAAACCTGCCGGGGGTATCTTCGGCTGCTGTGGACCTGTCCGCCGGATCGGTGCGGGTGACCTATGATCCCGGCGAGGTGAACCGTGAAAAAATAGCCCGGGCGATTGACCAGGCCGGCTACCGGGTAATACAATAAATAGCCGGAGAACCTGCGGGCGGGGCGGGCCTTTGCAGCAGCCCGCCCGCCGTGTCCAGCCGGTTACTTTCCAGGTCGGGAGGCGCTTGGTGTTGTTTGAGTTAACGGTTAAAAGGAGATTTGCCGCCGCCCATAAACTTGAGGGATACGACGGAAAGTGCTCCGCCCTGCACGGGCACACGTGGACGGTGGAGGTGACGGTGGCAGGCCGGCGGACCGATCAGTGCGGCATGCTGGTGGATTTTAAAATCCTCAAGGAAATGGTTGACGGGATAATCCGTCAGTTTGACCACGTTTATCTGAATGACCTGGAATGTTTTCAGGGGCCCGGCGGCAAAATCAATCCCACCGCGGAAAACCTGGCCGTTTACATTTACGGCGAGGTCAAAGGGGCCCTGTCGAAAATCGGGCCGGGCGTGTCGCCCCTTGCGGTCAGGGTATGGGAGTCGCCGGACGCATCGGCGCTTTATCGGGGGGATTAGGAAATGTTCAGCATCGTTCTCTTGTCCGGGGGCCTGGACTCCACGGTCTCTTTGAGCCAGGCCCTGAGAGAGGGAGAGGTTAAGCTGTGCCTTACCTTCGACTACGGACAGCAGGCCCGCTTCAAGGAAATAAACGCCGCCGCTGAAATTGCCGGCTTCTACAGGCTCAAGCACCGGGTCATACCGCTGCCTTTTTTAAGGGAAATCACCGCCACTTCCCTGGTCAACCCGGATGCCGACATGCCGGAGCCCGGGGAAAAAGATTTGAACCGGCCGGGGAAAATGGCCGAGGCAGCCAGGTCGGTGTGGGTCCCCAACCGCAACGGGGTTTTTATAAATATAGCCGCCTCCTTCGCCGAAACCATGGGCTGCCGCCAGATTGTAACCGGGTTCAACGCCGAGGAAGCCGGAACCTTTCCGGACAACAGCCGGGAATATTTGAATGCCTGCAACCAGGCGCTTTCCTTTTCCACCTTGAGCCGGGTCAGGGTCCTAAGCTACACCCAGATGCTGAACAAGGCGGAAATCGTAAGGCTGGGCAGGAGACTGGGGGCCCCGCTTCAACATGTCTGGCCCTGTTACCGTGGAGGGGAAAAAATCTGCGGCCGCTGCGAAAGCTGCCGGAGGTACCTGAGGGCGCTTAAGGAAGCAGAAGACCTAAGGTGATAAGGTGAGATAATTGCACACTTACGTTCATGAAAAAGTGATGGCGTATACCGGGCACCAGCTCTCGTCCCTCTGGGCCTACCGGAATTTCGGCCTGCAGGGGGACAGCATAGTCTGCTTCAGGGGGCCATGCCGGGTGGATCCCACCGAGATGGTGGACGTGGAGGACATGCTGGGGGGGGCGGTCATTTCCGGGCCGGACATGATCCACTTTATAGTCGAGCACTTCGGCGACAAGCTGGAAAAGGGGGTACTCAGGCAGAGGCTGTTGATAGCCATCATAAAGGACGCCCTTGACCGGCCAGGACTGACCAGAAGGGGTGACGACCTCTACCTCGGGGACAGGAAGCTTTCCATCTCCATCGCCACTTCCACGCCTGTTTCGGTCATGATTCACGCCGCCCTGAACGTAGTTTCGGAGGGAGCGCCGGTGAAAGCGGCCGGGCTGTTCGACCTGGGCTTTTCCGAAAGGGGCGTCCTGGATTTCGGATCCAAAATATGTGCTTTGTATAAGGAAGAAATGTTGTCCGTGCGGATGGCCTGCTGCAAGGTGAGAGGGGTCGGTTGAATTGACCGCTTTAATCCGGGAAATATTTTCCTCGGTTCAGGGCGAAGGGCCATACGTCGGCTGCCGGCAGGTTTTTATAAGGTTTGAGGGATGCAACCTTTCCTGCCGGTACTGCGACACCGGGCGAGTGATTGAAACAGACACCTGCCGGGTTGAGATAGAGCCGGGCGGAAGGTTTTTTTTGGAATTGTCCAACCCGCTGTCGGTACAGGATGTATTGGACGTGGTGATGAACAACTACAAGCTTTCCCTGCACCACTCGGTAAGCCTTACCGGGGGGGAGCCCCTCCTGCAGGCGGACTTCCTGAAGGAACTGCTTCCTTCCCTGAAACAGACCGGATCCTTGGTTTACCTGGAAACCAACGGGTCCCTGCCCGACGCCCTCCGGCCTTTGATCGGAATGGTGGACATTGTCGCCATGGACATCAAGCTGCCCGGTACGGCCGGCTGCTCCCCCCTTTGGGACGAACACCTCCATTTTTTATCTGTTGCTAAGCGGGCAAGGTTGTTTGTTAAAATAGTGATGGACGATTTGAGCAGTATTTCAGAATTTGAAGAGGCCCTGGAACTGATCGCCGGGGTTGACGACGGTATCCCCCTGATTATACAGCCCATGACCCGGGGCGGAAAATGCTCCCTGTCTCCCGGCCGGGCGCTTGGCCTTCAGGCGGCGGGACTGGGGAGGTTGAAGGATGTGAGGGTGATACCCCAGGTGCATGTAATGATGGGCCAGCTTTAAGGAGGAGTGGGATCAGGGCGCCGGAATAAAGGGGATCGCAATCGGGCTCAGGGCAGGTTTGCACCTTTCTGCCAACGGCCTGACGACTTATAAACCGGGAGGGGTAGATTTTACTTGGTCGATACAGAGAAAATAGAAAAAGCGGTACGGATGATACTGGAGGCCATAGGGGAGAATCCTAACCGGGAGGGCTTGCGGGAAACCCCGGCCAGGGTGGCGAGAATGTACCAGGAGATATTTTGCGGCCTCTGGGAGGACCCGCACGATCACCTGCAGAAGATGTTTTCCGAAGAGCACGAGGAAATGGTTCTGGTGAAGGACATTCCCATTTATTCCATGTGTGAGCACCACCTGCTGCCGTTTTTCGGAAGGGCCCACGTGGCTTACATCCCGCGACGGGGAAACGTGACCGGCCTGTCCAAGCTGGCCCGGGTGGTGGAGGGATTTTCCAAGCGGCCCCAACTCCAGGAACGGCTTACATCCCAGATTGCCGACGCGGTCATGAGGAAACTTGCACCACACGGGGTTCTGGTGGTGGTGGAGGCCGAGCACATGTGCATGACCCTGAGGGGGGTGCGCAAGCCGGGGTCGAAAACGGTCACCTCGGCGGTAAGGGGTTCTTTCCAGAAAAACGAGGTCACCAGGGCTGAGGCCCTTGCCCTGATCAAGGGTTCTTAAGCGGGTGAAGGATTAAGGAGTGAAGATGATGAAGGAGGACCGGGAAAAAGAAGTCCCGGGCAAACCGGAACTGATTGCGGTCAAGTCTTTTCCGCCGTACAGCGAGATGCACAGGGTGGTGGACTTTCTCAATAAGAGCCTGAAGGACAGGAACCTCATGTTCGGACTAAGCAAAAACCGGGACAGCGGCGCGATGATCATCACTATTTACGAGGTATAGCAGCAGGCGGAGGTTATGATGCGGATCCTGATCAGCAACGACGACGGCATTTACGCCGACGGGATAATCGCCCTCAGGGAGAGGTTGGAAAAGGTCAGGGAAATAGAAAAGATTTTTGTTGTCGCCCCGGACCGGGAAAGAAGCGCCATCGGTCACGGCATAACCATGCACAGGCCGCTCAGGGCCCGGGAGGTAAAGTACCCTTCGCCTAAATCGAGGGGCTGGTCGGTGGACGGAACCCCGGCAGACTGCATCAAGCTGGCTGTTGAGGAACTGCTGGGGGAGCCGCCCGACCTGGTGGTGGCGGGAATCAACCTGGGCGCCAACCTGGGAACCGATGTGCTGTACTCGGGCACCGTTTCGGCCGCGGTGGAGGCGGTGATAAGCGGTTACCCGGCTGTGGCGGTCTCCCTTACCAGTTACAAGGAGCATGATTACACCACAGCCGCGGATTTTACAGCCAGGCTGGTTCTGGCCGTTCACCGGGAGGGTTTGCCCCCGGGCACCCTGCTGAACGTGAACGTTCCGCCTGGAAGGCCGGACGGCATGAAGGTGGTCCGCCTGGGCAACATGAAATACGTGAATATATTTGACCGGCGCACCGACCCGAGGGGCCGGGTGTACTACTGGATGGCCGGAGAAGTCTGCGACCTGGAGGACAATTGCCCGGATACCGACGTGGGGGCCAACGCCCGGGGCTATATAACAGTGACGCCGGTTCAGATAGACCTTACCAACCACGGCGAGATAGAAAGAATAAAGAGATGGAAGTTTTGAGGGAGACGGGAGACAGGCCCAGTTTATTTTGTGGGATGGGAAGAAATTTATTCACGACTTATCTCCTGATCAACAGCTTAACCCTCCTGATGTCCTCGGCGCTGATACCGCCGGTTAAGTAGAGGGTGAACAGGTAGGTCAGGGCACCGCCGGCGAGGTTGAGAAAAAGGCTGACCGGCCCCGGGAGGAAGAGGGGGGCCAAAAAGGACTTCAGCTGGGCCATGAACAGGGCAGCGGCCGCGGAGGCCAGTACCGGCTTGTATATGCAGGTGGCCCGGTCGATGTTCAGGCTGGTGATTTTTTTTAGATTCCGGTAGTTCAGCATGGACATGACGACGTAGGTGGCCCCCAGGGAGACCGCGGTGCCCTTGATTCCGAAGCCGGGGATTGAGGTCAGGTAGTAGATGCCGAGAATTTTGACCACCGATGCCTTGAGCAGGTTCCTGAAAGGAATGTCGGCCCTTCCCAGGCCCTGGAGTATGCCGGTGGTGGTCTGCTGCAGGTATAGAAAAGGTCCGCTGACGGCCAGGATGAAAAGTGCCTCTCCGGCCGATCCGTAGCCGAAAAGCACCTGGCACAAATCAACGGGCAGCACCAGGAAAACCGCCGCCACCGGGGCGCCCACAAGCACCGTCAGGCGCACGGCCTCCTGGATCCGGCTGTTTACCAGGCAGACCCTGTTCTGGGCCTGGGCCTCGCTGACCGCCGGAATCAGGGCGGTGGCCAGGGCTATGGTAACCACCCCGGGAGTGAACAGGAGGGCCTCCGCGATGCCTACGAACTGACCGTAGGTGGCTGTGGCCTCTCCCAGGGACAGGCCGGCGAGCAGCAGCCTCCGGGGGATAATCAGGGCGTCTATGGACATCAAACCGGTTGAAATGAAGCGGGTCAGGGTTACCGGCACGCCGAGGCTGAATATCCTTCCCAGACACTCAAAAAGGGGAGCTTCCGGGGAATCCGGCGGGGAGGGGGACAGGATCCGGGGCCGCCTGGTGAGGTAGATGTAAATTATGATTAAAAATCCGACCAGTTCGCCGCAGACCACGCCGAGGGATATTCCCACCGAGGCGAATTGAACTCCCCTGGGCAGTAAAAGCCAGGCAATGCTCAGCCCGGCGGCCACCCGGACCACCTGCTCGGCGGCCTGGGTCACGGCGGTGGGCGTCATTCTCTGCAGGCCCTGAAAAAACCCCCTGAAGGCGGAGCAGAGAGACACGATCAGGATCGCCGGAACCAGGCTGACGAAACAGAAAAAGACGTCCGGATTGGGAAAGAAGTGATCGATTAAAAAGGGGGCGGCGGCCAGCAGGGAACAGGTCAGAAAAAGGCTGCTGGCGGCAATCAGGGCAAGGGAAATCTTGAATATGCGGTAGGCCCCGGGCAGGTTGTTCCTGGCCACCTCCTCGGCCACCAGCTTGGAAACGGCCACCGGTATGCCCATGGTGGCCAGAACCAGCATCATCACGTAGACGGGAAAAATCATGCTGAAAAGACCCACACCCTCGGGCTTGATCAGCCTCATCATCATGATCTGGTAGATGAACCCGATGGTCCTGTTGAAAATGCTTGCCGCCAGGAGCACAAAGGTCCCGTAAAGAAGCGACCGGGTGGACATGTTCTCACCTCTGATGTTATATGTATGTGCGCCGGGACCGGTTAATGAGGGATTGGCTGGGTAAGATTGCTAATTTTAACTGCCGGTTATTAAAAAGGCACGACGGATAGAAGGATATTGATTCTTTGGTGTAGAATAATGAGTTTGCAAACTCTAAAAGCCGTTTTTTCCGTTATCACGTATCGCGGTGGATCGGCTCTCTAAAGGGCTGTTTTTTATGTTCAGCCGTTTGAGTATAGAAATTATTAACACAGGTAACATTATTTACAAAAGGAGGCAGGGATTTTGAAAAGCTACCCGAGCGATAAAATCCGCAATATTGCAGTAGTGGCGCATGGTGGCGCGGGCAAAACCTCGCTGGTTGAGGCCGTGTTGTTCAATACCGGGGCTACCACCAGGCTTGGCAGGGTGGAGGACGGAACCACCACCGCCGACTACCACCCCGAAGAAACCAGCCGGCAGATAACCATTCACACCAGCATCATTCCCTGCGAGTGGAAGGGCTGCAAGCTGAATCTGATCGATACCCCCGGATATTCGGATTTCATCGGGGAGGTTAAGGGAGCCCTGCGGGTGGCGGACAGCACCGTTTTTGTGGTTTCTGCCGTGGACGGCGTGGAGGTGCAGACCGAGATAATCTGGGATTTCGCCGACGACGGCAAGATGCCGCGGATGGTCTTTATCAACAAGATGGACCGTGAAAACGCCAACTTTTATAAGGTGCTTGACGATCTGAAAGAAAGCTTCGCCGCCAATTTCGCCCCCGTCCAGCTGCCCATCGGCCAGGCCCTGGACTTCAGCGGGGTGGTGGACCTGCTGGAGCGCAAGGCATATACCTTTAAGGACGGCAAGGTCCAGGAGGTGCCCGTACCGGCCGACATGGCCGATGCCGTTGCCGATTACGGGGAAAAGCTGGTGGAAGCCGCCGTCGAGGGCGATGACGATTTGATGATGAAATACCTGGAGGGCGAGGAACTGACCCCCGGCGAAGTGATGGCCGGGCTGGCCGCCGGGGTCCGGTCCGGCAAGGTGGTGCCGGTGCTCTGCGGGTCGGCCACCAAAAACTTGGCCGTCACCAACCTGATGGACTTTATGGTGGACTATCTGCCGGCTCCCGCCGTGGAAGAGGGCAGGCCCTTTTCCGCCCTTGTTTTCAAAACCCTGGCCGACCCATACGTGGGCAAGATGAACTTTATCAGGGTCTATTCGGGAAAATTGAAGGGAGACATGACGGTATACAATTCGACCAAGGAAAAGTCCGAGAAGATAGGACAGATCCTGTTTACCCGCGGCAAGGCCACGGCCCAGGCGCAGGAGGTTATGGCCGGAGACCTGGCGGTGCTGGTCAAGCTCCAGGACACCGACACCGGGGATACCCTCTGCGACAAGGACAACCCGGTGGTCCTGGAAGGGATCCGGTTTCCCGAACCCACCCTGTCGGTGGCCGTAATCCCCAAGAGCAAGGGCGACGAAGACAAGCTGGGGACCGCCCTGGGCAAGCTGCTGGAAGAAGACAAGACCGTCAGGGTTGAGAAAAACCTGGAGACAAAGCAGACCTTGATTACCGGGATGGGCGAGATGCACCTGGACATTATTATGGAGCGCCTGAAGCGCCGCTACGGGGTAGATATCATGACCGAACCGCCGAAGGTTCCGTACCGGGAAACCATCCGCTCCGAGGTCAAGGTGGAGGGCAAGCACAAGAAGCAGACCGGCGGGCACGGCCAGTACGGGCACGTCTGGCTGAGGATGGAGCCCTTGGCGGACGGGGATTTCCAGTTCGACGAGGAAATTTTCGGGGGCGCAGTTCCCAAGAACTATTTCCCGGCCGTTGAAAAAGGCATCCGGGAAGCCATGACGGAGGGCGTCCTGGCCGGATATCCCGTGACCGGCGTCAAGGCCGTGCTGGTGGACGGCTCCTTCCACCCCGTGGACTCGTCGGAACTGGCCTTTAAAATAGCCGCTTCCCTGGCCTTTAAGAAGGGCGCCCAGCAGGCCAAGCCCGTCCTGCTGGAACCCATAATGAACGTGGAAGTCACCGTGCCGGAAAACTTCATGGGGGACATCATCAGCGACTTCAACACCAAGAGGGGCCGCATCCTGGGCATGGAGCCCGGCGGCAAGAACACCAAGGTCAGGGCACAGGTGCCCCTGGCTGAGATGTACAGGTACGCCGTCGACCTCAAGTCCATGACCCAGGGCAGGGGGGCCTTCAAGATGGAGTTCCTGGGCTACGAGGAGGTTCCCGGCAGGCTGGCCGAGGACGTAATCAAGAAGGCCAGGGCGGCTGCCGAAGCGGAAAAATAGCGCCCGGAAGCCGGCACTTAAGCGTCGGAATACAGAAGTCGGAATTGAGAATATAAGGGATGTTTTGTTTTGGGGACCCGGAAAGGGTTCTTTTTTTATTCATAATTTAACAGTCAGCACCGCTTATGCAAATGGGTACGAATAAGAGGCCGCAGTTTACTGCGGCCGGCAAATGCCACCTTGAAATTATTTTCCTCCCCGCACCCCTGCTAGTCGACCTTCACGTTGGCGGTAATCCAGTTGACGATGGTCTCCATCGTGGTCCCGGGGGTGAATATCTCCCTGGCCCAGCCGTTGGCCTTCAGGGCGGCGATGTCGTCCTCGGGCACCGTCCCGCCGCCGATTACGATTATGTCCTCGGCGCCGTTTTCCCTGAGCAGCTCGCAGACCCTTGGAAATATGGTCATGTGCGCTCCGGAAAGAATGCTTAGGCCCACCACGTCCACGTCTTCCTGAATGGCCGCCTCCACTACCTGTTCCGGGGTTTGGTGCAGCCCGGTGTAAATAACTTCCATGCCAGCGTCCCGGAGCCCCCTGGCGATCACCCTGACGCCCCTGTCGTGGCCGTCAAGGCCGGGCTTAGCCACCAGAACCTTGATTTTTCTGGCCATATAAATCACCTCGCGGTTAATGTTGTTTGGAAAAGGATCAGAATATCGGCTTTTCCTTGTATTCTCCGAACACCTGGCGGAACACCTGGACGATTTCGCCTTCGGTGGCGTAGGCCCTGACGCAGTCGAGGATGAACGGGATCAGGTTCTCCGTACTCCCGGCCGCTTTCTTCAGGGCATCCAGGGTCTCGTTGACCTTCATGTTGTCCCTTTCCCGGCGAAGCTTCTGCAGCCGGGCCACCTGATCCTTCTCCACCTGCGGGTCGATTTTCAGGATTTCTATCTCAAGCTTTTCATCTTCGTTGACAAATTCGTTGACGCCCACCACGATCCGTTTTCCTGCATCCACCGCCCGCTGGAACTGGTAGGCCGCGTCGGCAATCTCCTGCTGGAAGAAGTTCTGGTCGATGGCGGCCAGCACCCCTCCGCGCCTCTCGATCTCGGCGAAGTACTTCTCTGCCTCCTCTTCCATCTTGTTGGTGAGGGCCTCAACGTAGTAGGACCCGGCCAGGGGGTCGATGACGTTGGCCACACCGGTTTCATAGGCCAGTATCTGCTGGGTGCGCAGGGC
>DYET01000140.1 GCA_020725625.1 Desulfovirgula sp. | reverse complement strand
TATACAACGAACCGCTGCCCCACCTGGTGGACATGATGGTTCAACTGGTTGAAAAGAAACTGCAAAAGGTACAGTAAAGACCATGAAGGTCCTAAAGACATAAGTCTTCGCCTCCATGGTCTTTTATTCAGTGCAGTTTCATTGATTTAATCTGCTGTATCAGGGATTCTCCTTCGGCAATGTGTTCTTTGAGGTGGTTGATTTTGTCCAGTGAAGCGTTCGCTTTTTGCAGGTCGGTCAGCTCAGCCCGGTGGGCGGCGATGGACCCTTCCACATCCTGGTAGATTTCCATTGCTTTTTCAAAGCTGATACCGTTTCGCATTTGCTCTTCAAAGCGGTGTTTCAGGCTACCGCAGCTCATTTGGATACCTCCTGAAATTTTATGGTTATAAATAAAAATATTTTTTCTCCGTCTTGAAAAAAAATACAGATTCTACAAAAACAATTCCTGCCGTACCGGTATATGTCCGGCAAGGTGCTTTATTAAGCCTCCCAAGACAACTTAATATAGAATCAGGAAGCCTTCTTGGCAGGGCTTCAAACCTCCTTAGCCCGCTGCTGCGGATGCTCAGACCTGCAGATTAGCGGTAAGTCTCCTCTTTTCGAGCCGGTATGATTGGATGGGGTCCCACCATGCCGGTATTTTTTTAACAGGTTGCCAATTGCAAGCAATATCTGTATAATTCATAATAACAGGGGCAAGATATCTGCCCTGATTATCGGCAGTCTGATATTGAGAAAACACAAGCCATGAAGGCCCGTACGTTTGCAAACGTATTGACTTTCATGGCTTTTTTAACGGCTGCCTGAAGATTTTAAAAGCCAATTTGTTACGGGAGGGATAATCATGTGCGTGGAAAAAACACCGTGGGAAAAAACCGTTGAGTTTCACGGGCATTCATGCCCGGGGCTGGCGGTGGGGTACCGGGTGGCCCAGGTAGCTTTGAGGGAGTTGGGAGAGTTGCGCTCTCCCGACGAGGAACTGGTGGCGGTGGTGGAAAACGACGCCTGCGGAGTGGACGCCATAATGCTTTTAACGGGCTGCACCCTTGGCAAGGGCAATTTGCTATACCGGAACTACGGCAAGCAGGTATACACCTTTGGCAGCCGCAGCAGTAACCAGGCCCTTAGAGTGTCGGTCAACGGCGAGGTTTTGCACAGGCAGGACCCGGCTGCGGCAGAGCTTAGGAGAAAGGTTTTCGGCGGTGCCGCCACGGAGGAGGAAAAAAAAGAGTTTTACGCTTACCAGGCACAGAGAACGAATCAGATACTGGACATGCCCGAAGGGGATTTCTGCAGGGTGGAAAAAATTGATTTTGAGTTCCCGGGCAAGGCAAGAATTTTCAACTCGGTCCGCTGCGCAGGATGCGGCGAGTACGTCATGGAAGCCAGGGCCCGGGTGAAAGACGGGCAGCCCGTCTGCATTCCCTGTTCAGATATTTACAGCAGGGGGTGGTAGCATTGATTTGTCCGCAAAGAAAATTGAACCCTACTGGATGGGAATTATTGGCCGGACAAGACCTCCTCGGAGGGGTTTTATTTTCATAGTAGTACCAATACCAATTCAAAGGGTGGTATCTACCCCGCAAGGCCCCTGGTTTTTTGCCTTCTGGCCAGTATTCTGTCGTATAAGGCGAAGGGAGCGAAGTAGGCATAGCACGTGGCAACAAGCACCAGCTCCAGCGAAAGCAGATACCACGGCCAGGGCCCCAGGTAATCCAGGAGAGAGGGATTGTAGGGCTTTTCACACATGTAAAGGTAGTTGCCCCCGGTGAGGTGATTCATAGCTGCCACCGGAAGGGCGTAAAGATTGGTCACGGTAAAGGTTTTCCATATGGATTTATGGGTGGGCCGGTAATTCTCGACAAAGGTCATAAAAATGCAGGCGGCAACAATGGCCCCGTGGGATAGAAAGAACTGATAAAAAAGAAGGTGCGGGAAGGAATAAGGGCCTAGGTCCGGGGTCAAAAGGGCCTGAACCGCCCCTCCCAGACCCCAGAAATATGTCAGCTCATAAAGGGAGTAACTTTTATTCACCAGCATTACTGCCGATAGAAGGGCCGAAATGCTGCACAGGTGCAGGGGGAGAGAATAGGCTACCGACCATTCGCCTGCCCGGAAAAGCCAGGCCTGGGCCGCCGCCTCTTCCAGCAGCAGCGCCGCGGCCAGGCCGTAGCGGAACACCCTGTTGGCGACGCCGGACCTTAGCCCCCGCCTGAAGACCGCCAAAAAAACACAGGATCCCGCTATCAGAATAAGGGCTGCCGTGTGGGATGGAGAAAAAAGCCTGAAGGGATCATCCGGCAGGTTAAGGGTGAGAATGCCGTCCATTTATTAATACCCCCGCTTTATCTCCGTGGGGTAACCAGGCAGAACATATTCTGGTAAAATTATAGCACACTCTTTTTTTGGGGACGTCGGCAGGCAGTCCGCTGGCGGCAGATAACCGTTCTGTATTGCCCTCTGGTTAAAGAGGGTTAAAATTTTTTTATGACTACCGTTTTGCCGGCCCTTGCCAACCGGGAAAGACATCATCGAGCTGTCTTTCAGTCCCGTTGACCAGTTGAAAAAGTAGCTTTATGTATCTTACCACCGAGGGTATTTACGGGTCTATCCTGGGCATATCCGCCACCTTTGTCTTCATGTTTATACTGTTTGGAGCCTTTCTCAACGCCAGCGGGGCTGGGGAGTTTTACATTGCAGCGGCCTTTATTATGGTCGATTTCCTCGGCATACCTTGCCTGAAGATATACCGGGTGATTATTCGGTGACCGTATTAGTGCGTTATTCTGGGTATCCAGATAGCAGCGATAACACGCTAATCGGGATACCCTTTTTTCTTGGATTTTTTTGGATACCACCGCGAGGCTGTTCCATTTTAATATGCTTGATCATTATGCTGCGGCAACCGCCTTACTGTCAGGTCATTTTATACGTGGAGTGTGGTGTTCAAAAACAGATCGGCCGAAATGGATCAATTTCGTTCACATAAAACCGTCAGCATAACGTTATACTGTACAGTATTTGGGTTATATTGTATAATATCTGATGAGGTGATTTCCAATGGGGAGTTGAAGCAGTATAAAATCGGTGAAATCGCCGACCTGGCCGGTGTAAGCAAGCGGACCATCGATTATTATACCAACCTGGGCCTGCTTAAGCCTGTCCGTTCGGAAAGCAATTACAGGTACTATTCGGAGGAAACCCTCGTCCGCCTGAAGATAATCGAGGAAATGAAAACTAAAAGGTTTACCCTGGAGGAAATTAAAGAACAAATTGTCCTCCTGGATGATAAGCTTTCCCAGGCAGAAATAGAGAGTAAAGGTGGGATGATGAGTACTGAATTTTTGATCAGCCAGGTAAAGCAACTTGAGATTCAGATTAAACAGCTCCAGCCCATGCTGATCAACCTGGAATCCAACCAGGCTGCCCTGCCGGTAAAACAGAAACTGTTGCAAAGTATGGCCCTTATTCATTCTCTGTTGTTGTACATCAGTGAAATCATGTAATTTAAATGCTTAAATTAAATTTTCGGGGAGGATGGATCGAATGAATACTCTCAAAGTCTGGCTGTTGATGGGCGCCCTTTCAATTTTGCTGGTGCTGCTGGGTAATGCCATCGGCGGCCAGTCCGGCGCCATGTTGTTCTTCCTCATAGCGATGGCGATGAATTTCTTTGGCTATTTTTACAGCGACAAAATAGCCATTAAAATGACCGGTTCATACCCGGTTTCCGAAGCTGAAGCCCCCGAGCTTTACGCCATGGTCAGGAAGCTGTCCGGGAAGGCGGGCATCCCTATGCCAAAGCTATACGTAACACCCTCAGACCAGCCCAACGCCTTCGCCACGGGCCGCAACCCGTCCCACTCCGCGGTGGCCGTTACCGAAGGGATTATGCGGCTGCTGAACAGATCCGAGATAGAGGGTGTTCTTGCTCATGAACTGGCCCATATTAAAAACAGGGACGTGCTGGTGGGCACTATAGCGGCCGCTCTGGCCGGTGCCGTAACGATGATGGCCAACGCTTTCAAGTGGGCAGCCATATTCGGGATGGGCAGAGGCGACGACGAGGAGGGAGGCGGCAGCCTGGCAGGCGGCCTGCTGGTGGCAATCCTCGCCCCCATAGCGGCCATGATTATACAGATGGCCATCTCCCGTTCCAGGGAGTATATGGCCGACGCGACCGGGGCCCGTATCGCCGGGAGTACCGGCGGCCTGGCCCAGGCGTTGTTAAAACTGGAGTCGGCGGCACAGCGCATACCCATGGCTGTCAATCCCGCCGCGTCCCACCTGTTTATAGTCAACCCTCTTTCCGGAGCCTCGCTTCTGAAGCTGTTCAGCACGCACCCGCCGATTCAGGACAGGGTGGCAAGGCTCAGGAACATGAAACTGTAGCCGGGTACAAGGGAGAAGGAACGGTCCCGGGTGTAAAAGTCTGGTGCAGCCGGCGGCTGTCAGCCGGCAGCTGTTTTAAGGTGGATCCGGCCCCGCAGGGTGGTGCTGCGGGGCTTTCCTTCTCGTTAAGGAGAGCAAGAAATTCTTTCAGATTTTGGATTCCGTCGCCGGAAGGCGGCTTTTTTTTATACTGGTACGTTAAAAATTTTAATATTAATAAAAAAAATTTAATCATATTGTTTTTTTGTAAATAATTCTATATAATTAAAATAAATTTAATAGTACCATTTGGTTCTAACTTTTGTACAGGAAGGGGCTGTAAAATAATGGGAAGCCGGCGGTACTTGTTAATCCTGTTTGTGTTGGTCTTTGCGGCGTCTTTAGTGGCCGGGTGCGGCGGCAGTAAAACGGAGCCCAGAAAGGAACCGGGCGGCGACAAAAAGGCGGCAAAGTGGCCCGAGAAGCCCATCGAGTGGGTTCTGGCACAGTCTCCCGGCGGCGGCACCGATATTTTTGCCCGCCAGATAGCCAAGCCCCTCAGCAGGGAACTGGGGCAGGAAGTGCGGGTTGTGAATTACTCCCAGGGGCCTGCCGCGGCCGGCCTCTATATTTCCAAACAACCGGTGGACGGGTACACCTGGAGCGATACGGCCGGGGTTGCGGTAGGCCACGCCAGGGGCATTCCAGGGATCGGCTTCGACAACTGGGAGCCCATCGCCAACTGCCAGAACGACCCGCGCTGGCTGGTCGTACTGAAAAACAGCAAATTCAAGGATGCCAGGGAAATGCTTGAACACGCCAAAAAAAGCCCGGTTACCGTGGGAGGAGTGGCTCCGGACGGGCCCGACGCCCTGGCGGTCTACCTTCTTTCCAAAAAGTCCGGGGCAAAATTCAAGTATGTCCCCTTTGACGGCACCGGTGAAGTTATCACCGCCGCCATGGGCGGAAACCTGGACGTCATGGCCGGCAGCCTGGTTTCCTTCGCCGCTCTCATGAAATCCGGAGATGCCAGGCCCATTCTCCTTTTCGGGGATCAAAAGGCGGATAAATTCCCCGACGTGCCCACCGCCAAGGACCTGGGTTACGACGTGGTGATGGCTACATACCGGGGTATGGGCGTGCTGAAGAATACGCCCCAGGAGGTGAAGGACCGCATCAAGGAGGCCGTTGCAAAGGCGGTGCAAGACCCTGAATACCAGCAGTACGTAAAATCATCATACCTGGATATCATTCCGGGGGTTACCTACGGCGCAGACGCCATGAAGCAACTCAAGCAGCTTTCGGACGCCACGGCGGAGTTCCTGGCGGATATGAAGAAGCTCCAGGAGAAAAAGAACTAGGTTTTAAGCCAAACCGGGAAGGATGTTTTCCATGGCATACGGTGACCTGGTATTCAAGGGGGTATTGTTGGCAGCCTGCATTCTTTTCCTCAGCAGGGTTTCAGATATACCGCCTCCCTACTCCGGGCAGGTCGGCCCCAGGGTCTGGCCTGAGATTATCCTGTGGGGAATGGTCGTGCTGCTGGGTGTCTCTGTAATAAGCCAGTTTGTACAGGTGTTGAGAAGAAGGCCCGTGATGGAACCGGAGGGGAAACAACCCCCTCCGGAACCCCTCTTCAGGCTGGCCAACGTCCTGGCGGCCGTACTGTTCGGGGCTTATATAATCGGGCTTGATTTTCTGGGTTTTCTCGTGGCCACGCCGCTGTTCATAATCATTTTTTTAAGGTTGATGCGCTATCGCGGCCACCCTGTGAAAGGGCTTGTTATCGGCTGCGCGGTCACCCTGGTTATAGCCTTTGTCTTCGGCAAAATGTTCTATCTGCCGCTCCCGCGCGGGATGGGTGTTTTCAGGGATTTTACCCATCTCATGTATTGAAGGGTGGTTGATGTCTCATGTCCGTAGATCACTTGATGACCGGATTTGTCACGGCACTGTCTCCCGTCAATTTTTTATGGATGTTCGCCGGCCTCCTGGTAGGCATTTTCATGGCCGCAGTGCCGGGCATCGGGGCGGAGCTGGGCATAGTCCTGGCTATACCGCTTACGTATAATTCCCCCCCGGAGGCGGTCTTTCTTATGATGTCGGCCATGTACGTGGGCGGCATGATGGGGGGCGCAATCGCCTCCATACTCCTTAAAATTCCCGGGCACCCGTCGGCGGCAGCCACAACCCTGGACGGTTATCCCATGGCACAGCAGGGCAAGGCGGGAAAGGCCCTCGGCATGGCTGTTTTTTCATCGTCAACGGGAGGGCTCCTGTCGTCCCTGGCCATGGTCGTTGTTACCGTTCCCCTGGTAAAAGTGGCCGTTTCCTTCGGCCCGGCGGAATATTTCGCCCTAGCCGTTCTGGGCCTGACGGTGATTGCCAGCGTGGCCGGCAAGTCGCTGTCCAAGGCCCTGATCGTTACGGGAATCGGGCTTTTTCTCCCCACCGTCGGCCTTGACAGGATAACCGGCGCGGAAAGGTTCACCTTCGGCATCGGCCCCCTGATGGACGGGTTCCACTTTGCCCCCATTTTAATCGGGGTATTCGCGGTGGCCGAGGTTTTTAACAAAACCGGAAGAAAAATCGAAATGATTATTGCCGACAGAAGGGCGAGGGCCAGCTTGCCAAGCCTCAGTGAAATAAGGGAGGTAGGCCCCACAATAATCAGGAGCACGGTGATCGGCACTGTTATCGGCATACTGCCCGCCGTCGGGGGAACCGTGGCTTCTTTCCTGGGTTACAGCGAAGCGGTCAGGTTCTCAAAAAACAGGGAAAAATTCGGTAAAGGATGCCTGGAAGGCGTGGCCGCCCCGGAAGCCGCCAACAACGCCGCGGCGCCCGGTTCCATGGTTCCGACTCTGGCCCTGGGGATACCGGGAAGCGGTGTCACCGCCATTATTCTGGGGGCCTTCCTGCTGCACGGCCTGGAGCCCGGTCCCCTGTTGTTCCAGAAAAACCCCAACCTGGTGGCCACCATTTTTGCCGGAATCATACTGGTCAATTTTCTCATGCTGATATCGGGCTGTTGGGTTTCCACCCTGTTTTCCAGGGTGTTGGACATACCCTACGAGATCCTGGCGCCGATAATACTGGTTCTGTCCATGGTGGGGGCATATACCGTCAGGAACAATATTATGGATGTTTGGATAACCCTTATATTCGGGGTCGTCGGCTACTTCATGTTCCGCTACGAGTATCCCGTGGTGCCGCTGATACTGGCGCTTATCCTGGGCCCCATGGCCGAGTTGAATTTCCGGCGGGGGTTGATCGTGGCCCACGGCAGCGTTTTTGACATGCTGACGAGGCCCATAACCGCCGTACTGCTGGCAGTGGCGGTTATGGCCCTGGTTATTCCGGCATTCCGTTCGATAAGAAAATCCTTTTCCGGACGGCAGGGCCCGGCGCGTGAATTCAAACAGATTAACCCGAAAGGAGAATGACAGCATGATCATTGACCGGGAATGCTGCATCGGTTGCGGCCAGTGCCTCCCATACTGTCCCGCGGGCGCCATCAGCCTGGCCGAAAGCGACGTGGCGGTGATTGATTTTGACCGGTGTGTAGAGTGCGGGGTCTGCTTAAGAATGAAGGTATGCCCCCAGGGGGCCATTTACCAGCAGGAACTGGCCTGGCCCAGGGTGATCCGGTCCCACTACAGCGATCCTACGGCAAGACACCCGGAGACCGGACTGATGGGCCGGGGGACCATGGAGATGAAATCAAACGACGTGACCGGGCGCTACCGCTCCGGCGAGGTTGGCTTCGGCGTTGAACTGGGGCGCCCCGGGGTGTCCACGTCCATGAAGGACGTTGAAAAGGTCGCCATGGCCCTGGCCGCAGTGGGCGTTGAATGGGAGGTAAAAGGAAACCCGACCACATACCTGATGTCCGACCGAAATACCGGCAGGCTTCGTGAAGACATATTGGAGGAGAGAGTGCTGTCGGCCATAATCGAGTTCAAGGCTCCAAGCAGCAAGCTGGGCGAGATACTGGAAGCCCTCGACAGGGTCAGCAGGGATATAGACACGGTTTTCAGCGTTTCCATGATCACCAAGGTTGAGCCGGACGGAAGCATTCCAAATGTGGAGAAAGCCCAAAGCATGGGCTACAAAGTCCTGCCGAACCCGAAGATTAACGTAGGGCTGGGAAGGCCGCTCTTCGACTTCACCGGTAATGGAGGTAAAAGCTGATGACACATTCACTCCACAGGCAGGGAACCCCCGACAATTTGTCCTGCGATTTTTGCGTCATGTGCATCCCGGAACTGGGGTACAATCACCTTCATGCCAACGAAAAAGCCAGGCGTTTTCTCGAGATAGTGCTGAAGTACAACCCTGCCAATTACGGGGTCATAACCTGTGGGAACATGTACACCCACAGCCTGGAAGCAATAAAAGAGGCTCTTGACCAGGCCCCCGCCCTTTTTTGTGTTTTAACCTCCGAGGCCGCCCTTGAGGGAGTTTTGAGGGAAGTGAAGGACCAGGACCTGGGCCTGTCGGTGGTAGTAGCCGCCTTATACGACATGGTGGCCCAAATTTGCAGGAAAGTGGGCCTGGAACCTCACACCGTCAATCATTCCCTGGGTATATGGGGGCGCACTGATAAACTGCCTCCCCGGGATATACTGGAGTTTACCACCATGTGCGGACACGCCCAGGTCAGCGCCAACCTGGTATCGGACTTGATTAAACAGGTAAGCAAGGGATTGCTGACCCCACGGGAAGCCGCCATCCGGATGGCAAAACCCTGTGTCTGCGGCTTCTTCAACACCGAAAGGGCGGAAAGGCTGATGCAGTCCAGGAATAGCTGAAATTAAGCGGGGAATTATATGGGCCGGATATATACCGGCCCATTTTTATGGTGACTTCGGCGTGATAATCATCCACACGGCATGGGCCTTTGCCCGGCCGGAATTTACAAGCCTGTGGGGCAGAGTGGCATTGATGGTGATACTGTCACCCTTTTTCAGAAGGTACTCATTCCGGCCGCTTTTCACCACCAGGGACCCTTCGATGACGCCCAGCTTTTCCGTTCCCTCGTGGCTGATCGGCTTTAGGCGGTTGCAGCCGCCGGGTTCAATATGGATTTCCACCAGCTGAATAGTGTCTTCCTTGAGTTCTGTCAGGGTGGCCAGCGGTATGAGAGTCATTCCGGTCTCGGTCCGGAGAATTTTTTTGCTTTCGGATTTAAACACCGGGGACTCGTCATTGTCCCGGAGCAGATCATCGTCTTCAAAGAAAAAGGACGGTGACATGGAAACCGCGTGTGCAATGGCCACCAGGGAGACGATGGTGGGGCTGGCAATGCCGCGCTCAACCTGGCTCAGCATGCTCTGGCTTATTCCTGCGCGGGAAGCCAGCTCCTTCAAGGTCATGTTCCGCTCTTTCCTGACCTTCCGAATCTTCTTTCCGATTGACGCAGCAATATTGTTTGCAGGCAAACTTCCATCCTCCAAAAACTTTATTTATTAAGGCAACCTCCTTAAAAGCTGCGCTGCACCTGTTTCCCATAAAATTAAGAATGATTCGGCCGCCTCCATTTGATATTATCATTTTTTTTAATTAAATCAATCGGGTTGTATAAAACTCCTTTTTACCATGCCGGGGGAAGCCCGTCATGTCACGGAATAAAATCACGGCCCCGGGGCAGGTACGATCTGTTCGATTAAGATTATGGGAAAAGTATGTGACGCTTAGGTATACATACTTGTTTTGCCTTTCAAGCAAAATATATTTTAAATTGCAGCCTGATATAAAATCCCCCGGGGGAACGCGGCCTTGGATCTGGATGTTTTGGGAATCCGACGGACTTGGGGCACCAACTTTGCAAAGTGCGGGGCGATCTTAATCCTTGCCGTCCTGCCATGTTTTTTCCATGACTCTGTTCCATCAGTGTCCGCAGAAGAGGGACGGCCGCTGGTATACACCCTCGGCGTGGACGACACTGTAACAGCCGGCACGGCCAGGCACGTAATCAGGGGACTTCGGCTGGCGGAAAAGAGCGGTGCAGAAGCCGTCGTGATCCTGCTGAACACCCCCGGCGGGCTGGTCACGGCTACCCTTGACATAATTCAGGCCATGTCCGCGTCAACCTTTCCAGTAATCACGTATGTCAGCCCGCAGGGAGCAATAGCTGCTTCCGCCGGCACCTTTATCCTGCTCAACGGGCATATAGCGGCCATGTCTCCCGGAACCACCTGCGGGGCCGCCATGCCGGTAACGATGGCCGTGCCGGGGGAAGCCCCGAGGGCCGCCGACCAAAAAACCGTGAATTTTCTCGCCGGCCACATGAAAAGCATTGCCAGGGAACGGGGGCGCCCGGCCGGCCTGGCGGAAAAATTTGTTACGGAAAACCTGACCTTAAGCAACAGTGAAGCCCTTGAAGAAGGGATAGTTAATCTGAACGCCGCTGATCTTGGCGATTTATTGAAAAAAATTCACGGCCTGACGGTCTCAACCCGCAAGGGAAGCAGGAGTTTAAACACGTCAGAGGCCAGGACGGTGGAGATCCGCCCGAATCTAAATGAACGCTTCGTACATCTCGTAAGCAATCCGACCCTGGCCGTGATATTGCTTATGATCGGCATCTACGGGCTGATCATCGGGTTCTATTCCCCCGGGTTCTTTTTGCCCGAGGTTTTGGGGGCCGTCAGTCTCGTTCTGGGACTTGCCGGGATGGGCCTTTTTCAGGGCAACCTGGCTGCCGCCCTGTTAATCCTGCTGGGAACAGGCCTTTTAATTGCCGAGTTGTTTACTCCCAGTTACGGCGTTTTGGGTGTCGGCGGGCTGGCAAGCGTAGTTCTGGGCATCCTGTTCTTCCCCGTGGAGCCCCTGATGCCGGCCGGGTGGTTTGCCGCCTTCAAGGCCGTGGCGGCAGGGATAGGGGTTGCGGGCGCGGCTTTGATGATAGTCGCCGTCACGGGACTGGCCGGAATACGCAAATTGAGGCCTGTACACGGGGAAGGGGAGTTCCGGAACGAGGCGGCTTATGTGATAAAGGATCTCAATCCGGGAGGCCTGGTAAAAATAAGGGGAGAAATCTGGCAGGCCGTTTCAAGAGATGGGCATACTATCCGGGAGGGACAAAGGGTAACTGTGTTCGAACGGCGGGGGATGACTCTTTACGTCGGTTTAAATGAACATGGCCGGGAAACCGGAAAAGGATAAGGAGTGGAAAAATGCTTTACAACCTGTTCACGCTGGCCGTATGGGCCGTCCTGATTATTTTCATCCTGACTTCGGCCATTAAAATTATTCCGGAATATGAACGGGCCGTCCTGTTCAGGCTGGGGAGGCTGGTGAACGTGCGGGGGCCGGGGCTGATTTTCATCATCCCGGTTATCGACAGGATAGTCAGGATATCCCTGCGGGTGGTCGTCTTCGACGTGCCGCCCCAGGAGGTGATTACCAGGGACAACGTCACTTGCAAAGTAAATGCGGTCCTGTACTACAGGGTGGTGTCGCCGGACAGATCGGTGGTCAACGTCGAAAACTTCCACGAAGCCACGAACCAGCTGGCCCAGACCACCCTGAGGAGCGTTGTGGGCACGGCCGACCTGGATGAGCTGCTCTCCCAGCGGGAGAAACTCAACCAGACGATCCAGAAAATAGTCGACGAGTCCACGGATCCCTGGGGCATCAAAGTCATCGCGGTGGAAATCAAGGACGTCGTGCTGCCTTCGGAGATGACCAGGGCCATCGCCCGGCAGGCAGAAGCTGAAAGAAACCGGAGGGCTGCAATCATCCAGGCGGAAGGGGAGCGCCAGGCGGCGGAGCAGTTGGCACAGGCATCCGAGATCCTGACGGGTACCGAGGGAGGGCTCACCCTGAGGATGCTCCGCTCCCTTTCGGAGGTTTCAAACGCCCCCAACACGACTGTCCTGTTCCCCCTGCCCATGGAAATCAGAAAATTGCTTCCTGATTCAAATAAGTAAAATTCTACTCTGAAAAACAATATGCTGGAGTATACGTAGGGGTGGATTCCAAAGCCGAGCGGATGTTCCGGAGGCT